>PBPL01000089.1 GCA_002724675.1 Deltaproteobacteria bacterium | reverse complement strand
CAGCCGACGACGACGACACAGCCGACGACGACGACTCAGCCGACGACGACGACACCTCTGGTTGACAGAAAGCCACCGTCGTCAGCGACACTGGGCTCCTATGATCAGGGCCCAGGGAAAGAGGCGGCAGGTCAGACTGAACGCCACAGCTTGAGTCGGGAGTGATGGTGACAGCCGTGGCCCAGAAGGCCACTCCTGGGGCGCCGACTCCCGAGCCGACACGGGTGATGCGGATGTGTACCAGGACACTCATCCTTCGATTGGCCACGGCAGTTCTCGCTGGAAGCTCGCTCATGACCTCGGGCTGCTCCGAACCGAACAAGACCGTTCTGGGCACCCACCAGGCCGCCATCCTCGACACAGCGTTCAGTTGGTCGTCGACAGAAGAGGACAACACGTACGCAGTAGCTCTGGCTGACTTGGACCAGGACGGGGACCTGGACATCGCAGTCGGCAACAACGACACCGGTCCCAGTGCCACAGGAAACCGCATCTACGAGAACGACGCGGGGACCTTCCTTCCTATCTGGGAGTCCAGTGAACTGGATGCAACGGAGGCTCTGGCGTGGGGAGACTGGGACAACGACGGAGACCTGGACCTGGCCACCGGCAACGGCCTAGGTGACGACCGGGTGTACACGAACAACGGGGGGACACTGGTCCTCGCCTGGACGTCCACACACAGTGAGTTCACCCGCGACCTGGCCTGGGGCGATTGGGACAACGACGGCGATCTCGACCTGGCGACCGCCTCCTACGGCTCAGCAAATCGTCTGTACACCAATGATGCAGGTGATCTGACAAGTATCTGGACCAGCGACGAAGCAGACAACAGCCGCGCTGTAGCCTGGGCTGACTGGGATGGGGACGGCGACCTGGACCTGGCCGTCGCCAACGGCGGCGTGGGCTCGGCCAACCGCGTCTATGAGAACGACGGCGGCACCCTGACCTCTGCGTGGGTGTCCACCGAGACCGACCCCAGCCTCTCCGTGGCCTGGGGTGACTGGGACGATGACGGCGATCCGGACCTCGCCTTTGGAAACGAGACCGGTCAGTCGCGAGTGTATGAGAACTCAGGAGGTGATCTCAGCCTAGCCTGGAGCTCGCCCATCACATTCAATGCGCACTCCGTGGACTGGGCTGACTGGGATGGGGACGGCGACCTGGACCTGGCCATCTCCCACGCAGTCTCGCCCGGCCAGGAGAAGGTCTTCGAAAATGATGGCGGCACCCTCTCCCTCGCTTGGACCGCAGCAGATCCGCTGACGGGCAGTCGCTCCCACTCGATGACCTGGGGCGACCTCACCGGCGACGGTGCCCCCGAGTTGGTCGTGGGCGACTACGGCGTATCAAACCTCGTCTACACCAACATCTCCACAGGCCCGGTTGCCAGCTGGAGCGCTGATGACACCGACAACAGCCAGGATGTCGCCTGGGGAGACTGGGACGGAGACGGAGACCTGGACCTCGCGGTCGCCATAGGCGGCGGCAATGCATCCAATCGTGTCTACGCCAACGAGGGTGGCGAGGTCGCTTCATCCCCAGCGTGGTCCTCACTCGAATTGGAGAACACTCAGGCCGTCGCCTGGGGCGACTTCGACCAAGACGGAGATCTGGACCTCGGTGTGGCAAACCAAGGCCAGCCGACCCGGGTCTACGAGAACAGCGGCGGAGACTTGATCTCAGCCTGGACCTCCACCGAGACCGACTCCTCGCCAGACCTCGCTTGGGGAGACTTCGACGGAGATCAAGACCTCGATCTGGTGGTCGCCAACACGAGCGCATTCACTGGGAACCGGCTCTACATCAATGACGGCGGCAGCCTGTCTCTGCACTGGACATCACCCGAAAACGAGGACACGCAATCGGTTGCTTGGGGCGACGTGGACAACGACGGAGACCTAGACCTCGCGGTAGGAAACGACGGCAGCGCAAACCGCCTGTACGAGAACAACGGCGGAGCCTTGACCTCTGTCTGGACCTCCACCGAGGCCAGCAACTCCCGCTCTGTGGCCTGGAGCGACATCGATGGCGATGGCGACCTCGACCTGGCGGTGGGCAACAACAATCAAGTGGATCAGGTCTACCTCAATGACGGCGGCACCCTAGAAGCCACCGCCAGCTGGACCTCCACAGAGGCCGGGCCCACACGGAGTCTCTCGTTCTCCGACTTCGACGGCGACGGCGACATGGACCTGGCGACCTCAAGCCTGGGCAGCCCTCCAGAGCGCATCTACCGGAACCAAGGCGATGGCCTCGAGACAAGCGCCAGTTGGAGCTCGAGCGAGAGTCACACCAGCAACGCCTCTGCCTGGGGAGACATGGATGCAGACGGTGACCCCGACCTCGCCTCAGCAGCCGCGGGTGTTGCAGACCGCATCTACGTCAATCACCGACACACGACAGCCCGGCTGCCCAACAATCCCACGATCGTGCGCGTCGGCGACCTAGACACGACGGCAAACGCCCCTGGGGGCATGTCGGCCGGCACGGTCACGATCGGCGCCAACGTCGTCGTGCCGTTTGTCCTGACCGACCCGGAGGGCGATCCGGCCCCCACGGTGCGCCTCGAGTACTCGCTCAGCGGGGGCGGCAGTTGGCTGCCAGCAACGGTCTCGGGCGACACGACGGATCTGACCGCAGACGACGACGGAGAAGAGCATCAACTGACGTGGGACATGGCAGCGGACAACGCCGAGGGAGACAACATCGTTCTCCGCGTCCTGGTGGAGACCCAAGCGCCCAACTTCGTAGCCAGGCCCCTGCAGCACGGTGTCGTCAGCGCCGTCTCGGCTTCCGCCAGACTGTATGTCTCATGCTTCCCACTGGATGCGGACCAGGACACTGTGCCGTGCACAGACGACTGCGACGACACCGACGACACCATCTACCCCGGCGCAACCGAGACCGTCGACGACGGCATCGACCAGGACTGCAACGGCTTCGACACCATCACATGCTTCCAAGACGACGATGACGACGACTTCGGATCCACCACCACCATCACAGCAGATGATGGCGACTGCACGGACACAGGCGAGTCCACCTCAGACCAAGACTGCAACGACACCGACGACACCATCTACCCCGGCGCAACCGAGACCCCAGACGACGGCATCGACCAGGACTGCAACGGCTTCGACACCATCACATGCTTCCAAGACGTCGATGACGACGACTTCGGATCCACCACCACCATCACAGCAGATGATGGCGACTGCACGGACACAGGCGAGTCCGCCTCCGACCAAGACTGCAACGATGGCAACGACACCATCTACCCCGGCGCAACCGAGACCCCAGACGACGGCATCGACCAGGACTGCAACGGCTTCGACACCATCTCCTGCTTCGAAGACCTCGATGGCGATGGCTTTGGTTCCACCGTCACCATCACAGCCGTGGACGGCGACTGCGCAGACGCTGGCGAGTCCGTGAACGATCAGGACTGCAACGATGGAGACAGTGGCATCTACCCTGCGGGCGATGGTCAGCCGGGAGGCACCGAGATCCCCGACGATGGCATCGACCAAGACTGCAACGGCTTCGACACCATCACATGCTTCGAAGACCTCGACCTGGATGGATTTGGTTCCACCGCGACCATCACAGCAGATGATGGAGACTGCACCGACCCAGGTGAGTCCGAGGTGGACACCGACTGCGACGACACGCGAGCCGATAGCTACCCACCCGAAGGCAGCCAACCAGGAGGAACGGAGATTGCCGACGACGGTTTCGACCAAGACTGCAGCGGCACCGACTCCATCAGTTGTTTCGAAGACCTCGATGAAGACGGCTTCGGATCCACCACCACCATCACAGCAGATGATGGGGACTGTGATGATCCAGGCGAGTCCATCAATGACCAGGACTGTGACGACACCGACGCCGAGTTCAATCCCAACGCTGCCGATCCCCCCGGCGATGGCTTGGACCAGAACTGCAACTCGGTAGACAGCATCGAGTGCTTCGAGGACCTCGATGAAGACGGCTTCGGCTCAACCGTCACCGTCACGGCAGAAGATGCAGACTGCGCGGACGATGGCGAGTCCGTGAACGATCAGGACTGTGACGACGACGACCCCGACATCTACCCCGCTGGCGATGGTAGCGCTGGAGGCACCGAGACTCCCGACGATGGCATCGACCAGGACTGCAACGGCTTCGACACCATCACCTGCTTCGAAGACCTCGATCTGGATGGGTTTGGGACGACCGTCACCATCACGGCAGCGGATGGGGACTGCGATGACTCAGGAGAGTCCTACCTGGATACGGACTGCGACGACACCAGAGCTGACAGCTATCCACCCGTAGGTGATCAGCCCGGCGGCACGGAGATCATTGCCGACGGCATCGATCAGGACTGCGACGGTTTCGACACACTCACCTGCTTCGCAGACCTCGACCTGGATGGCTTCGGGTCAACCGTAGCGATCAGCGCCGCCGATGGAGACTGTGCCGATGATGGCGAGTCCATCAACGACCAGGACTGTGACGACACCGACCCCAACAGCTACCCAGCCGGCGATGGAAATCCTGGAGGCACCGAGACTCCCGACGACGGAATCGACCAGGACTGCAACGGTTGGGACACCATCACCTG
This sequence comes from Deltaproteobacteria bacterium, assembly GCA_002724675.1. Taxonomy (GTDB): domain Bacteria; phylum Myxococcota_A; class UBA796; order UBA9615; family UBA9615. The sequence continues at coordinate 5,282 of PBPL01000089.1, read as the reverse complement.
CTTCCAAGACCTCGATGAAGATGGCTTCGGGTCAACGGCCACCATCACGGCAAGTGATGGCGACTGCACAGACATCGGCGAGTCGGACCTCGACACGGACTGCGACGACGACGACGGCTCGATCTACCCGGGCGCGCCCGAGACGACAGGCGACGCCATCGATCAGGACTGCAACAGCTTCGACACAGTCCGTTGTTTCCAAGACTCCGACGAAGACGGCTTCGGCTCCACCACGACCATCACCGCAGACGACGGAGACTGCGCAGACACAGGCGAGTCCGACCTGGACACGGACTGCGACGACACCGACGACACCGTGTACCCGGGGGCGCCCGACACAGCAGATGACGGTGTCGACCAGGACTGCAGCGGGTTCGAGACGATCTCGTGCTTCGAAGACCTGGATGGAGACAGCTACGGCTCGTCCACAACGGTGCTGGCCTCAGACGGCGACTGTACGGACGCGGGCGAATCCGAGGTCGACACCGACTGCGACGACGACGACGCCAATGTGTCGCCAGCGGTGGGCACCGAGAGCTGCAACGGGGTCGACGACAACTGCGACGGTGTCGTGCCCGTGGACGAAGTGGACGAGGATGAGGACTCGTGGCGACCTTGCGACTCCCCTGCGGACTGCTGGGAGAGCTCTCCTCTGACGCATCCGGGCGCTGAGATCACCTACCCCACCGCTCCCGAGGTGTACGACGGTGTCGACAATGACTGCGATGGAACGGTCGATGAAGAGACCGAAGCCTACGACGATGACGGAGATGGATTCACTGAGCTGGGCGACCCCGACGACCCCCTGTCCCCATCCGACTGCGATGACGACGACGAGGACATTCCCCCCGCAGCCCTCGAGATCGAAGACGAGATCGACAACGACTGCGACGGCGTCGTGGACAACGACACAGCAAGTTACGACGACGATGGGGACTGCTACTGCGAGGCCGAGTCCTGTCTAGGCAGTACCGACCCCGACTGTGACGAGCCCCAGCCAGGGGATTGCGATGACGAGGACGAGTCGATCCATCCCGACGCCACAGACAGCGAAGACGAGCCCGATGGCATCGATGACAACTGCGACGGACTGACGGACGGCTACGACGGACCGGACGACGAGGATGAGGACGGCTGGTCTGTCGGCGCGGGCGATTGCGACGACAGCGACCCTGAGGTCCACCCCGGCGCGAGTGAGACCGTCAACGACCTGGATGATGACTGCGATGGCATCGTGGACAACGAAACCGAAGCCTACGATGACGACGGAGATGGCTACTCAGAGTTGGACGGCGACTGTGTCGACTCCGATCCAGCCCTGGCACCGGATGTACCCGAGCTGCTCAACGGCATCGATGACAACTGCGATGGACAGGTTGACGAGAACACCGATGCCGCCGACGACGACGGAGATGGATTCTCAGAGTTCGGCGGCGACTGCGACGACAGCGACCCCACGATCCACCCGGGAGCGCCAGAGCAAGCGGACGCCATCGACCAGGACTGTGACGGCAGGATCGACGAGGGGACCTCTGCCTGGGACAACGACGGCGATGGCCTGTCAGCGGACGAGGGCGACTGTGACGATACCGACCCATGGACATCCCCAGAGGCCGAGGAAGTCTGCGACGACGAACTGGACAACAACTGCGACGAAGAAGTCGACGAGGACTGCGAGGACGAAGGGTCCATCAACATCGACGTCCGCCCCTCTAGCTGCGGCGGCTGCGGCAGGTGTGGCGCCGCGACCCCAGTGCAGCCCTCCGGCTGGATCTCGGTAGCGCTGGCTTTCGGTGTCATGGGCTTTCGGCGTCGCCGGTCACGAGCGCGCCCATCCATGGGCAAGACTCACCAGGGTGGGTCGGCGGCCCCTGTGGCCCGGGCCGGCCTCCTCGTCATGCTGCTGCTGAGCAGCGCCTGCAAGTCAGACATCACCGTTGGAGCCGGGCTCTCCGATCTCAGCGTGACGCCGGGGGTCATCGATCTAGGCTCCATCGCGCCTGGGGACAGCGTCACGGTGCCGGTCTACCTGGACAATGTGGGCAGCTACTCGCTGCACGTTCCCAGCATGTCACTGCAGGGAGGCGACCAGAGTCTGTTCTCACTGGAGGGCGAGACGAGCTTCTCGCTTGCACGGGGCGAGGGCCTCGAGGTGCAGATCACCTACAGCCCAGCGCAGATTGGCCTGCACACCACGGATCTGGTCATCAACTCCGACTCTGGAGATGCCAATCAGCGAACAGTGGTCGTCCGTGGCCAAGCGGGCCGACCCATGGCACGCGTCTACCCGCTGACGTTGGACTTTGGTACGGCGGCCTCAACCCTCCCGGTCCAGATCGCCAGTGAGAGCAGCGTGCCCGTCACCCTAGAAGCGATCACCCTGGACGATCCAGCCGGTCACTTCGCGATCGTGCTTCCCGAGGATGCCGAGCCACCTCTAACAGCCACAAGCCTCGAGCCGCTGGAAGTGGACATCGCGTTCGAGCCCGGAGCTGGCGCGGCGGCCCATGGAACATTGACGCTGGAGTTGAACGATCCCGACGCCACTCAGGTCGCGGTCACCTTGCTGGGCAACATCGAGTGTGATTCGGACCTAGCACCGAACGATGACAGCGATGGGGACGGCTTCTCTCCGTGCGGCGGTGATTGCGACGATACCGACGAAGGGATCCACCCTGGAGCTCCCGAGCTCGCCGACAACCTAGACAACGACTGTGACGACACCATCGATGAGGGGACCGACGACTACGACGACGATGGCGATGGGCTGAGTGAAGCAGAGGGCGACTGTGTGGACGACGATGCGACCATTCACCCCGGAGCGGACGAGACCTACAACGGCATTGACGACGACTGCGACGGGATCGTCGACGACGGCACCGGTGAGATCGACCATGACCAGGACGGGTTCGCCGAAGTGGGGGGAGACTGCGACGACGACGATGCCGCCCGCCACCCGGCCGCTCCCGAGCTAGGCGACGCCATAGACAACAACTGCAACGGCATCGTCGATGAAGGTACGGAGTACTACGACGACGATGGAGACTGCTACTGCGAGACGAGCCCCTGCGCAGGCAGCGTGGAGCCCAGCTGCACGAGCCCCGTGGGGGATGACTGCCAAGACCAGGTGTCCACAGTTCATCCGGGAGCCACAGAGGCTGCCAACGGAGTCGACGACGACTGTGATGAGCTGGTCGATGAAGGCACCACCTTGTCCGATGATGACGGAGACGGCTTCAGCGAGTACGGCGAGGACTGCAACGATGCCAACGACCAGATCCACCCCAACGCCACCGAGATCCCCGGCAACGGCGTCGACGAGGACTGCGACGGCAGCGATAATTGACTTGCAATTGACAATTGGGCCAACGGGCACTATGTTGGCTCTCGTGAACGCGTCGTGCACCCACTACGGACTCCTCCTCAGCAGAGCCCTCTGCGCTTGTTGCTGTTGTACCTGTCCGGAGACCGGGGCACACTGAATTAACGACTGATTCGTCGCTAATCGCTGCCCCGGTCGAAAGCCCGCGGCGGCGTTTTTTTTGTTCTGAAGCGTCGCACCCAACAACATCGGACTACACAAGGAGCGACGCTCATGTCCCACACATCATTCCTTCCCACTGTTCACATCCTCTATGAGAACCCCGCCTGGTTGCCCCCCCTGGTCTCAGCCCTGGAGGCTGAAGGCTTTCCCATTCGTTTGGTGGAGCTAGACCAGGGGATCCTCGACCCCTCGGCAACCCCCGAAGAGGGCATCTGGATCAACCGGATCAGCCCCTCGTCCCACACCAGAGGTCACAATGACAGCGTCGGCCTAGCGCGCGAGGTGCTCTTCTGGCTGGAGAGTCACGGACGCCGAGTAATCAATGGCTCCCAAGCCTTCGAGCTCGAGGTCAGTAAGTTCCGGCAGGACCGACTGCTGCAGAAGCACGGGATCCGCACTCCCAAGACGGTTCTGGTGGTGGGCCGAGACCAAGCCCTTGAAGAAGCCGGTCGATTCGACGGGCCCTTCATCACCAAGCACAACCAAGGTGGCAAGGGCCTCGGCATTCAACTGTTCCGCGACGTGGAAGGCCTGGCCAACTACTTGGACTCGGACTCCTTCGATCCAGGACCCAACCGCCAGTTGATCCTCCAGGAATACATCCGCCCTCCCCAGTCGTTTATCACTCGAGTCGAGGTCGCCTTCGGCAAGTTTGTGCTGGCCATGCGGAGCTCCACCGAAGAGGGCTTCGAGTTGTGCCCCTCCGATGCCTGCCAGGTGCAGCCCAAGCGGCCCGACGTCTGCCCGGCCGATGGTGGTTCCAAGTTCTCCGCCTCACCAGTCGATGCGGACGACCCGCTCGTAGCCAGCTACATCTCCCTCTGCAAGAGCGAGGGAGTCGATGTCGCCGGGATCGAGTTCGTCGAAGATGCCGAAGGCAACCGGTACACCTACGACATCAACGGGACGACCAACTTCAACCAGGTGCTGGGACGAGAGATTGGTGTCGATGGCATGCGGGAGATTGCCCGAGGCTTGCGCAGCGAAGTGCTCCGCGAGCGACGGCTTCGCGCCCGAGTCGCCTCCTGAGCACATCACAGCTCCAACGTGTCAGCGGCTTGTCGACCCTCGGTTCGACTACCGTCTGATTGTTGACGTTCCTGCGGAGCTCTGCAGAAAACAACCGTGCGCCGACCTAAAGAGAAAGGCCTAAGTACTTAGAATAAAAGGGCTTAGTGAAACGCGAGTCAAACTGGCACACCCCCTGCAGGTAGGCACTGCACGGAGGCTCGCTGATATGGCTCTTACCGCTCAACCGTTTGCAGTACCCAATGAACACACCCAGGACGCCCTCCAGGCACTGTCCGACACCCACGAGGCCAGCCTGGTCGAACGCACCTCGAACTCCAACGTTCGAAGTCGTGCGGTCATCGTCCTCGGTGATGGCACCCAAGTCCGCTGTGATGTCAACGACCTCTCCGTAGAGGGGGCCTACCTGATCCGCAGACAGGCACGGCAACCTTCTCCGCAGCTCCGATCGGGCGATGTGGTCAAGGTGTTCATCTTCCACCCGGGCAATCCCCTGCTCGAGAGCGTCACCCTGAGTGCACGAATCGTGCGCACCGAGGCCGACGAGGGACCAGGGGTCGCCGTACGCTTCAAGCAACCCGAGGGCCCACCCGCCCACGGTGAGCAGCTGGCCTGGGAGACCGAGATCCCCGAGCCCATGATCCCCGAGACCTACACTGAATCAGCCATGTCGGCGCCGCAGGCGCCCAGCAGCCTTGCCGGTGCGACT
>PBPL01000088.1 GCA_002724675.1 Deltaproteobacteria bacterium | reverse complement strand
TGTAGTAGCCCGACTCCAGATCCGTGCTGTGCGACTCGGACCACTGTGCCACCCCTGCTGTCTCGGCGTCGTACAGCGAGAAGGACAGCGTATGTGCACCGGTCAGCGGCTGGTCGCTGAGGTCCAGTAGGCGCCCTTGTTGAGTGAACTTTGCGGGGACAGCCCAGGCAGGGCTGGCGATGACGACCGCGAGGACGGCCACGACAATGAGTTGTGAGTAAGAGCGCACAGGAACCTCCGCCAGAAAGTGTAGCGGAGGGGGCTAGCGAGGATCGTTGCTCCTCCTCGCCCCTTGTGGTGCACCCGTCTCTACGAGTGGGTCAGATGGTCCCCGATGCATCGAGCGTCGCGAGGATGCCGTCCATGGCCCAGAAGGCGCTGTAGATCTCGCTGTTGGCCGTCCATGCGCCCCAGGGCTGCTGGAGAAGCCATCGAGTGTTCCAGGCCTTGGCTCGGATGGTCTGGTAGTTCAGCGTGATCGTCGTGTCTTCACCGTAGACCCCGTCGATCCAGTCCCCAAAGAAGAAGCCGTGGAGGATGTCCTCAGCGTCGGTGTCGTAGTAGGTCCTGAGATCGGCGAGGAAGTCATCCACGATCTCAATCATCAACTCGCCCAGGACGTAGTAGTCGTCTTCGTCGTCTTCGGTGCTATCGATGGCGACCAACGCGTGCGGGAGGTCGAGAGTGAGGTGGGTGATCATCGCCACCACCACGGCGCGAGTACGGGACACATCCGGACTGCTGGCCAGGTAGTAGTACTGCTCCCAGGCATAGGAGGGCGTCTCTCCCAAGAGCGCCTGATTGAGGGCCAAGAAGTAGCGCCCAGCAAAGTCGAGCACGATCTCGTGCCCCCACTCTGTGCCTACGATCTCGTGGTTCTCGATGGCCTGGATGATGCGGCGTGTGATGTGACGGTAGGTGGTGGGAAAGAGCCCCCAAGTGTCGCCGCAGCTCTCAAAGATCGAGGCGATGCGGTCGATGCGATCGAAGGTGGTGTAGATCGTCTCCTCCGACGTCAGCTCGGTGAGCTCGATGAGCCGCTCGTAGGCTTCGCCAGCCACCCGGTCCTCATTGCACTGAATCTGCTCGGGGACTTCAGGTACGAGGTCGAGGTCGTCCTCCGAAGGCTCGTCACCATCGCAGAGCACCTCCAGCTCGAAGGCGCCTTCGTTGTCGAAGCTTCCATCGACGACGACGTAGTAGGTGCGTCCCGCAATGGCCTCGAAGCTGATGTCGTTGAAGCCGCGAGCCATGGCCGCATCAGCCGTGCAGCTGTTGGACTCGGAAGAGAGGACGAAGATGTCCAGGTTGAGGAGGCTCGGCTGGGGATCGATGAAGCGAAGCTCCGTCGTCATGGTGGCGTCAACAGTAAACGAGTACGCGATCTCCGCGCCGCTGTAGTTCCCCACAGCGACGGGGTAGCTGTCCAGGACGTCGGTGGCCCCGTAGTTGAAGTTGGACGTGTCGCCGAACACGCGGTCGCCGCAGGATAGGTTCGCGACGGGAGCGCAGGGCTCTGCCTGCCCGAAGCCGAAGGAGCCACCTTCGGAGCTCCATTCGTCAGCGTGCTCGATCGGCGGCACAGCCGCGATCGCACCTAGTTCGCAGCCACAAAGCAAGAGCCCGGTGAGGACAATGAGTGATCGCATGTTGACTCCCCTGGACCGAACAATGGAGTTCGGAATTAAATCTACTGATGGGTAAATAACTTCAACCTGCGTCGACGTCAATAATTATTTACTGATGAGTCAAATACTTCGTGGGGCAGCGCGGTGACATTGCCGGGCGAGTCCCCGCCCAATGCCACACTCAGTGGAGGCCAGACCCGCAGGCAGATTCCCGTCCGGGAGGCCGTCGAGTAGTGTGCTGGCATGACTGGGCACACGAAGACTCTTCTCGCAGTTCTCCAGACCACGGGCCTCTTGTTGCTCACGGGTTGCCCCGAAGCCTCGCCATCCCCCCACGAGGAGGACTCGGCGCCAGAGGCCGATCCCGAGCTCGTCGCCGCCCTGCAGGAGGCACTGGAAGACATGGTGGAAGAGTCGCCTGCCACTGGACTGACTGCCGCCATCGAGTTCGCGGACGGGGCGGTGTGGGTCGGCGCTGCCGGCTCCACTCACCCCTCAGGGCTCGACGGTAGCCGCGCGATGTTGCCCGATGATCTCTTCAACATCGCGTCCATCACCAAGTCCTTCACCGGTGGCTTGATTCTGACTCTGGTCGATGAGGGGCTCGTGGAGCTCGATGACAGCTTCGAGACATGGGTCCCCGACGGCCACTCCCGCGGCGCCGAGATCAGCGTACGTCACTTGCTGCAACACACAGCAGGTGTCCCGGAGTACACCATGACACCTTCGTTTCAGGCCAACTACACAGCATCCTGGACCAACCAGGAGCTGCTGGCCCTTGTGGCTGAGGCCGAGCTCGTCAACGAGCCTGGCGCTGCTCCAGCCTATTCCAACTCTCACTTCGTCATGCTGTCGATGGTCGCCGAGGTGGCGACGGACATGCCCTGGAGCCAAGCGCTAGCGGACCGGGTGCTGACCCCCACGGGCGTGGACGACACCACCATGCCCGGGTCTGCTGACGGCTGGGATGGGGTGGTGCCCAGCTGGCTCGGCGAGGCGTCCTTCCCTGTCATGATGGACCCTTCAGGTGCCGGCGCCGCGGGCGGCATGGTGTCTGATGCTGACGATGTGGCTCATTGGACGCGCGCGCGCTTCGGCGGAAGCTTCCTGAGCGCCCAGGTGAGAGCCGCCCAGGTGGACGACCTGATGCCGCTCAGTGGCTCGGCCTCCTTGGGCCTGGGAGCCCTCGTGGTGGAGATCCCCGGCCAGGCTCTGGAGCAAGGACACAACGGGGCCCTCAACGGCTATGTGGGTTGGAGCGGTTACCGACCAGACATTGATGCTGCCATCGCCCTGCTGGGGAATGCCTGGGGCGCGGGGGACCCACCCCAATACAGCTACCCCCTGGGACTTCACCTGGATCTTTGGTCGCAGGTCGACGAGCACCTCGCCGCTGCAAGGTAAGAGCCTTCCTGCTGACGAGAGACAATGTGCCGGAGGTGGGGCCTCCTGACTCGCCGCGAGATGAGCCCGGCGCCACAAGCCCCACTGCAGCACCTACGACGGCCCACCACCGAGCCCACGAAGGCTAGGGCAGGAACCAGCCCAGGGTGTCGTATTCGATCAGCGCGCTGCTGAAGCCTTCCACAGCAAAGAACAGCCCGGCGAGCAGTACACCCATCGTGGAGTTCACGACGTTCTGAGATGCCGCCTGTCCCAAGACGGTGGTGGGCTTGTAGATCTCTTCTTGGAAGTGGATCATCTCGTCCACCTGCTGCAACAGCGCCTTTGCATGCTGAAGCTCGTCGACCTCGTCCTTCTGGGTCGTCGCATCCAGCTCGAGCAGGTGCTTCTCGTGCAAGAAGACCTCTCTCTTGATCACATCGCGGTGCTTGCGGCTCAGGGCCTGCAGCCGTGTCGCCTTGGTGATGGACACCATGGAGATCGTGGCGATCGACAGCACAAGCATGGCGATCAAGTAGATGGTCGACACATGGTGCTCCATCTGGCCCCAGACGATTGCGTTGAGCACCAGCATGCACAAGAACGCATAGCCCAAGAGAATCGACGTATAGACCTGGGTCCGATGGTAGTAGGCCTCTCCAAAGGAGCGCAGGGTCTTGCGACAGTTCATCCAGGCGAACACGTTGTCGGCGTGCTTCAGGTCGACGAACACGTGACTAGGCTGGTGTGAAGCGACGGAGCCTTCCGGGGCTTGGTCCACCGGCCCCGGGGTGCCCAGCAGCTGGGCCATGGCGAGGCCCGGGTACTGCACTAGCTTGCCCAGAGCGGAGAGCACCTTTGCACGACGATTGAAGTCATGCGCTGAGATCAAGCCAAAGACAAGCACCGGAACGGTCGCCAGGATGGACCCAAGAAACACGGCAACAGCGACGAGGGTCGAGTAGCCGCCACCCCCGAACAGACTCAGCCCGTACTGCCAGCGCGTCACTACGGGGATGGCCGCAAGCATCAAGGGGACGAGCAGGACCAGCACTCCGTAGTGGGTGGGGAACGGCACTGAGTAAGCGCGCGTGATCAGTTGATGCGCGACGAAGCCCGAAGAGACCTCCTCCTCGGTGTTGCATGATGTGGCAGCAGTAAAGAGCTCGTTGGTGGGGTGTTGACGCAGCCGGGAGCTGGTCGCCTCACCCATACGGAAAGACATGCCCTGCAGTGCGATGTCGTTCTCGTCCATGGCACAGGTCAGCTCATCTTCGATGAGGCCGGGGAAGTTCCCCGGCGATCTCCAGCCGGCGAAGATCAGGCGACGGTTCGTACGCTCTTCGTCCCACTCGGGTGGCGGCTTGCCCAGCTGGGCGATGTCCTCGGGACGGAAGTAGCCGTACTTGACCGCAATGATGAGGTTTCGCACAAACACCAGGGCGTAGACGAGACCAATCTGGAAGGGGTCCACCCCGAGCACGCTCTCCGAATCCCCGAACAGGGCGACAAACAGAGCCACATGGATCAGGTAGACGAATACATAGGACACCCAGGCCTGGATCACCGAGCCCATCGGTCGGTACTTGGTCGATGTCGCCAATAGCATTCGGTGCTCTACGACATGCAGCGCCTGCTCCCGGGAGGGCTCCAGCACCAGCGCGGCAAGCGGCGAGAAGATGACCGGTGGCAGCGTCTCGTAGAGAAGGGTCTTCCAGAACTGCAGCCAGGAGAAGGCGGTCGGCTCGTGCAGCTCCTCGACCGCTTCCGTGCGAATTGTCCTGCGGATACTCGCTGCCGCATGGGTGTTGTGAATCCCAGTCAGCCTCGCCTCGTCTTCATGGCGGGACGGACGCCTCCGAGTAAGAGACGAGCTGTGGGCCTCGTGCTGCACACCCACGGGCGCCGGACTGTTCTGATCGTTGCTCGCTTGGGTCATTGTGTTTGCTCAGAGTACCCGTGAAGAGCGGTAAAGAGGGGGAATAGCCCCTGCAGCGACCACACCGGGAGTCTACCGAACTCCCGCGCCGTCACGCCCATAGACCACGGCCCCATCTGACCTGGATCTCAGAGGACTCTCTCTAGGCTACGGTTGAGGCCGGCTCTCATCACCCAATGGAGGGGGCGTGCTGTCGGGCTGCCTTGAGGATCTTGGGGATCGCATCCACGGCGATGCGACGCAGCCCAGGATTGTCCGAGCGCGTTCCAAGCCAACCGATCGAACGCAGGCGCTGGGCCTGTCTCAAGATCGGCAGAAAGCGGTCGAAGTCCGGGGGCAGCGGACGCACCTGGGAGTACCCCGAGAGGAGCGACTCACGCGCGTAGGGTTGGTCGTTGTTGGAGATGGGGGTCATCAGGTCGTGGGCGAAGAAGCCCAGGCCACAGTCATCGAAGTCGATGAGCCGAGGTCGGCCCTGGTGGAACAGGATGTTGCCGTAGTGGAGATCCGCGTGGATCAAGCCGAACCGATCGGCGCCGGTTCCGTAGGACTCGAGCAACGCGCGAACTCGCGCGGACTCCCGCGCGGCCCACTCTCGGTCGCCCTCGCCCAAGTGGACGCAGTCCTTCGTGTCGCCCCAGTGCGCACCAGGGCCCAACAGGCCTCGAGGATCCCAAGGCTGCCGACTGAAGTCCGCTGGCAGGTCCAGCGCGAGACCCACCTCGTGGACTCGCGCAATGACTCGGCCCAGGCGCTCCAGGTGAATAGGGCGCAAGCCCGCGTCCAGGAAGCGGCCAGACATCCACCGCAGGAGAACGCACTTCCTGGCCTCGGGGACCCCGGGCACTGAGACCGTCTGCACCCACTCGCCGTCCCGGCCCCGCTCGGGCTCGGGCACGTCCAGACCAGCCTCACGCAGCTGGGCCACCCACCACAACTCGGACCGAATCGCCTCTGGGGATTGATAGCCAGGCCGCGCGATACGGAGCACTCGGCGACCGCCATTTCGGTCTCGAACCTCGTAGGTGGCGTTCTCCCCGTAGTGCAGGCGACGCACCCGCGGCTCTGCCAACGGCCAGCGACGAACCGCCTCTTCGGCCATGGGCCGCAAGCGACGGAGATGTCCTTGGAAGGTGAGCTCGCCGAACGGTCGCTTCATGGTGACCTTGGGTTGGATCGCAGGCCCCACGTTAGCTGGTGGGCAGGGAACCGGGAGCCGCGCTGACGAGCCCATGGAGAGAAGGGGGTCTCTGTGTTGGTCCCCTTGATGTGCCAAAGGGGGAGGCATGGGCCGGCTCGATGAGCTTCACCCTGACTGGCCCGCGCCGGAGCAGCAAACGATGCAACGCGGCAAGCGTGAGCGTGACTGTGTGCGAGCGCAACACGGAGACAGTGTCGCCAAGCGGCGAGGCTCCTGCTGCGCCAGTGCGGAGAGTTCTGCAAGACTCGATCAACGCTCCCTCGAGGTCCCGAAAAGAATCAAGACGCGAAGTAGCGCTTCACGAAGGTGTTCTCGGCCAGAGTGCCATCGATGATGGCTCTCGCCTCGTCGTCGGAGAAGCTGTAGTAGGACAGATAGTCCCGCAGGGTCTCCAGCGCCTCTTGAGCGTGCCGGATGTCCACCTCGCTGTGATGGGTGAACCAGATCAGAGCCCCATCGGGCAACCCTCGATGCTCGCGCAGGAAGCGAGCGATGCGCCCGCTCTGGTGGGCGAGCATGTGCTCGTAGGCGAAGACTTCCACCATGGCCGAGAGCCCCATCTGCCGCAGCGACCCCAGCGCAAAGGGGGCGCAGACGGTCTCCTTGAGCCCAGCCTGTGCGTCACTTCGCAGCGAGTCGATACGATCCGCGAGCCCCGCCCCGTCGATGAGCGACAGCAACAAGTCGGGGTGAGACTCCCCGTCCTCCTCTTCCACCCCCAACTCTTCGAGCAGGTTGTGGGCCACGTTCTCGCGAGAACTGGGGGCGGCCACAGAGAGCAGAAAGCCGAAGAACTGGGGGGAGTTCTGGTGGGTCCGAAAGACATTGGCAATGAAGCGATCGTAGTCCTCCGGTGACGCAGTCCCATCCTCCAGGGCGCGGAATGCCGCAGACGAGACGAACTCTTCTGCCTGACGCGTCCAGGTGTCCTCGATGTAGGCGACAAGGTCCATGCTAGCTCCGGGTTGGGGGGCGCGATTCTACCCAAAAGCCTGGGCCCACAGGGTGGGCTAGACTCCCGGCTCATGGAGATCGTCCCCTTCACTCCCAATCGGGTCTTTGTCTACGAGCACCTCGCTCGAGCCAAGCGCTTTCACTGTTCGGTCACCGGCACCTTCGAATACGACGTGACCGACCTGGTTGCGTCCGTCGAGGAGGCTCGGAGCCAGGGGCGCTCCATCGGCCTCGTTGCCCTTCTGGTCAAGGCGACTGGGATGTTGATGGAGCAGCATCCACGCATGAATCGGCACGTCTTCCACCGGCTGTGGAAGAAGCTGGAAGTGGACTTCCAGAAGATCAGCTGCACCCTCATCGTGCTGCGACAGGCGCCGGGAGGAGAGGACATTCTCTTTCCCGTCTTGCTCGAGGACCCACACACCCGGTCCATCGACGACATTCACGCGGAGATCAAGCACTACAAGACGGCAGAGCTCAGCTCCCTGCCACAAATTCAGGCGTTCGAGCGGATCAAGAAAATGCCCGGCTGGCAGATGCGCTGGTTCTCTTACAAGGCGCGCAGCGACCCCCACTTCTATCTTCGCTATTTCGGTACGTACGGCCTCTCTTCCATGCTCACCCGGGACTGGGGAGGCATCGGCGGGAGTGCTCTGGCCAATACGGGGTCTGGTTTCCAGCCAGGCGTCTTGCGCGATGAGCCCAAGGTGCTGGACGGAGCGATCGTCATTCGCAAGATGCTCCGGCTGAACGTCGTCGCTGACCACTTCCTCCTGGACGGCATGGATGTGCTTCGAGCCATGCAGGACCTGCGCCCGTTGCTCGAGACGACCCAGCTTCTCGCCCCTCCCAACGCCTCGCCCTCCTGAGCCGCTCTCAGCGGGCGTGAGCCGTCATCAGGAGCCCGTGGAGCGGACGAAGAGTCACCAGCTTTTCCAACTCCACCGGATGGCCCGGGACCGCCTCCAAGCGAAAGCGCTGCGCGATCTGGGCAACGAGGAGCCGCAGCTCCAAGAGGGCGAAGCCCCGGCCGATGCATCCCCTAGGACCACCGCTGAAGGGGAAGTAGGCGAATGGATGACGAGCCTCACACGCTGCCGGCAAGAACCGGTCGGGGTCGAAGCGCTCGGGGTCGGGCCAGAAGTCGGTGTGCCGGTGGGTGATGTACGAGCTGATCATGACGAGGGTCCCCGCCGGCACCGAGAAGCCGTCGATGACATCGTCTTCAATGGGAGCGCGGCCGAACAGCCACCCAGGGGGCAGCAGCCGCATCGACTCATCAATGACGCGCCCGGTGTATTCGAGGGCTGGATAGTCCTCGAGGGTAGGAGGGCGCCCACCCAACACCCGGTCGAGTTCTGCTTCGAGTTTCGCTCGACACTGCGGGTTGGCTGCGAGGAGGTGCCAGGTCCAGGTCAGGGCGTTGGCGGTGGTCTCGTGGCCCGCCAAGAGCAGGGTCATGACTTCGTCCCGCAGCTGCTCGTCGCTCATGCCCTCGCCGGTCTCTTCGTCTCTTGCATGAATGAGCATGGCGAGCAGATCGGCCTCGCTGTCGTCGGACGCGCGACGCTCGGCGATCATCCCTGCCACGATCTCATCCAGTGTGCGCATCGCACTGCGAAACGCCCGGTTCTCGGCAGTGGGCCACGACGCCGGCATGTCCAAGGCCCGGCCCACCCGCTTGTTGGTGATCTGCATTGCGGTCGACAGGGCTTGGCTCAGTTCCTTGGCCTCGTCGGTGACGTCCGTGCTGAACAGAGTCTCCCCCGCGATGCGCAGGGTGACGGTCATCATGGCTTCGTTGACGTCGAATTCCTCGCCGCTCGAGGCCAGACCTTCCCAGCCCTCCAGCATCCCCTCTCCCGCCTGCAGCATCGTGTCAGCGAAGCCGCCGATTCTCTTCGGCCGGAAGGTGGGGCCGGCGATTCGACGCTGACGGCGCCAGTGCGGGCCATCGGCTGTGAGCAGTCCCTCCCCCAAGATGGACTTCAGCTTCTGGATCCCTCGGGTGTTCTTGCCGTAGTTGCGGTGGTTCTCTTTGAGCACCCAAGCGATCTGGTCGGGATGCCGGAGGAGCATGCAAGGCCGGTTGAAGAGAGGGAACGCGACGATGTCGCCGTAGTCCGTCGCCAGATCGGAGAACAACTGGATGGGATCGGCCCGAAACTGGGGAAGCATGCCCAGAAGCCAGTTGCCGCGGGGCCCGGGTGCTGGGGGTGCAGAGCGAGGGGCACTCACGGTGATTCCTTTCCACCAGGCACGCCCGGACGCAAAACCGCCAGAGCAGCGGGGGCGAACAACAGATCACACAGCAAGGCCAGAGCGATCAAGGCCCCCCCCAGAAAGCCCGAGGTCACATTGGCCGGGAAGCTCGACAACACCAAGACTCCCATGCCGCAGATCAGTATCACCGACGTCGTGAGCACGGCCCCAATGCAGTGCGTCGTGGCCCGAACGATAGCTTCCTGGTGAGTCGCCGCCCCGGGGAGTTCCTGCCGGTAGCGGGTCAGGAGGTGGATCGTGTCGTCCACGGCGATGCCCACAGCGATCGTGAGGAGCACGGCTGGGAAGAGGTCCAGGTGTCGGTTGGTGGCCCCATACCAGGCGAGCACCAGGAGGAGCGGGAGCACGTTGGGGAGCAAACTAGCGAGGGCCGTGCGCCAGGAACGGAAGAGGATGCCAATGACCGCCACGATCACCAAGAGGGCGAAGAGCAACCCCCGAACCAGCTCGCCCGCCAGGGTATTGAACCCCGATGCAGAGACCACGGCGGACCCCGTGACATGGGTTGTCAGGTCCAGCCCTCCCAAGAGCTCGTCGCCAGCTGCCTCGATGCGAGCTCGCCGAGCCTGGAGCCACCGACCTCCCAGATCGGCAGCAGTAGCAGTCATGCGGACTCGGGATTGATCGGGGTCGGTGAGGTAGAGCCCTCCGGGGGGCGTGCCCAGCTCGGCAAACAGCAACAGCTGTGAGGCCTCGGCCCGGGTGGTTGGTAAGCCAGCCTCTCCGGTCGAGGCCTGACGAAGCTCTCCCAGTTGCCCAGCGAGCCCGAGGACTCCCGAGAAGCCCTCGGCGACGACCCGCTCTTCCAAGGCCGCCAGTCCGGCGAGCGCCTTGGGCTCCAAGACCGAGCCCGGCTCGCCGCGCACCTGGATCTCGATGGGGAGCATGCCCCCCAATTGGGCGTCGAGAAGTCGGTTGCCAGCGCTCACCTCGTGGTCGGGCGGGAGCACTTCCCCCAAGAAGAAGTCAATCCCTGCCCGGCTGCTCAGACCCAGCGAACCGGCAACCAGCAAGATGCCCAGCGCCACGCAAAGCCAGGCGTTCCGAGGACGAACGAGCCCGCGGACGAACGCCTCCAGTGCATGCTCCCAGCGGCGCGAGGGGTTCGTGGGCGTCCCACCGAACCGGGCGAGCCCTGCCGGCAAGAGAGTCAGGTTGATCAGGAGAGCAAAGACGAAGCCGGCGGCGGTGATGATGGCAAAGGAGTGGAGCACTGCCATCTGCGTTCCCAGCAAAGAGAGAAAGGCAAGCACCGAGGTGGCTGTGGTGAGGACGCAGGCCACTCCGACCGAGCGCAAAGCCGCCGCCAGCGCTGCCCGCCGCTCCATCCCTGCCCGGAGCTTCTCTTCGAACCGAGCGAGCAGGTGCACGCCGTCCGCCACCGCGACCACGAGGAGCAAGATGGGGGTGAGCTGCGTCATGGGGTTCAGGTCCTCGCCCCGCAACCCGACGACCCCTGCCATGAGCACGACGCTGAGGCCCACTGCGCTGAGCGGGAGAACCACCGCGGCGAAGGAGCGGAAGTGCAGCCAGAGCAGCACGGCCAGAACCAAGTTCGCCAGGGGAAGAAGCAGCGCCAGGTCGCGCTCCATGCCCCGCAACGAAGCAACCCGAGTCGCAGGCACACCCCCAGGATGGATCGCCACAGTAGGGTGTCTCGCGCCCACCTCGTCCACCTCGCCTTGCAGGCGCTGGAGCGCCGCTCCCGAGAGATAGGGGTCGCTGTGGGAATGGGGGAGACGAGCAGCCACGAGAGCGGTGAGACCATCCTCCGAGATGAGCCGCTCCCCCCCCAGTGCCGACCCACGCAGGCGAGCACGGCGCACTTCCAGGCTGCCCCCCTCGCTTGCATCGGGACCAAAGACAGGCCGAATCATCACTCCGCCCTCACTGCGCTCGACGAGCGGCGTGTGTATTGGAGAGGCCACGTCGAGGACCTCCACGACCTCCATCAGCTGGTCACCCAGCTCTCCACAAGCTGCGAGGACTGCCCCAGCTGTTGGGCCTGTGATGACAAACAGCGCGGTGGTGTCACTGGGGCCGAACACGTCGTAGTGCTCCTGGAGGACCTGCATCTCCGGGCTGTCCTGCGCCACGAAGTTGCGAGGATCACTGTCCAGGCGAACATCCCGGGCAAGAAAGAGGGCTGCCAGGCAGGCCAGGAGGACTCCGGCGAGGACCCATGCCGGGCGTGCGACAAGCAGAGTGGCTAGCCGTGCCCACCGATCGGGCGGGAGGCGGCGCGAACTTCCTTCGCCTTCCGAATCAGGTGAGGACAACATCACGTCAGAGAATCCCAGGGATGAGGGCCTTCACTGTAGCTGCGTACGCACTGTAGCCCTCGAGGTCCCGCCGAAGCAGTCGCTCCTCGTGCCGGATCCGCCGCGCGAAAGCCAGGGGCAGTGCGATGGCCGCGAACAGGAGCGTCCACCAGGAGTGGAAGAGCATGGGCAAGCCCAAGTAGCTCAGCAGCGCTCCGGTGTAAGAGGGGTGTCGAACAAGCCGGTAGGGCCCGTGGCGGATCACCTCCTGCCCTTCCTGGAGACGCACGTTCCAGGTGAACCAGCGGCCCAGGACCACCACCGCCCAGGTCCGCAGGGCGAGCCCCCCCAAGAGCAGCGCAGCCCCGACTCCAGCCCAGAGGTCATAGGCCACAGCCTGGGGCCATCGAAACAAGACGGCCTCCAGGAGCGCGGCGATATTGCACAGGTAGATGGACCAGATGATCTGTGCGGCTGTCCATCGGTCTTCCGGGGTCCGAGCTCTCTCTGTCGGGCTATAGGCGGGCTGGAAGACATGGGCGCAGGCCCCAAAGGCCAGCAGGAGCCAGGGGTGTACGAAGCTCAGCAGATCCGGCTGGAGCCAGACGGGGACCACGAAGGCCAGCGCAGAAATGGCGACTCCAGAGAAGGCCTTCTTGAGGGTTCCTCTGGTCATGACTGTGAAGGAGCCCTACAGCTTGTGTGTAGAAGACAGTCCGCTGTCAGCGCACCGCGTAGATCACACCCTCACCAGCACCGCTGAGCAGAGAGCAGCGGGACGAGCCGACGTTGCAGCCGAGGCCTCGGCTTTGCCAGCAGATGTTGTTGCCATCGGCACAGCCGTTGTTGCCTCCCTGCGTGCCGTGGTAGCCGTGGCCGTTGCTACTGTCCGCAAACATGCCGTAGCCGCGAAAGCTGCTGCAATCGTGGGTGCACACGTTGCCTGCATTGCTAAAGCCGGCACCAAAGCTGTCGCGATAGGACCACCCGGTGGAGCTATCGATGCCGTTGTAAGTGACACTCCCGGCCGTGCGCGTGTTCACCATCCACTGTTGACCCAGATCACTGCCTTGTTCAATCAACCTTTCGTAGACGATGATCTTCTCGGTGTACGTAGAGTTGGCAGACTGCAGCGTGGACCCGCTGGCAAAGCCGGACGCAGTGTCCCCAACGGTGCCGAAGTTCGAGAAGATGCCGGTGTTCCACTGGCTTTCATTTCGCAGGTAGGCCTGCACTTCCCAGCCGCCGCCGTCCACCGAATGCAGACAATAGATCTGGTAGGGGCTGGCTCCCCCATCACCATCGGGGTCCAACCAGTACAAGCCATCCGGCGCGCTCGGATTGGCTTGGATGACCGCCGCGCAGGACACATAGGGACAGACCAACGTGCCGCCGAGGCCATCGTCGTCAACGATCGTGTTGCAGTCGTTGTCGATGCCGTCACACTCCTCCTCAGCTCCCGGAAAAATGCTGCTGTCGTCATCATCACAGTCGTCATCAACAGTGCCGGAGATGCCGTCGGGGCCACAGGGCGTGACCCCATCAGCGTCGGTGTCCAAGCCATTGTCGATGACGCTGTCGCAGTCTTCATCCACGCCGTCACAGCTCTCGCTGGCTCCAGGAAAGATGTCTGCATTGGAGTCATTGCAGTCGTCCACAGTGAGGCTGCCGTCACAGTCTGCGTCGAGGGCGGCTGTGGTCGCATTGGGGTCGCTGTCATCGCAGTCGTCGTCGGTCAACACGCCATCACAGTCGCCGTCCGTGGCCACAATGGTCGAGCTGCTGTCGTTGTCGTCGCAGTCCTCGTAGCTCGGAGTGCCATCGCAGTCCCCATCCAGCCCCTGATCGGCTGCGGTGGGGTCCAAGTCATCACAGTCGCTCCAGGCGAGACTGCCATCGGAGTCGGCATCGACAAGGCTCTGAATTGTCGTGCACTGCCAGACCGACCCATCGAAGGCAACTAGCTCTCCGGGCAAGCAGGTCGAGCTGGTGAGTACGGAGCGCCCTCCGAGGGTGGTCGCTGCGTCCAGGTCCAAGGGCGCATTGGTGACAAAATTCTCGACCGTAGTCTCCGTAAGCTGGGTGTTCGTGTTCGTATCGGGTGCACAGGCCCACGTGCCTCCCGACCACTTTGCGACGTCGCCATCGAGGCAGAGCATCCCCAGAGCGCCCAGGCTGTCCGAGTCCTGATCCCCGTCGGCAATGTCCGTGGGGATGTCCGTAATGGAGCTCCAGGAAAGAGAACTGACGACCGTGTCCACGTCGTCCGCGCAGGTCCATGCGTCCGAGCTCCACTTCGCCACTTGGCCCTCAGTGCACAACAACGAGCCGAGGCTGTCCGAGTTCTCATCCCCATCAGCGATGTCCGTGGGGATATTCGCAATGTTGCTCCAGTCCACGGTGGGCGCAGGCCCCACCCAGGTGCCGCTGCTGTTGATGATCTCGGTGCCGGCAACGCTGATGCTGCTCGCGTCGACCGCGCCGCCAGAGACACTCTCCGCGCTAGTAGCTCTCAAGGCCCAGGGCACTGCGGCCACCTCTTGGCGAGGCGACAGGGGGGTGCCGTCCACGGCAATCTCGAGCCACAAGCCACCCGCACTGAAGAGCCCGTCATCCAGCGGCGTCTGCGTGCCCAGGGTGACCGTGTAGTACCCGTTGTCGAAGGCGACACCGTGGTACTCGGACCACTGTTCGGCCCCTCCCGTCTCGGCATCGTAGAGCGAGAAGAACAGCGCGTGAGTCCCGGTCAGCGGCTGACCGTTGACGTCCAGCAAGCGACCTTGCTGAGAGAACTTGGCGGAGACAGCCCAGGTAGGACTGGCCAAAGCCAGCGTGAGCAAGACCACAACAGCCAGTTGAGAGTGAAGACGCACGGAGACCTCCGACAAGGAGTATACCCCGCCACCCTCAACCCACGCGGCTTGAATTGTCCGGCAGAAGGGGGCCTGCGCCCGGCTCAGAGTCTGGGGAGCCGACCCCTTCGAGAGGCGTAGACCTCTCCGATGCGCATGGTGGGGGCGAACAACGGTCAATCCCCTCTTGAACTGCGGCGGCCAATTCTTCGGGTTTCCGGGTGTGCAGGAGCACACCGAAGCGCCCATGGCGAAGGTAGACCCCGGGCTTCCAGAGGTATGCCGACAGAGGCATCGTCAACCAACAGCCATCTCGCCATAGACCCCACAACGAGATGACTCGCATCTCATCCACCGCATCGTAGCGAGCGCGGATGCTCCGCCAGCTCCAGAACTTCAGCAGCAACTGGTCCTCGAAGAGCAGGACCTTGCGGGGAATCAAGGTGCCGAGCAGCACAAACGCGACAATGTGCAGGAACTCGAGCATGGTCGACCAGCTGTAGTGCACAGCAAAGCTAGGAATGTGCTCCACGAGGAGCTCGGCGCGCGCCTCAATGAACATGGCCATGGCCGCAATAGCGGACAGCGCCAAGACCCAGGCCGTGATGCCGATTAACCATTGCAGGGGGGGGTATCGCAGCTTCCGGACGTACCGCAAGCGCCGAAGATCCACCGGTCGTACCAACCACCTTCGCAGCACCACCAGAGCGATCCAGAAAGAGAGGAACACCACGGGCACCATCATGGCCTCTGGAATAGGAGAAGGACGCCTGATGGACTCAGTCATCCGCTCTGGCCGCACATGACGGGAGAGCCACGTTGCCAACTCGGGAGGACCCAGCGACTCGGTGAGACCAAGGACGTCGGGCATGGAAGGAAACACATCGGGGTGCACCAATGGCTCAGTCTCCACCCAGTTCTTCACCAGGGCTCCCGGCGTTGGGTTGCTCCTCCTCAGTTGGGCGATGAGCTCATCTCGAACCTCGTCGAATGCCACCGGGTCCGAAGGCTCCTTGAACTCTTGGAGCACATCGGCAAATGCCTGTCGCACGTCCTCCAGCCGCTCTGAAGCGCAGTTCGTGCTGAGCGTGATCTTCCGACTGCCGTACACGGCGGACGACTTCAACGAAATGCTGTAGGACGACTTTTCCTCCCCCCATCTCAACTTCCGAGTCAACCGAAGCCGCATCAAGTTGCCAAACAGATAGGCTCGGACGTAGTCGTCAGCCGAGAGGTCGTGCAGCCTAAAGCTCAGCTTGTACTCCGCGTCGTGCCTGTCGCTCCACTTGTAGGCTGTGATCTTCCGCTCTGGCCCCTGGGCCTTGCGCCGGTAGGTCGGAGGATCATTGCCCCGGGGGTAGGCCTCGAACAGCTCTCGGATGTAGGTCAGAGTCTGAGCGGGCTCCACATCCCCCACCACCACCAAGCGCATCACATTGGGGTGATAGTGCCGCTCATAGAACTCACGCACATGCTCAGGTCCGATCTTGTGCAGACTCTCCCAGCTGCCGATGTTGGAGCGGCCATCGCGCTTCAGCCCAAACTCACGCTCTGGCCACGAAGGCAGCCTGGTCCAGTGGGGCTTCGCCAGGCTATCCATGAACTCAGCGAAGCCTTTCGGCTGCACTTGACTGCCACCCTCGAGGAGAATCGGCGCCAGCTGCTTGCGGATGTTCTCAGCCTCGAACTCCTTACCGAACACGGTGTCGTGAAGCCACTGGATGCCGAATCGCCATTCGGCCACTGGCAGTTGATTCCAGTACCAAGTCGAGACGGATCCCGTAGTGCCATTGTAGGTACCACCCCGGTCGCTCACGGCCTTCTTGAACTCGGCCTCCGTCTGCCCCGGCACCGACGTGAACAGCACGTGCTCCAGGTAGTGGGCTAGGCCTTCAAGGCCCTTGGGGTCATGGTCCGCGCCCACAGGAAGAGAGAGCGATGCACGGACTTCCTCGGCACCTGGCCAGGCCTTGATCCACACCCTCATGCCGTTGGCGAGCTCATGGATCTCCCAACCACCGAATGGGTTGAAGCGCTCATCAATCACTAGCGGCTCAGCTTCCCCATGGGGGGCGCCAACATCATCGCCCACAGGGCCTTCTGTCTGAGCCGAGAGAGCGTCGTTCTCGGCCAACGGCTTTTGGGCATCTGTGGACGCCGCGGCCAGACATGGGGGCAGCGCCGTCGTCAACAGTGCGAGGGCAAGAAGCAACCCCATAGAGCTGAGACGAAGGGGGCAGCACTGAGAAAGAAGCCCATCACCACGAGGATGGCTAGACCTGAACACGAGCACCCCTGGTTTCGAGTAGTGACTGCCTTCATCTACCAGCCTGACCAAGTGTCAGATTCTAGTCAAGAACATGTCACCCGCATGTGGAGGCATGCATGGCTCGCTCTGCTCACTGAGTCTGTGCCCTGCCGGGCGGCGAGCTACCCAGAAGCCCGCAACATGAAGCGCCTGATCGCAACAGAGCGTCCAGCGTGGCTACGGGGAAGACTGATCGAATTCCACCACGTTGCCGTCAGGGTCCCGAACGAAGATAGCGACAGTGCCGTCGGGAAAGGTAACTGGCCCCTCCGTAATGGGGTAGCCGGCACCCTCCAGCAAGGCTGCCATTTGCTCCACATCGTCCACATACAGGGCGATATGTGTGTATCCCGGATGCTTGACTGGGATGTCCATCAGCACATTGGTCTTCGACTCAGCGTCCGCGTTGAGGACCAGGTTGATACAGGCTCCAGAGGGGTGACTCATGATGGCCACCGGCTCCGGCCCTATGGGGCCAACGACAAAATCAAAGCCAATCAGCTCGTAGAAGTGTCGGGACCTCGCCAGATCGTAAACACGGATCCCAGCGTGGGCGATTCCCGCGAGTTTTGGTTTGTAAGACATGCCTGTGTCGAATCCGTGAATCTGTGACCTGGAGCGCTGCGTGCCAGCCAATCAAATTGTACCGGCCAGACGGAGGTGACAAGAAGAAGGGAGTGTCCCCTGGGCACAGGCGCGATGGAAAATTGTCGCCACCCACGAGCTCTTGGCCGCTCGCGAGCCCTAGACCGCTCCTGACCGGGGAAGCGATCACACTCGGGTAAGGCTGCGATAGAGTACGCCCATGGGGAGGCCACTCATGGCGTTTCGTCTGCTTCTTTTCTTCGTTGCTGGAATGCTCGCCACAGCTGCCGGTTGTTCGGACATGACCCTCATCCAGTGTGATGAGGACAGTGACTGCCAAGGCCTGAACATTTGCACCAGTGAGGGACTCTGTAGCGCTCCAAGCGAAGAAGAAATAGATGGCAGCGACGACGACGACGACGACGACACGGGCGACGACGACACGGGCGACGACGACAGTGATGACGACGACACCTCTGACGACGACGACACCTCTGACGACGATGATGACCTAGGCGACGACGACCGCACCTGGACGGCAGTCAGCGCCGGCCAGCACCACAGCTGCGGGATTCTGAGCGACGACTCAGTGCAGTGCTGGGGGGTCAGTGACGGTGGGATGGTGGATCATGGCCAGGTCACTCAGGCACCAAGCACAGGCACATTCATGCAAGTGAGTGCCGGTGGTTCACACAGCTGTGCGATCGACGATGCCGGCCAGCTCCACTGCTGGGGGGCCGGTGTAGGTACGGACCCAACCTTCGGCCCGCACCATGGCCAGTCTGCCCCCCCTCAGGGCACCTATTCCCATGTGAGCGCCGGCCACGAGCACACCTGTGCTCTCGACAGTTCGGGGGCCATTCAGTGCTGGGGCCGCAATGAGTACGGTCAGACGAATGCGCCGACAGGGAACTTCAGCCGAGTGAGCGCAGGCACGTACCACTCGTGCGCAATCGACACCGATGGTCTAGTGCACTGTTGGGGCATTGATGACGGCACCAGCCAAGATTTCGGGCAGGTAGCAGACACACCAGACGGGGCCTCCTACGTAGAGATCAGCGCCGGATGGTCCCACACATGCGCGCTACAAGATGGGACGCTCCGATGTTGGGGCGTTTCCGACGGCAGTCAGAACGTCGACTATGGCCAGGTCTCTGAGGTCGATGGTCTGAGCGGGTTCGATGAGGTGAGCGTGGGGCAATACCACACCTGCGGAATTGCCCAGGGCCAGCTCCAATGCTGGGGCGGAAGCTTGGGCGTAGGTGGCGCGGTTGCTCAGCCCCCGACAGGTGAGCACTGGAGCCTAACGTCAGGCAAGCAACATGCGTGCGCTCTGAACGCGGTTGGGGGCCAGGGGCTGTCCTGCTGGGGCTATGACGGCTATGGCCAAGCAAGCCCACCCTAGAACCAACACGAGCTCGGTCAGCAGGGGCCAAAGCCATGGTGACAGGCTCGCCAACTAGGTCGCTGTGGTCTGCTTGTAGTCGTTGTAGCCCCAACAGAGCACTGCCCCACTCTCGTGGACGCCAAAGGTGTGAATCTTCCTGCTGAAGGGCGATTGTTCACCCGCCCCCGCCTGGATCCTCTGCGCTGGCCTATGATGCCGCCTCTCACAGGAGGAGATCTCAGTGGCACGTTTTCTCGCATGGGTCGAGCGCACCGGCAACAAGCTGCCGGACCCGGTCTTCATCTTCTTCTACTTGATCATCGCCTTGATGGGCGCATCGGTAGCCCTCGCGGCCATGGGGGTCAGCGCCCCTCACCCCACGAAGCTAGACGGTGCGGGCAACCCACTCATCCTCCAGGCGGTGAGCCTCCTCTCGGCAGACAACATCCAGAAGCTCTGGGTCGAGATGCCCAAGACCTTCACCCACTTCCACCCGCTGGGCTACGTGCTGGTGGTCATGCTGGGCGCCGGTGTCGCCGAGCGGTCGGGCCTGTTCGACAGCGCCATGCGATCCGTCGTCCGCAGGGCGCCCAGCTCACTCCTGACCCCGGTAGTGGCCCTCGTGGCCATGCTCGGCAACCACGCAGCAGACGCCGCCTACGTCGTGCTGATCCCCCTCGCTGGCGTTCTCTACGCAGCAGCGGGGAGACACCCTCTGGCCGGCATTGCTGCGTCCTTTGCCGGGGTCAGCGGCGGCTTCAGCGCCAACCTCGCACCAGGCCAGCTCGACGCCCTGCTCTTCGGCATCACCGAGCAAGCAGGCGAGGCTCTGGTGCCCGGCTACGACGCCAACATCGCCGGCAACTGGTACTTCATCGCGGTGCTGACCTTCGTCTTCCTGCCCGTGATCTGGTGGGTCACCGATAAGGTGGTCGAGCCGCGGCTGGGCGACTGGGACCGGGAGGGCGAGGCCGAAGGGGACGGGGACGAGGAGCTCTCCGACGACCAGCGCAAGGGCCTCACCTGGGCCGGTATCGCCGCTGTGCTGACCGTGATCTGCTGGGCCGGCTTCACCCTCGGACCCGGCACACCGCTCATCAACGAGGCCGCGTGTTCCGATGCTGACCTAGCCTCCGGCGCCTGCTCCATCCACGCCCGTCTGTCGCCCTTCTACAAGAGTCTCGTGGCGGCTTTCCTGATTCTCTTCCTCGCTTGTGGCTGGGCCTATGGGGCCGCCGCCGGGACGGTGAAGAGCCACCGGGACATCGTCGACATGATGACCGAGTCCATGAAGGCCCTCGGCTACTACCTGGTGCTGGCCTTCGCGGCGGCGCACTTCGTGGCCATGTTCAACTGGTCCAACCTGGGGCTCATCAGCGCGGTGCACGGAGCCCATGCCATCGAGAGTTCGGGGCTGCCGCTGCCCATCTTGCTGGGGCTCATCGTCATCTTC
This sequence comes from Deltaproteobacteria bacterium, assembly GCA_002724675.1. Classification (GTDB taxonomy): domain Bacteria; phylum Myxococcota_A; class UBA796; order UBA9615; family UBA9615. The sequence goes on along the minus strand of PBPL01000088.1, from coordinate 4,758 downwards.
TCGGGCCTAATCAACCTGGTGGTCGGATCCGCCAGCGCAAAGTGGGCGCTCCTGGCCCCCGTCATGGTGCCCATGCTCATGCTGCTGGGGGTCAGTCCCGAGGGGGCGACGGCTGCCTACCGAGTGGGCGACAGCGCCACCAACATCATCACCCCGCTGATGGTCTACTTCCCGCTCATCCTGATCTTCTGCCAGCGCTGGAAGAAGGACTTCGGTCTCGGCAGCCTCATGGCCACGATGATCCCGTACAGCATCTGGCTCTTCATCTCTGGCCTCGTCCTGACGGTGCTCTGGGTCTTCCTAGGCCTGGACCTGGGCCCAGGCGCGCCGGTGATCTACGAGCTGCCCCGCTGAGCGGGACGCTGACCTCAGGACGACGCTTGGGGGGGCTCTTCGGGCCAATCCGAGGCCACTGGGTCCAGCTCATCCAAGGTGGCCTGAAGCGCCGCCACCCGACCGGCCAACTGCAGGAGTTCGACAAAGTCGGTGCCCTTGGACGAGGGCTCTTCAGCCACCAGGTCGCCCTCGGTGGGCTCTTGCTCCCACGAGGGCTGCGCACGGTCCCCGGCCGTCGACTCGACTCCCATCCGTTCTTGAGTATTCCCCTCGGACCCGGAAGCCGACAGCAATCCGCCGCGGGCCAGCAAGAAGCCTAGCGAGAAGCTCAGGACACAGAGGGCAACCGAGAAGGCAAGTGAGTATCCACGGAGCGAGGAGTCTGAACTCACACCCGTATTGTGTCCTAGAACGAACAGAACGCTATCCGTCGTCGCTGCGAGCCCGTCGACTACGAAGACCGACGGACAACCTCAATAGGTAGCTCCGCCCTCAGGTACCCACCCACCCGAAGTCGCCACCAGCACTCCCCCTCCACGGTGGCCTCACCCCTTGGCGCCATCTTCTGAAACCCCAGCTTCGGGTAGTGCTCACGCACGATCTGGTTGCGCTCGGTGGGCAGGTACTGCCCCCACAGTTCGTCCACACCGGCAGCTTGGGCGGCCCGGACGAGCTCGTCGCGAACAGCCTCCTCGAGCCGGCGTCCCAACACTCGACAACTCATCAGCCAGGTGTCGATGACCCAGGCGGAGCACCCGGCTTCGGCCACCGGCCGGCAGATCACGACCGAGACCATCCCGTTGTCGCCAAAGCGGTCTGTGAGGCGCACCTGCAGCGTGTGGACCTCCGGGTCGTCCTCCATCGCCCGGATCTCGGTCTCCGAGTGGCGGCGAGTCGTGAGATTGAACTGGTTGCTGCGGCCGATGAGCTGCGTGATCCTGGCGCGCCCGAGCCCATCGAACTCGTTGAACGTCGCCCTCATCTCCAGAGACTCGAGATACTCACCCAGGTCGCGGCTCCCCGCCCGCAGCTCGGCTCGCTTCGCCTTGGCTCGATAGGAGCGAGCCCGGTTCGCATCTTCTTTGGTGAAGCCGAGGACCTCGAACGCACCAGAGGCCAACAAGGCGCGCGGGAACAACGCGGGATCCTCCGGAAGCTCGGGCACCTGCACCTGGGGCAGCGCGTCCCGCACCTGGGCGCGCTCCGCCGGGTTGTCGTCGAGAAAGACCAAGGAATCCAGCCCGATGTCGAGCGCCGACGCGATGGCTTCCAGGTTGCTGGCCTTGTCCGTCCAATTGGCCTGGAAGATCGAGATGTGCTCCTCCTTCAGCAACATCTCGGGGTGTTCCAGGAAGGGCTGCCGGGCTCGGGCGTCGTCATTCTTGCTGCAGACAGCCAAGAGGACTCCCCGGTCCCGCAGATCCAACGCCATCTGCTGAATGGCTCGGTGCGCCTCTCCCACAGCATCGCCCTGGCCAAGGCGGATCCCAGCCAACCCATCGTCGCCGATCACCCCACCCCAGAGCGTGTTGTCCAGGTCCAGCACCAGGCACTTGCCAGCCCGGCCTTGCAGCAAGCCGAGCAAGCGCGCGACGTGCTCGCAATAGAGCGGCACGAAGCGTTGGCAAAACGGCAGCTTGTAGAGGTGACGCTGCATGGGGTCGTCCCAGGCCTCGAGGCCGACCGATCCCGCAAGCGCGCTCACGTCCAGGAGCAGGTCACCGTGTTCCTCTGCGGCATCGAGCAGCTGCCGGTTGAACTCCGCGGCGAGAGCGCGGGAGGACGTCTCCACCCGCCGACTGTAGTTGCCTAAATACGCCTCCGGAGGCGGCGCGACGGTCTGGACGATGACCGGCGCAACGAGCTTAGAAGCCAGAGCACCCCGGAGCATGGACCAGTGCTCGAAGCCCCCGCTCTCCAACAACCCACGATAGTCCAACGCCAACAGCACGACGTCTGGGACCTTCGTGTACAGCTCGGAGTCCGGCTGCAAGACGGCTTGCACGACCTGTTCGTGCCCCGGCTTCCACACCTCCAGGGCGATGCCATACCGAAGCGCTGTGCCGATCAATGCCGGTGCGATGAGATCGACTGCCCCATTGGCCAGAAGAGCCAGGCGCACGGGAATCAGAGGCTGCAGCTCCGCCCCGCTCTCCCGCAGCCTCGCCAGCTGCTTTGCCAGTGCGTGGAGTTGGTTGCCGTCCAGCCGGTGTCGGGCGAGGGCCTGCAGCGCGGCACCGTCCGAGCAGGCTCTTGTCGCTGCCCGATACTCTGCCCCCTTCGGCGGCTCAGGAAGCCAGGGCAGCTCGGCAGAAGACCACCGCTGGCTCATGGAGCTCGATCGTCCAGGGTGTCGTCGAGCACCAGCGACCGCGCGACCCCGCTAGCGATGAGCCTCTCCCCAGCGTGGATCCGATACTTGATCTTGACGGTACGAGTGGCCTCCGACTTGCGCTCAAGTTCCCCAACCAACAGCGCGGCCTCCTCGAGGTACAGGGGCGCGTGGTAGTCAATCTCCCACCTCGCCGAGACCCCGAGACCGCCGGGCATGTGCATGCCCAGCAGGTGGGAGAGCTTCGCGAGCAGGACTCCGCCATAGACGATCACGTCGTCGAACCCTCGGCTGTGGGCCCACTCCGGGTCGCTGTGCACGAGGCTGTGGTCCCCAGCCAGCGCCGCGAACGCCTCGTGCTGCTCCCGGTTGATGCGAAAAGGCAGCTCCAGCACCTCACCCACCTCGAGATCGGCAAAGCTCCGAAGTTGGGTCATGTGGCCTTGTGGGCGATGAGCGCGACGAAGGAGCCCAGGTCTGGCAGGTCCGCGATCTCGGCTGTGGTGAAGGCGATGTCGAACTCCTCTTCAACCGCCACGACGAGGCGGATCTGGCTGAGGCTATCCCACCCTTCGACGTCCGACGCTCGGAGCACCGCGGTGGGGACAATCTCCGTGTCCATGACGTCCTGAAACAGGGGCGTCAAGCGCTCGTAGATAGTGGCCTCAGACATTCTTCCAGTATACTTCCTCGTCCGATGCACGAAGCATTGCCGCCCAATCTCTCACACATCCACGCCGCCGTAATCGCAGCGTGGCCAGAGCACGGAGCGGTCCTCCAAAAGAGCGTCGCGGCCTTCCCTCCAGACCAACTCCTGCGACTCGACGACATCGCCGACCAGGTGCTCCGCCTGGTCGATGGCGACATGGCCCGATACATCGAAGGCTATCGCTGGATCTCCCGCATGCAGCTGGAAGAGGAACTCCACTTCCGGCGCACTGGCGGTTACCGCAACAGCACGTTTGAGCAGGCCTGGGAGCAGGTCTACAGCAAGCCGGAGGTGATGGGCCTGTACATGGACGGCCTGCTCGTGAGCCAGGTGCTCTGGAGCAACCACGCCCAGACGCTGCTGAGCTTCACAGAGGACTTCCTCCCCCGGCTTCGTCCGGGGGCGAGGGTGCTCGAGGTGGGACCCGGTCACGGTCTGGGCTGCGCCCTAGCAGCGAGCCATTCGGGCAACTTCCAGGTGGAGGCCTGGGACCTCTCAGAAGCGAGCCTGCGCAGGACGCAAGAGCACCTCGAACGTCTCGGAGTCGACGACCGCGTCACCCTGCGCGAGCGGGACGCCACTGTGCCGCTCCAAGCGGGCACGGAGCCCTTTGATGCCCTGGTGATCTCGGAGGTCCTGGAACACGTGGAGAAGCCCGTGGAGCTGCTGGCCGGCCTCGCCCCTCATCTGGTGGAAGGCGGCCTGCTCTTCGCGGGGGTGCCGGCGAACTCCCCGGCGCCGGATCACCTGTATTTGCTGCGTGAGCCCGAAGAGGCACTCGCCCTGGTCGAGGACGCTGGCTTCGACGTGGTCGGTCACCACTTCCATCCCTGCACCGGCTACAGCCTGGAGCGGGCCCGGGAGGTCAAGGCTACGGTCTCCTGTGTGGTGATCGGTTGCCGCCGGAGCGCGTGATCAACGGGGTGAGCAGGCACGTCAGACTCACGGTCTTGGCTGTCGCCTTGCTGGTCATCGGCGCGCTTGCCGCTCAGGGGTTTCAGGAAGAGCGCCGGCTCCGGGCCGAGATCCACCCACCTTCCGACGCTGCGACCTGGCCGTTTCTCTGGGAGCCGCTCAAGGAGTACGTCTACGAGTTGAGTCCCGATCTGGTGGGCTTGGAGCCCGGGACCCGTCGCTTTCGGACGAACTCCCTGGGGCTCCGGGGCCCCGAGCTGGACCCGTCTGAGGACCCAGTCCGGATCCTGACGCTCGGCGGGTCCGTCACCGAATGTGCGCTGCTAGCGGACGGCTCTACCTGGCCCGATCAACTCCAGCGATTGCTGTCCAATGGACTGCTCCGTCGACCCATCTGGGTGGGCAACGGTGGGAAGAGCGGTCAAGCCCTGGTCGACTACGAGGTGCACGCTCGCTCACTGGTGCC
>PBPL01000087.1 GCA_002724675.1 Deltaproteobacteria bacterium | reverse complement strand
TCAACACGGACTACGGCGGGGAGATGGCCTTCAACCTGCTTCGCCTCTACATCTTCATCAATCGTCGCCTGGCGGACTCCCTGCAGGGGGATGAGCGGGGTCTTCCCGACGCGCTCCGCATTCTGCGGCACGTTCAGGAAACCTGGCACAAGGCTGTGGGCATCGCGCGGCAGGAACGAGGTGAGTCATGACCTATCTCGACCCGCTCCGTGAGAAGGCCATTCAGCACGCTCTGGATTGGATCTCTGACTACGCCACGCATCTGCGGCTCGCCATTCCCACCTTCTCTGAGGGTGGCCCCGATGCGGACTGGATGGCGCGCTGTCAAGAACTCGACGAAACCCTTCGGGACATTGACACCGAAATCCTGAAGGCCGCTACTGAGACGGCCGATGGGGCCAGCCGGTTTCGGAGTCTGCGAGTCGTTCAGGCCGATTTCGAGGGAGCTATGGTGGCTCGTCGCAACGAGCTCATCGATCTCCTGGGCGATGCGCGTCATCGCCGACGCACAATCCGCGGCTATTCGATGGCCGAGGAAGCAAAGGCTCAGGCGCTCTCTGCGCTCTATTTCGAGCGCAACATCTAGCCCTGTCACCCGCAGCTTTGTGGGTGTCGCCTTCGGGGGCTTGCTCCCGAAGGCGTTTTTGGTTCTTTGTGCCCCCCGACTGAGGGTGGTTTCCTCGCAGATTGGCACGGATCTAGCTACTGTTCAGAGAGTGGCAGGAAATGAACCCTCCCTGTCCGCGGAGCCTCCATGAGCAACAGGATCGGATCCATGTCCGTCTCGGTGTCCACTCTCAACGAGCGGCGGAATCACTTTCGGGTCTTTGCGCCCGTCACCTTGCGTCTTCGTGCCCTGGGTGGGGCCGCTTCCGGCCAACCTCGGGACGCGGTGGCGCCCTATGAGGAGTTGGTTGTCGCAGCCGCACGGTATCGCAAGGATCTCAATAGTTCGGGCAGGGCGTTTGTGGATCGTCTCTTGTCCACTATTGATGCATTGATTGGGCAGGTGAACGCTGCTTCGGGTGGCGATGGTTGGGCCCAGTCCAAGCAGGTAGAAGCCAACATCTCAGTCACTGGCCTTGGGTTCCTCTGGGACCGCGGGTTCGATCTGGGTTCTGAGGCTGAGGTTGAGTTCGCCTTTGCTGAGGACGGTAGCGCCGTTCCCTTCCGGGTCACCTGTGAAGTGGTTCGTTGTATTCACGAGGAGTCGGGCGAGTGGGACTTGGGTCTGCGCTTCACCGAGGTCCCAGCTGCGACGGAACAGCGTCTGGTCCGGATTCTCTACGATATGCAGCGAGCAGAACTGCGAGAAAGGTCCGGGCAGTCATGACGCCTCGGGGCCAGTTGGTCGCCACCGTGGCGGCTCTGGTGGTTGCAACCACCGTCCTCGGGGTTCCGAAGGACGGGCTGGCTGGCCCCCTCGACCGGTTCCTGCTGGTGTCAGGCCAGCTGGGCGTGTCCGACCAACCGTCGACGCCCATGCGTACGGTGTATGCCCGTACGAACCCCTTCAGCCTCGAAGTGCGAGCCACCTGGCTATTTCTGGAGCGCTTCGGTGTGGGCGCGGGGGCGGGTTGGCACCTGAGGGCAGGTACAGGGGTCGCAGCTACCGGCGATCCTCCCACCACGACGTTGGTCCAGGTTCCCGTCTTTGTGGAAGGCACGCTGAGGTTGGCCTTGTCCCGTGGGCAGATCGTCGTGCCGTATGTGCGCGGAGGTTTTGATGTGGTGGTCTGGTCGGAGAAGGACGGTGTGCGCGACCCGTCGGGTACGAAGCTAGGCGTGCACATGGGCGGGGGAGCCCAGTTTCAGCTTCCGTTCCCCGAACTCAACTGGGAGGGGCGCCTCAGCGGCAATCCCATACTCGACGATATCTACCTTCACCTGGAAGGTTGGGCGCGTTCAGCCAACAACTTTGGCGCCGCGGGCCTCGACCTCTCTGCGGTGGGCATTGGACTGGGTCTCACATTCTTGATGTGACCATGGCCCGGATTGGAGAATGAACATGACAGCGACCAACAAGCGTATGCGGATCTGGAACTCGTTTCTGGTGCTCGTGGCCCTGACTGTTGCGCCTAGCGCGCAGGCCGAGTCTGAGGCTGGGCATGTGGTTGCCATCGACAGCGAGAGCTACGTCCTCGACCTCGCCGATGAGGTGGAGGTGGTGCCGGGAAGCATCTTGCAGGTCTATCGACGTCTTCCGTCAGCGCGTGGCACCGCGGCCTATCGAAGCCATGCCCTGTGGTGGCCCGTGGGCAGCTTGCGAGTGATCAACACGGGCGAGGGCCTCGGTGTTGCGGTCCTGGAGGCCGGTCCGAAAGAGCCATTGCCCGCGGGCATGGAAGAGTCGGGCGCCGCTGCCGATTTGATCCAGATAGGCGACCGGGTGCGCGCGACGGGTGCGGTGGGTGAGAGACCCACACCGGTTCGAGTGACGTTTGCGCGCTCCGCACTGTTTGGGACGGGTGACATCGCGCTGCCCGAGTCGGGAGATGCGCTTCTGCGAGAGTGGCTTCGTGGTCTGAAGACCATGGACGGACCCATTGAGGTCCAGGTCCACACTCGACTCAGGGAGCTGGGCGTCGAACCCCCTGACATCCGGCGGACTATGTCGGCGCAACAGGATGCGCCGTTTGGCCCCGCGCCCGGTCAGCCCACGACTCCTGTGGATGCGCTCTATGCGCGCCCGACCCGCCCGCACAAGGTAGCTCCAGGGCGAGATGTCTTGGTGGTGGACGAACACGACGGTAAGCCCAGCACCTGGCACTACACCGACGCTGTGACCTTGGCGCGACGACAAGGGGAGCTGATCGCCTCTGCGCTCGCTACCAAGCTGGGCCGGAGTCAGGATGTCATCCGCGTGACGGTCGTTCCCAGGCCGGCGGTCATGCCGAGTCCCGACGTTCCCGGTTACGACGGCACCAATGATCAGATTCGCATCTTGGCGACGGCCATTGATTGGGCCGAGCCGCCTCCTGAGAAGAAGAAGAAGCAGCAACAGCAGAAGAAGCAGCCCGAGGACGGAAAGAAGCGTAAGCGCCGATTGTTGGAGCGCACACCGGGAGAGGTGAGCCTCCTCCCGCCTACACTCCGTCGTCCCGAGGGCCCAGTACGGAAGGGCTAAGCGTGAACCAACCCGCCCTAGCGGGTCAGTGCTTCTGGCATGGGGATGGGCTCGCCCTCTCCCACGCCCGCCTGCACGACCTTGTTCCGGCCGCTTCGCTTGGCGATGTAGAGGGCTGCATCGGCGCGCTCGATGGCGGATTGGGCCGTGTCCTGGTCGCAGACCACCGACAAGCCGAACGAAGCGGTGACCTGGATCGTCTTCTTGCCAGCCTTGACCTCCAGGGCGGCGATCGCTTTGCGAATTCGCTCTGCGATCTTGATCGCTTGGGGACCGCGGCAGTCGGACAGGATGACGGCCATCTCCTCGCCGCCATATCGTGCACAGAAGTCCGAGTTGCGCATCACCACCTCCTGGATGGCCTTCCCGCAGGCCTGCAAGACCCGGTCGCCGACAACGTGACCGTAGGTGTCGTTGACGGCCTTGAAGTGATCCAGATCCATGATGATGAGGACGAAGCGATAGGGGGTCAGCCTCGTGTTGTTGAGCTCGATCTCGAGCCGGTCGTCGAAGGACTTGCGGTTGAACAAACCCGTCAGCGCATCTTCTTGGGCCTCTACCTTTACTTGGTCGAGCTCTTCGTTGAGGCCGCGAACCATCTCGCTCAGGCTACGAAGCCGCTTCTCCGTCATGCGTTTCTGTTCAGCGACTTGTTCGGATGCGCCATCAATGAGCTGCAGAAGTCGCCGGGACGCGCTGCGCACCTGGACTCCTGTGGCGGCCTCCCGAAGTCGCTCGAGGTTGTCTTCGAGCGAATCGTGGAACACCCCGTCTCGTCCTTCGATGTTCTTGAGAGCCTTCCCCATCACTTCGATGAGTCGGGACATCTCGACGTTGCGGTCCGTCTGAGCGGACTTGAGGCGCGCAAACCATGCGGGGATAGAGCCCTCCAGTACCGATATGGCCTTGGCTGCATTGAAGGACGTCATGCCTGACTCGATGTCGAACAGGATCTCTTCGAGGGCGAGGCGGAACTGTCGATCGTCTGGTGGACTCGTGGCGTGGAGCTCGGCTGCGACCTGGTCCCTGAGTGGGCCAATTGCGCCGACGGCCACATCGCTGGCGGTCAGTTCTGGCTCGTCCGCGGTTTCCGCTTCGGCGGGGGCGTCGGTCTCGACCGTCTCGAGGTTCTCGTCGTCGTCATCCTCGGGGCCTTCGGTGGGCAGTGGCTCCTCCATGGCCTCTTCGGCAGGGGCCGATTGCGCCTTCTCTTGGCCCTTGTTGAATAGGTTCTTCAGCCGAATTGCCACTGTTTGGTCCCGTGCGCTGCAGCCCAACCTCCGTCGAGGGAGCAGGACGAGCGCTCATTGGCCAGTCCTACTGGGTTTCCGCCGTGCTCTGGGGTGGCGGGGCTACGTGGCTGACTCGACCCCACGGTCGAGCCTACTTTCAGACTACCTGCTTTCTCCCTCGAACTCTCGCCCCAACGACAGCAGATCGTTGGCAGTCGATGGTCAACACCGTCGCTTTTTAGGCCTCAAGTGTCCGGTAGTAGCCTCCGATGAGCAGGGAATGAGGCGAACTTCGTCATTGGGTGCGTGCGCCTTCGAGCGGCGCCGACGATGCATCGGCGGGGCCAACTGGGCCCTGCTCCTGCCTTTGTGGACGGTTCTGCTGCTGCCCTCTGTGGCTGAGGCGGAAGTCATCGTCGACAGCCAGGCCGCCCATGACGACCTGCTGGCTGCGAACCCGGAGGCGGGTCAGCCGGGCGTGATTGACTTCGAGGGGATGCCTTTTGCGGTCCCCGTGGCCAACCAGTTCCTGTCGGAAGGGGTCGCCTTCGATTCTTCTGCCGACATCTTTCCGGTGCCTCAGGCTTTTGGCTCTGCCGGGAATGGGGCGCAGGTTGCCGCCGTAGGCTTTGGCCTCATCGAGCCTGCCGAGTTGGTGTTTCTCTTCCCAGAGCCCCAGCGCGCGTTCTCCACGCTGTTCTTGGACGTTGGCTCGGCCATGACGGTGGAGACCTTCCTCGATGGTGTGCTGCAGGAGACCTTTACGCTGCTAGCGGTCGCTGAAGATCAGGATGGTGGCGAGTTCCGTGGCGTCTGGTTCGACACGTTTGCCGATGAGGTTCACCTCACGACCGATGCGGCCGAGGACGGCATTGGCATCGATGACTTCTCGGTCTCGGCACCTGGCACGGTGGACAACGACCTCGATGGATTCTCTGAGGTGGATGGTGACTGTGACGATGCTGACCCCTTGTTGAACCCCGGCCTCTCGGACACGTGTGACGACGGCATCGACAACGACTGCGATGGCCTGGTCGATGTGGGGGTCGATGTGGATGAGGACGGGGCGGACTCCTGCATCGACTGCGACGACAACGATGCAGATGTGCGCCCTGGGGTCGTGGAGGAATGCGACGACGGTATCGACAACGACTGCTCGGGTGACACCAACGATGCTCCTGATGTGGATGGCGATGGCTTCGGGCCCTGTGATGGGGACTGTCTCGACACGTCGACTAGCGTGTTTCCCGGCGCGACAGAGCTGTGTGACGGCGTCGACAACGACTGCGACGGTGAGACCGACGAGAGTCCCGACAATGATGGCGACACCTTTACAGTCTGCGATGGTGACTGTGACGACACGGACCCCACGGTCTTTCCGGGGCAGGGCTGTGACGAGCCTGGCGGCGACGACGACGACGACGACGACGACGACGACGACGACGATGACGAC
>PBPL01000086.1 GCA_002724675.1 Deltaproteobacteria bacterium | reverse complement strand
CGAAGCCGGGGCCTGCATGGGGCCACCACTGCGCTCGTTGGGACTGCCGTCGCTCACCGACCCAGCCTCTCGTCCACCCGCGGCCTGACGTGAGTCATGAAGTCCTCCATGTTCGCCATCACCCGGTCGTTGTCGTGGTTGAAGAAGTCGAACCAAAGCATGAGCCGGTCATCGGGGTGGAACCGCTCCACCATCTGGTCGGCAATCTCATCCGCAGTGCCAATGAGCGCATTGTCTGCCGCCCGCTCAACTTTCGTGGGATCGAGCGTGCCCTGGAGCGCCTTCCAGTAGGCCGAGAGCGCTTCACGGGCTTCGCGATGGGCAGCAGCGCTGCGCTCTTTGGGGCTCAAGCCTGGGCGCTCGTTGAGAAACACAAAGGTCGTGCGCGGCATGTAGCTGCGTTGCCACGCTCCACCGTCGGGGTGATAGGCCTTCTCCATGCGCTTGTGCGTGTCGTCGATGACATCCTGGCGGGTAATGGACAGGTTGAAGACCTGCACCGGCCTCATGGTGTTGACGAACTCCTGAGTCGCGGGCTCGTGGGAGCCGATGATCAACTGGAGCAGATCGCGGCGGAAGTCCTGGGGGACGATCTTTAGGTTCTCGAACGCCCACCGATTGGCCACCGGCACGCTCTCGGGGCGAGCCTCCAGGTCATCACGGACCATCGCCGCGTCCTGGACTCGCTCCCAGTCCTCATCCGATCGAAAGTTGGCGCGCGAAAGCAGCGTGGAGCCCACCTGTGAGCTGTTGAGCGTCTCGCCCGACAGCAGTCGGCAGAAGATCTCGCTGGCCTCGCGGAAGATGAGCCCCTTCATGGCCGGCCAAGCGGCCTCTTCCACACCATCCCGAGGCACGATGCCCGACGCCTCGTTCATGAACTGAAATCGACCTGCGGCGAAGCCCACGTTGATTCGGCGACGCTCCTCGGGGTTCAGACCGTGAAGCGCCAAGAAGACTCCAATGCGCTCGGCATGTGCGATGGGCCCACCCATACAGAGGATGTTCATGACCGCCGAGCCCATCTCGATGTGCTGCGTCTTGCTGAACACTTGATGGGCCAGCTGGAGGAAGTCTGCGTTGAGCCCCACCTCCCCTTCCCAGTGGGGAATCACAGGGCGCCGGTTGGTCTTCTGGACCTCGCTCGACAGATGGCTCTCAGCGATCCATGCCGTGCCGAAGCCCAGGCGATCAGCCAGCTGCACCTGGTCGAAGAAGTTGCCAAACATCTCGGCCTCGGTGGGCGTGGCCCCCGCAACCGGCGTCTGACTAATGGAGAAGAAGACGTCGTACTGCATGCTTTCCCACTCGAAGAAACGACCGAATCTCGAAACCAGCGGCCCGACCGGCATCCCACCGGGCCCCGGAGAGTACTCGATCCGGCGCTGGAGTCCCACCCACAACAAAGACTCTGCCCAGCTCGACGCCCGACACGGGGCAGGAGTGGGTATCCTTCCGCCACCGAGAACAACCGCCATGCTTCACACCACCGCGCCCCTCTACGCTCCGTCACGACCGCGCGCACTGCTCGGGTGCTGGCTGGCGGTTCTGCTGCTGGGGGCCTGCGCCAATCAGAACGCGACGGCAACGTTGACCGAGGGCGCCTCTTTGTCTGCCGCTGCCAGCCTTCGGACAGTGCTGCCGCCCCTGGTCGAGGCCTTCGAGCAGCAAGGGGACAGCGCAAGAATCACGGTCAACTACGGCGCGAGTGGAGCGCTCCGGCAACAGGTTCAGCTGGGAGCACCGGTGGACGCGGTCCTCTTTGCGTCCGAGCAAGATGTCGACCTGCTCATTCAGGGTGGGTTCGTCGACCAAACCACCCGCAAGGTCGTAGCGAGCAACCGGATGGTCCTGATAGGGCCTCGGGGGAGCACACCTCACGAGTTCGCAACGCTCAGCACACTGGATCCGCAGGTCAAGGCAGCCATCGGAGACCCGGGCTTCGTCCCGGCCGGTCGCTACGCTCAAGAGGTGCTCGAGCAAGTGGGCGCCTGGGCCCACCTGGGCGGCCAGCTGATCTATGGCGGCGATGTAACCCGGGTGCTCTCCTATGCACGGCGCGGAGAGGTCGATCTAGCCGTCGTCTACGAGACAGATGTCCTCGACACGAACGACCTCCACATCCTCGATCGCGCCAACTGGCCAGGGGCCCCTCGCCCCCAGATCATCGCCGCCGCCACCGCTTCTGGGACGAACAACGACGTTGCGCAGAGTTTCCTCACGTTTCTCGGATCACCTGCAGCCCGCACTCTCTGGAGGGAGCACGGCTTCGTGCTCGCTGACTAGCCATGGACACCGAGCTCGGCTTCTCGTTCATGCTGTCCATGCGGGTGGCGACGATTGCGCTCTTGGTGGTCACGGTTCCGGGACTGGCCTTGGCCTGGCTCCAGGCTCGCAGGCGCTACCCGGGCAAGGTGCTGGTGGACGGGCTCGTCCTGTTGCCGCTGGTCTTGCCTCCCACAGTCGTCGGCTACTTCCTCGTGGTCCTCTTTGGACGGCGTGGGTTCCTGGGTCCTTCCCTGGAGTCGCTTCTGGGCCTCTCGGTGATCTTCACCCCGACCGCCGCCGTGCTTGCCTCGGCGATTGTCGCGCTGCCCTTGCTGGTCAAGACAGCCCAGCCGGCCATTGAGAACGTCCCCGTTGAGCTCGAGCAGGTGGCGAGTTCCCTCGGCCTATCCCCCGTGGCATTGTTCTTTCGAGTGACCCTGCCAGCTGCTTGGAGGGGCATCCTGGCCGCGTTGGTCCTGGCCTTTGCGCGCGCGCTGGGCGAGTTTGGCGCGACCCTCATGTTCGCAGGTCACATTCCGGGCAAGACCAACACGATGCCCCTCGAGATCTTTGCGGCGTATCAGAGCGGCAATGACAGCCTCGCTCTCACTTATGTCGTCGTGCTGACGGGACTCTCCCTTCTCGTGGTCACCGTCGCAGCCCGCATGAGCCCGGGGACGTCCAACCGATGACACTTGCCAACGACACAACGCTGGATGCCAGGTTCACGCTCACCGTTGGCTCGCCCAGCAACCCCTTCTGCCTGGAGGCACAATTTCAGCTCGACCGGGGACTCCTCGTCTTGTTTGGTCCCTCCGGAGCCGGAAAGTCTCTGACCCTCGCGGCCCTCGCTGGGCACATCAGCCCGCAAGAGGGCCTCATTACTCTTGCGGGGCAACCCCTTGTGGATACCCGGCGCAGCATCCACGTCGCCGCCCGCGACCGCCGAATCGGGCTGGTGCCGCAGCACAACAGTCTCTTTCCCTTTCGCGATGTACGCGGCAACGTCACGTTCGGGCTTCCCCGCGACCAGAGGCGCAGCCGTAACGACGTCGTCGAGAGCCTCATGGACGAGCTGGGCATAGCGCATCTAGCAGATGCCCGCCCCGATGCCCTGTCGGGAGGCGAGAGACAGCGAGTGGCCCTAGCGCGAGCCCTGGCGGTTCGTCCACAGTTGCTCCTGCTGGACGAGCCCTTCGCCTCCATCGACGATGCCGGGCGAAGGGCCCTGCAGGACATCTTGCAGAGCATCCTGAAAGACCACGGCATTCCCGCCGTCTTCGTGACTCACGATGTGGACGAGGCCCGCAGGATGGGGCAGCAAGTCGTGTTGTTCGAGCGGGGCAGGACGACGAGACAGGGCCGCCCACGAGACATCCTCGGGATCGACCGAAAGGTGTCGATCACGGGACAGGTGGTGGAAGAGGTGGAGGCAAGCGGAGCCGATGGAGGCGACGCCACCCAGACCATTCGGCTCTCGTCAGCGACCTTGACTGGCCCGCGGGATTCCCTCGAGGCGAACGAACAGGGTCAGCTCCACATCCAGGCTGAGCTCCCACTCAAGGGCTGATTTCTTGGGCCCCCGGGGCTCCACATGCGCTCGAGGTCAGCAGCCAGAGCGGCCCGACACGGGCCAGCTCCAGTCCCTAGACCTGGCAGCTAGCGCCCATCAAAGATCGCAGGCTGAGAACACGAGGTCGTCCAGGAAGACGCCCTGGCCCTCATTCTCCGAGTCGTCCACGCTATCGAACGCAAAGTGCACCTTCAGCTGGTGGCCTTCGGTCTCGGGGTCGTAGTCCGTCCCTAGCTCTGGCAGCCAGAGCCCCTGCTGCTGCCACGTGGCAGGACTGGAGAAGTCGTAGGCAAGCTTGTTCCACGTAGCGAGGGTGCCGTCTGCATCCATCACGGAAACATCCAACTGATCCGTCGTCATGCCATCGTCCACATCGAGGAACACCCAGAATGTGACCGAGTGTGGGCCTGCAGTGTCCGACGCCGTCACAGACGTCCACAGCTCCCCTGAGTTGATGCCGAAGTCGAAATTGCCCGTGCCCAGGTTTCCGTAGTACATCGCCCGATCCCCAGAGTGGCTCTGCTCACCAACGACGAACGACCACGCCGCATTGGGGCCGCCGGAAAACTGCACGTCCGGATCACCTGCCCCCCCCTGAAAGTCGAAGGCCTGTAGCTCACTGCAGTCGGAGCCACCGAGTCCGTCACAGTTCTGGTCGACGCCGTCTCCGTCGACCTCCGTAGCGCCCGGGTGCACCGAGGCGTCCTCGTCATTGCAATCGGTCAAGCTGGAGAAACCATCGGAGTCATTGTCGATGACCGTGCCGTCGAGACCGTCACAGTCAGCGTCGATTCCATCCAACGGCTGGTCCCACTGCCCGGGATGAACATCTGGGTTGTTGTCGTCACAGTCGATGCCCGAGTGTCGCCCGTCACCGTCGGCATCCACGGCCTCCCCCTCCACTTGGTCACAATTCTGATCGATGTCGTCACCTTCAGGGTCATCGGCCCCCGGGTAGATGGTGGCGTCGTCGTCATTGCAGTCGAATCCTGTGTGAAATCCATCACCGTCAGCATCCGTAGCCAAGCCATCGATACGATCGCAGTCACTGTCGACACCGTCACCAGGCAGGTCCTCCGCACCGGGATACACCGACGAGTTGCGGTCGTCGCAGTCGATATGCGCCCCGTAACCATCTCCATCCTCGTCGAGCGAGGTGCCATCCACGCCGTCGCAGTTCTCATCCTCGCCATTCCCCCAGAAGTCCGGAGCGCCTGGGTAGAAGCCGGGGTCGTTGGGACGACAGTCGAACTGATCGCGCGCACCATCGCCGTCAAAGTCGAAGAGGACGTCGTCCTCTATCTGGCATGCACCAGCGAACAGAGTCACAACAAAGAGTGTCCACAGGATTGGCTTCATGATTCGTCCGAGATTGGGGTTGTTATGGACAAGTGTCAGATACTCCGGAGGCGCCCGCCGTCCACGGCAATACTCTGGCCTCGAATATAGGCACCAGAAGGGCTCACAAGAAAGGCGACCAGCGCCGCCGGCTCCTCTGGGCGAGCGAGACGACCTTCGGGGATCTGGCTCAACCAGTCCTCGTGAACCGTCTCCACCGACGAGCCCAGCCGACTGGCTACCGACTCGGCGAGGGATCCCAGCCGATCGGTGTCCGTATAGCCAGGCAGCACGTTGTTGATGGTGACTCCAGGGGGCAGTTCGCCGGACAAGCTCTTCGCCCACGAGGCCACGGCACCGCGAATCGTGTTGCTGACGCCGAGGTTGGGTATCGGCTCCCGCACGGAGGTCGAGACGATGTTGATGATGCGGCCATAACCAGCACTCTTCATTCCGGGCAACACCAGCTTCAACAACCGGTGCGACGCCAGCACGTGCCGACCGAAGGCGCTGAGAAAAGCCCCATCGTCCGCATCCAGCAGAGGGCCCGAAGGCGGCCCACCCGTGTTGTTAATCAGAATGTGGACAGGGCCCACATCGAGCAGGTGCCCTCGGACGATGTCGTCCAGTCCGTCCCGGTCATCCAGATCAGCCACGACTGCGCGGGCGACCTGCTTCCCTGCCGCCTCCAAGTCGCTCACGAGATCCGCAAGCTTGTCTGCAGAGCGCGCCAGCGCACTCACCTGACAGCCCTGGGATGCCAGGCTCAGGGCCACCGCCCGACCAATGCCGGAGCTCGCCCCACAGACCAGTGCGTGAAGGCCCGTGAGATCGGTGGACAGCCCTGGTTCGATGGTCATCACGAACTGGTCATACAGGACGACCCGCTCGGGAACAATCGAGGGTTGGACTCAGCGGGCAAAGCCGTAGTCCTCCGAATTGTCCAGAGCTGGGACCGAGGACCGCGGCAACAACAAGGTGCGAACCGCCCAGAGCTCGGTGAACACCCGATACTTGGTCGTAGCGTCTAGGTAGTCCACGCCCGACGAGCCACCGGTGCCCACCCGCCGACCGATGATGCGCTCCACCATCCGCGCATGCCGATGACGGAACAAGACCATGCCCTCTTCCAGCTCCACAATGGCGTCCAACAACACACGCGGCCACGCAAGGAGTGGGAGTTCTCGGTAGCTCTCGATGAACAGCAAGGCGGATCGAATACGCCGGGTCCGAACCCGCTGGGACTCGTCCACATCCTTGGCCAACAAGAAGTCTCGGGACCGCTGGTGGCCCTCAGCAAACCGGGCCTCGGCCTGTTCTGCGTCGAGAACTCCAGCCTTGACCAGGCCGCTCCGCTGTTCAGCCGCGCCGGTTCTCGCCTGCTCCAGATACTCCTCCACAAAGGAGAACACGCGCTCTTCATCGCCAGGAGCTTCGGGCACCGAACCTTGGATAGGAGTCCGATACAGCCAGTTGTGCAGCGCATCTCGCAGGGTCTGTTCCTTGAGCACCTTCTCCACTCGGGCGACTACCTTTTCGCCCGTGGCCGAGTCCCGCGCCATCCTGCGCAGAAAAGCGAGCGGGTCACCGAAGCCCGAGTCCACTCGCTCTTGCTCGGGCAGTCCCATGAGGATCTCAATCTCGCGCATCTGAAATGACTGGAAGCCACTGGCAGGTGCGAGCTTGTTTCGGAACGCCAGAAACTCCTGAGGAGTCAGCGTCTCCATGACCGCAAATTGTGCCGCGCAGAGCCGCAAGATGGCATTGACCCGGCCCAGGTGGTGGACGACATGGGGGATGTGTTCTTCTGGAACGGTGGGAGCCGCCAGGTGGTCGCGCGCCAGACGCAGTTCTCTCAACATCAACTTGAACCAGAGTTCGAAGGCCTGGTGAACGATGATGAAGTGCAGCTCATCGGGCTGAAGCTGCGAGTCGTCTCCCTCCAGTCCGCCCTGAAGATCGAGCAGATCTGGAAGTCGTAAGTAGTCCCAGTAGTTGGGGGTGTCTCTCTCGGCCATGATGCTCATCCCTCGCCAGACAACGGTTGGTCTCTCATTCAACGGCAGCGGCGCATTGTACTCGACCCGCAAAGGACCAGACGAATCGCAGCATTCCAGGCTTAGGCAAGCGAACTTGGGTCCATTCGACAACCGAATCCGCGACGGCCACAATGCCCACCATGATGACCCAGTCTCCACGCCACCAGGATCAACACATCGCCGTCACGGGCGCAGGCAGCGGCATCGGCCGGGCCGTCGCCCTTCGCCTCGCAGAGGACGGAGCACGCCTCAGTCTCTTCGCACGCAGGCTGCCCCTCCTCAAGGAGACGGCAGAGCTCGCCCGCGCCGCTGGTGCGTCGGAAGTGTTCATCTCCGCATGCGACATCACCGATAGGAAGCGCGTCGTGGATGTGTTCGTGCGCGGCGCCCAAGCCCTCGGCCCACTCCAAGCTCTAGTTGCCAATGCGGGCATTGGCGGTCGGAACGACCCCGGGTCCGATGACCGCTTCGACGCCCTAGTCTCGACCAACCTGACCGGCTCGTACAACACACTGAGGGCCGCACAGCGAGTGCTCGCCGAGCCCGCAGAGCCCCGACATCTGATCGTTATCTCATCGATCCTGGGGCGAATCGGCGTGGCCGGGTACACCGGCTACTGCGCCAGCAAGGCCGGGCTGCTAGGCCTTGTGCGAGCCCTCGCCATGGAGCTCGCGTCGGAGAATGTACAGGTGAACGCCATCTGCCCAGGCTGGGTCGACACCGACATGGCCTGGGAGGGTCTACGAGGCCTCGGGGATGCTCTGGGCATCTCTGCTGAAGAGGCCAAGAAAGTGGCCATGCGCGATGTCCCCTTGGGGCGCATGAGCCACCCTTCGGAGATCGCCGCCATGGTGTCCTGGCTCGTGTCCGGTGATGCCCGGGGAATCACCGGACAAGCGCTCGATATCAACAACGGAGCCTTCATGCTCTGATGGCTCAAAAAACTACCAATCGCCGGTGACGACCGTAGAGTGCAAGAGTACGCTTGCGCGAACCAAAACAAATCACCTCTTTTCGGATACAGACTGTGACCCAGCCCGAGACTCAGACTGTCATGACCGCTGACCACCCACCGCCTTCGCCAGAGCCAGCTCGCAAGCCCAAAGTGCTCTGGGCCAACGTGGCCTTCGTGGTAGTCCTCCCGTTGTTTGTTCTGCCTGCAGCAGGCTGGTACCTGTGGAGCTTCGGCCTGCACTGGACCGAGCTCCTTGTGGCGGTCTTGATGTGGTGGGCGACCGGACTCGGCATCACTGCCGGCTACCATCGTCTGTTCTCACACCGGGGCTACAAGGCCACCGCACCTGTTCGCTTTGCGTATGCCGTGCTCGGCGCAGCAGCGTGTCAAAACAGCGCGGTGGCGTGGTGCTCGGATCACCGTTGGCATCACAACCGCGTGGATACCTACCAGGACCCGTACAACGCGCGCCGAGGCCTCTGGTACTCGCACATGGGCTGGATCCTGGTCGAGGGTATTCGCGAAGGGCAATACAACAACGTCCCCGATCTGAAGAGGGACCCGATCCTCGCCTGGCAGCATCGCAACTATCTAGCTGTGGCCGTCATCGGAAACCTTTTGCCAGTGCTTGCGGTCGGATACTTCACCAACAACCTGTTGGGGATGATCCTCATTGCCGGCCTGCTACGCATTATCGTCGTGCAGCACTTCACGTTCCTGATCAACTCTGCAGCGCATGTGTACGGCACTCAGCCCTACTCGCGCGGCAACACGGCTCGCGATAATTGGTTCCTATCGTTCTTTACCCTGGGCGAGGGCTACCACAACTACCACCACGCGTTTCAGTGGGACTACCGAAACGGCCCTCGCTGGTACAACTTCGATCCCACCAAGTGGCTGATCTATAGCCTGAGTCGGATCGGGCTGGCGAGCAACCTCAGACGGGTTCCGGACGAGCAGGTCTTGCGCGCACGCTTCGAAGAGGGCCGAGACCGCTTCAGCGAGCTCCTGGAGACTTGGGGGGAAGGCAAGGTCGAGGAGTGGCGACGGCGAGTGGAAGAGCAACGACATGACTGGGCCGACAAGAAGGAGGCCTGGGCAAACCGGATGCAAGAGCGCCGCCACGAGTGGGCGGAGCGCAAGCTCGCCTGGAGCAAGATCACCGACGACTGGGCCCACCGGGTCGACGAGTCTCGTACCGAATGGATCGAGGGCGCGGAGGAGCTCAAGGAGCGTCTCCACGACGACTTGGTGCGCGCCGAGTTCGCCATCCAAACTGCCCTCACCGAGCTCAAGCAACAGCAACAAGAATGGACTGCCCAGCACCGAGCGCGTCTGGACGCTACAACTGCGGATCTCCGCAAGGCCGCCCAGCGAGAGCTCGCGGTGCTCGCCCGGGCCCGCAGAAACGCTCGCAAGAAGGCCAAGGAAGCCTTGTCAGACTGGGACGCTCTCGTGGTTGAATACACGCAGGTGTTCGGGCCCCAGATGGTGGCCGCCTAAACTGAGGCTTGGCGAGGGTGGCCGAGCCTCGGCCTGGATACCACCCTTCGTCGGAGGCTTGCTTGAGTGTAGAGGCACCACAGCCATCCATCCCCAAGCCCGGCAAGGTGCAGGCCATCGGCATCATGCACCTGGTCAGCGGCATCCTCAATCTGTTGTGGTCGGTGGGCTACATCCTCAACGGCCTCGTCGTTGGGATCGGCACGCTTGGTCTTGGGCTGATCTGCTGCTGTCCCGTCGTGTTGTTGATCCCGACAGCGATCCTGGAGATCATCAGCGCGATCAAGCACCTCAAGGAACCTCCAGAAGGACTGGAGCCCCAACCCCTAGTCTCGTACCTGGAGATTGCCTGCATCCTCTGCTGCAACTGGATCACCATGACAGTGGGTATTGTCGGCTTGGTCTTCCTGCAGGACGAAGAGGTCAAGGCCTATTACCGGGCCCACGGCGGAAACATCTAGCCGGGCGTCCCCAGAGACAATCGATCAACAGTCAGATCACGCGGGGCTAGCCAAGAAACACGGCCTCCTTGTGAAGCAGCTTGCCCACCTTGAACGCCAGCTCGAACTTGTACTCGTGGATGCCCACCTGCTCCCCGTTCTGAATGGCCTCGGCGCACTTGTAAGCGTCAATCTGGAAGAGCACGCTGAAGATGAGCCCGGGGAGGCAGCAGCAGCACATACCCACCATGATGGGAACCAACGACCACAGCGCCTTCGCCTGCTGGCCCATGAGGATCTGGGCGATCCAGCCGAGCAGAAACGCAGCAATGGGATGAAACGGCGTGGCCAACCCGCCACCACCGCTGTCTGCGGTTGTGGGCTCAGGGTCGGGTGGTGTGGCTGCAGGAGGTTGCGTTTCGCCTGTCACGGAGACCCCTTCACTATGGTCTTTGCGGGCTCGAGGCCTCACTGCCTACGAGACGATGGGCGCACAAGGCCCGTTTCGATCTTGGGGGCCCAGGGCCACTGAAGTCAAACCCACCCGGACACCTGGGGAACCCTACCAACCACCTCAGGGCAATCGAACCTCGCGAAAGTACTGGAGTCGATGAAAATCCGGCCCGTCTCCAGGCACGGCATTGGCCGCCAGGTATCTTCGGTGTTCCCCTGCCCCGTGCACGGAGTAGGCATTGACCCGGTGTGGGAGAGGCGGAAGCCAATCTCGAGGCAGAGATGCACGCGCCGTCCAACGCCCATCCCCCCTAGAGACCTCCAAATCCAACTCCAGCCCCTGTTCCACTACGTTGCGCACGCCGTCCAGTTGGAGAACCAGGTGATGGCCATGGGGCCCGATCTCTACTTCTAGGTACCGACCTTCAGCCCCCGCGATGAACAGTTCGACCACTTCATAGTTCCAGAGCCCCGGCACCGACCCCGGAGGAAAGTCTGGCGCTGGGTCGCCGAAAAACGGTGCATCCACCCGCAGGGCGAGGTGTCGTTCATGACCCACAATGTCGAGCGTCACCTGTTCCTCAAGAGGTACCGGCTCCCCATCCCAGGAGAGAGCAACCCTGAGCCGGACCACCGGGGACTCTCAGCGCTTCCGGCCGAGCAGCACCCCGTCTCGGACCGTCAGCAGGACCTGCTCGATCCGATCATCGGCCTGAGCGTGGCTGTTGAACGCGACGATGGCTCGGTCTGTCTCGGTCTGGGGGTCTAGAACTCGACCGCTCCAGAGGACATTGTCGACGACCACCAAGCCGCCGGGCCGCAACAGAGGCACCAGGGCCTCCCAGTAGCCAATGTAGTTCTCCTTGTCAGCATCGATGAAGGCAAAGTCGATGGGACCCTCGAGGTCCGCGAGCGTCGCCAGCGCCGGGCCCAGCCGAAGCTCGATCTTGCGACCCCAGGGCGCCTGGTCCCAGTAGCTGCGAGCAATGGCTGTCGTCTGCTCGTCGATGTCGCAGGTCACCAGGGTTCCGTCATCGGGCAACCCCTCCGCAATACATAGTGAGGAATAGCCGGTAAACGTGCCCACCTCCACCGCCGACCTCGCACCGCAGAGCCGCACCAGGAGTGTCAGGAGGCGACCTTCGAGCGGCCCCACCTGCATCTGCGGAAGATCCGTCTCCCTATAGGTCTGTTCGCGCAGTTGCTCGTAGAGATCGCCGAAAGGAGTCCCGTGACGAATGGCATAGTCTTCAAGTTCTTCAGACACAAGATAGGTCATGCTGCACCTGCGGCGATGTCCTGGGGCGCCGATGCCCCGAGAGCGTTGTACGATACATGGTTCGAGCGCACTGGAAGCATCCGCCCACCGGATCCAAGGTGATGCTCGATCAACCACCCCGAGGAGTGTCCCTGGTGTTCTCGAGCGACCCCAAACAGCGCATCTCGCTCGCAAGCCTCATCAGCTTCTGTCTAGCGCTCTGTGTCGTGGGCTGTCTCGACAAGCCCGCCACCGACGCCGGGCCGCCAACGAACCAGGGCGGGATCGACGGCGGTGACGATGACGACTCTGCGGACGACGACGACTCGACCGATGACGACGACTCAGTAAACGACAGCGATGGCATCGACTCGTGGCCACTAGACCAGGTGGGAGAGGTGTCGTTCAGCTACTACTTCGACAACCCCTCGGCCACGTATTGGGATTGCGTTCGGATCTACGCCTGGAACGACACTGGAGACCCGCCCGCTACCGGCTGCGAGCCCTGCGACCTCACTTGGCGAGTGGTCTACGCATTGATCACGGACACCTGCGGTAGCTGGGGGTACGACGGCGACGAGTACATCTTGAGCGTCGGGCTGGACCTGGACAACGGCCGTCTGTGGCTCACCCACGATCAAGGAAACAACTGGCAAGTGTTTCCAGGCAAAGGGTCCCAGACAACCGTCGGAGACACCCAAGTGTTCGAAGCTCAGCACCTATGGGACAAGGGCGACTGCGTCGACATCGACGGGGACGACGAGTGTGACCCCGGCTCCGAGCTGAGCTACATCGAGGCCTTCGAGTTGAGACACTAGCTCGCGTTGACCGACGCTCAACACGCAGCAGACATCAGGTCGAGCGGAGCGCAGCCACGAGGGCCGACATGGAGTCCTTGGCGTCACCAAACAGCATGCGCGTGTTGCTCTTGTAGAAGAGTGGGTTCCCCACACCCGCGTATCCGGTGGCCATGCCGCGCTTCAGGACGACAACGGTCCCCGACTCCCACACATGCAAGACAGGCATGCCATAGATGGGACTGGACTCATCATCCAGGGCGCCGGGATTGACGATGTCGTTCGCCCCAATGACCAACACCACGTCGGTGCGCCTCAGATCGTCGTTGATCTCGTCCATCTCTAGCACGATGTCGTAGGGCACGCCCGCTTCCGCCAGCAGCACGTTCATGTGGCCGGGCAGTCGACCAGCCACCGGGTGAATCGCAAAACGTAGGGTCGCGCCTCGCTCACGCATCAATGCGCCGAAGTCCTTGACCAGGTGCTGTGCCTGAGCAACGGCCATACCGTAGCCGGGAACCACGACCACCTCCTTGGCCTCCTTGAGTACCCCAGCCAACTGGTCCACATCCACAGGCTGGACCTCACCCGGCTGCCCAGCCGAAGGCGCCGGAGTCGAGCTCGCCTGTGTGCTGGTGCCGAATCCACCGAGCACGACGCTCCAGATGGAACGATTCATCGCCTCACACATGATGTAGCTCAGGATGGCTCCACTGCTGCCTACCAACGCGCCCGTGACGATGAGCAGATCGTTGGACAACATGAAACCGGCTGCTGCTGCGGTCCAACCCGAGTAACTGTTTAAGAGGGAGACGACAACGGGCATGTCGGCGCCACCGATGGCCAACACCGCATGAATTCCCAGGACTGCTGCCAAGACAGCCATCGCCAGTAACCAGATCAGGCCGGGGGCGTCCCCAGAAGCCGTGACCATGCCATCACCGACAAAAGGTACCGCCAGCCCGACGATAGCCAACACCATCGCAGCGTTGACCACATGCCGACCGGGGATCAACACCGACTTCCCCGAGATGGTTCCCTGCAGCTTGCCCCACGCCACCACTGAGCCGGTAAACGTGATCGCTCCGAGGCAGACGTCAGCATAGATCTCGAGCAGAGCTACCACCTCTGAGCCACCCGCGGCATGAGATGGGTGCAGATAGGTCGACACACCCACCAGCACCGCTGCCAACCCGACGAAGCTGTGCAAAGCGGCCACCAGTTGGGGCATAGAAGTCATGGCTACTCGGGCGGCAGCAACGGCACCCAGAGCGCCGCCCACAACCACAGCCGCCACCATGGGCAGGTAGGCCGGGCTCGCGCCGCCGATGGAAGTGGATGCGAGGACCGCGAGCAACGCCACGGCCATCCCGGCCATGCCGTACACATTGCCGCGACGTGCCGTCTCCTGACTGCTGAGCCCGCCAAGGCTCAGGATGAACAAGACAGCAGCCCCCAGATAGGCCGCGCTGACGAGGGTCGGGAGGCTGTCCATCACTTGTGGAACATCTTCAGCATGCGCTGGGTGACCAAGAAGCCCCCAAACACGTTGATGCTAGCCATGACGATGGCGATAAGGCCCAGGATGGAGGCCAGGTCCACCGCACCGCGAGCCGACTGGAGGATGCCACCGACAATGATGATGCCGCTGATTGCGTTGGTCACTGCCATCAGAGGGGTATGAAGAGCCGGCGTCACACTCCAGATCACCTGCCAACCCACGAAACAAGACAACACAAAGACCGTGAAGTG
The DNA here is from genome assembly GCA_002724675.1 of Deltaproteobacteria bacterium. Taxonomy (GTDB): domain Bacteria; phylum Myxococcota_A; class UBA796; order UBA9615; family UBA9615. The sequence continues at coordinate 8,371 of PBPL01000086.1, read as the reverse complement.
CTGCAGGAACGGTCCATCGGCAAACAAGCCCAGGCCCGCCAGCACACAGGCGGCCACCAGGCTCAGCAGCGGGCGGCGAAGGTTGCGCTCCCTCGAAACCTTCGAGGCATCGGAGCCGGTGGGGATCGGAGGATCGTCGGGCGGCTCGACCGGGGGAGGCTTCACAGGCGCCGCAGCGGGCGCGGTTCGAGGCGGCGGTGGCCACATCGATTCTCCGTCCAGCAGCACAAGGGCGCCCCGAACAGCCTCGTCCTCTAGGTCAATCTTGAAGTTGTCCCCTCCCCCCATGTCGTCCAACAGGTGGATGAGGTTGTTCCCAAAGAACTCGGACGCGTGGGTCGCGAGCCGCGAGGTGAGATCCGTGTAACCGATGATGGTCACATCGGACACCTCCACCGTCTTGTCAGCGACAGTCACCTCACAGTTGCCGCCACGCTCAGCAGCGAGGTCCACGATGACCGAGCCGGGCTTCATGGACTCGACCATGGCCTTCGTGATCAGCAACGGTGACGGCTTGTTGGGGATGAGGGCCGTAGTGACGACGATGTCCACCTCTTCGCACTGGGCCGCGAACAGAGCCATCTCGGCCTCGATGAAGGCCGCGCTCATCTGCTTCCCGTAGCCACCGGCACCCTCGCCATCCTCTTCGAAGTCGAGCTCCAGGAACGTTGCGCCTAGACTCTGGACTTGCTCGCGAGCTGCCGCCCGCGTGTCGAAGGCCCGAACTTCCGCCCCGAGACCCCGAGCAGCGGCGATGGCGGAGAGGCCAGCGACACCGGCCCCGATGACGAGTACGCGAGCAGGCCGGGTCTTGCCCGCGGCCGTGATCTGACCGCCGAAGAAACTCCCAAAGTGGTGGGAGGCTTCAATGATCGCTCGGTAACCCGAGATATTGGACATGGAGCTGAGCACGTCCATCTTCTGTGCTCTGGAGATGCGGGGGATGCAGTCGAGCGCAATCACCGAAGCCTTGCGAGCTGCGAGACGCTGGACGACATCTTGATTCTGCCCCGGAAAGATCAGCGAGATCAGCCGACCACCCTCGGGCAATAGGTCGACCTCATGCCGATCCAGGGCCTCGTTGTGTTCGGGCTGGCGAACCTTGAGGATCAGATCCGTGCTGGACCAGAGCGCAGCGGTGTCCTCGATAATCGTCGCGCCCGCTCCAGCGTAGGCGTCATCCGAGTACCGAGCCCACCGTCCGGCGTTGGACTCCACGTACACATCAAAACCCAGCGACCGCAGCTCACGCACGGTCTGAGGAGTGGCCGCCACACGGCGCTCACCGGGATGGACTTCTCTGGGGATCCCAATTTTCATCCGGCGTCCTGGTCGAAAACGACAGGTAGGGCGAGCAACCACCGGTCCTGTCTAGATGGCATGGGATGGTAGCGCAGCCCCTCGACGAATCCAATTAGGCGGGCACGCTTTGCCGCCGGGCACGCCTCCCACGAGAGCATCCGATCAGTCACCAGAGCAGCACGAGGGGGCCTCTAGAGGCAACCTAGGCTCAGGGTGTCCGCCCTCGCCATGACCGTGGCCGTGGTCATGATTGTGGTCGTGAGCGTGGCCTGATTCCCCAGCTTGGGCAAAGACCTTCGCCACGAAGGGCCGTGGCCCCTTTCTCAAGATGGAGGCGAAAAAGATCGCACCCAGCAAGACGAGAAAGGCCTCGCTCCACCAACTCGAGCCGTGGTCGCCGCCCAGAGTAAGTGCAAACTGACCTGCTCCCGGCACCAGCGCATTGACCGCCATGCCCAGGAGGACACAGAGAGCCGCGATCAGGGCCCCAAAGCCGAGCGCTATACCGCGCCCATGGAGCTGCGCAAGGATCCCGAAGGTCGTCACGTTGGTTGCTGGCCCAGCAAGCAAAAAGGCAATGCCCGCTCCTGGGGAGACACCCGCCGCCAGGAGCACCGCCACCATCGGCGTCGCCCCGGAAGCACAGACATAGACAGGAAGCCCCAGAGCAGCGAACACAGCGACTTCCATGGGCCCCGACATGCCAGCCAGCCAGGGCGACTCCAAGACCGGAGCAGCGACTGCAGCGATGACCAGGCCCACGATGATCCAGGGGGCTGTTCCGTCCACAATCTCTCCGTAGCCAGCCCGCATCGCCTCAGAGAATCGCTCTCGGACGCTACGATCAGGGCCGAGGTCAGCCGGCTCCTCCATCGCCGCGACCTGCTCGATGATTCCCGCTCGTCGGCCGAGCACCCAGCCCACCAGCAAGGCCACGAGTGTTGCGCAGACCACGCGAGCGACGGTCATGGGCCCACCGAGCAGGGGCACGGACAAGAGCACGGCGTCCAGACCAAGCTCGGGAGTGGCGACCAGGAACGCCATCGCCGCCGACGGCGGAGCACCCCGTAGCACAAGGCTTCGATAGACCGGAATTACCCCGCACGAACAGATCGGCAACGGCAGACCAAAGGCCACACCTCGAGCAGCCTGTCCGAAGCCCGTGCCCCGACCCAACCAATCCATGGATGCTTTGGGCAAGAAGGCCTGAACCAAGCCCGCCATGCCGTAAGCAAGGACCAGCGCGGGCGCGCTGGCGAGCGCCAGGTGGAGAAACAGAGCCGCTGTTCCCAGGCCATTGTGGTCGTGGGACGCTGCCGCCGCCGAGGACCACTCGGCCTCGTGCAAGACCAACAACAACAAGGTACCCACGGCAGCCCCAAGCCCTCCGGGCGTCAGCCACGAGGGCCACTGGCTGGACAGATGCGGCTCCACGCCCGGAACGGGCTGTATGGGATGAGACTGGTGCAGGACCACGTGCAGCAGGGAGCCACCCACCAAGGCCATGAAGAGGCCCATGGGCAGAGTGGCCAGTGCGCCTAGGAGAGCGGGGCCCAGGGCGAAACCCCCGACGGTGGCAAGGGCCACCCCCACCAGCGAGCAAGCCGCCGCTGCCGCCCCGTAGGCTGGCTGAACCAACCACCACACCATGACCCCCACCGGCAACCGATGCAGGACAATGGCCAAGGCCAAGCCAGCACCGGAGCCATGGGAGTGGGACGACCCATGGGCTGCGTCCGCATCACTAGCACCCACCAGGGCGATCCCATCCAGGAGTCCGTGGAGGCCAAGAGCAACGCAAGCCAAGACCAGCGCGGCGGCGTGGGCATGGTGCGCGGAGCGCTGAATGCGACGCTCCACAAACGAGGGTCCCGCCAGACCGATCGCTGCCGCTGGGACTACCCACCACCCGGCCCGCACGTAGGCATCGGGCAGCACGTACAGCACAACCAACCCGCCAATGGCCACATAGACGAAGCCATCGAGGCCGTCCAACATGGCAGAGGACCTGCGGGCAAGGGCAAGCACAGCGGGGCCCAGGGCCAAGGTCACGAGACTTGCGAGCAGCAGGGTCATCCTCTGGAGCCTCTCATCGTCGTGCAGTACCTAGCGTCACCGGAGGCCCTAGCTCAAGTCGCCCGACGAGGACGCTTGAGGAGCCGGGTTCGCCTTTTGACTAGCAGCCCGCCACAGGAACCAAGCGACGGCTGCCAGCAGGACGATACCGGGCCAGGAGCCCAGGGGCTCATCCACAATGGACAGCACGTCCGTCCGGCCAGCGATGGCGATGGGAATCGCCAAGCCAATGCCTACCAGCGCTTCGCCGGTGATCAGTCCAGAGGCCACGAGCAGACCACCATGGGCTGACTCCTCGTCTCCACCGGTCGCTCGGTCCGCGAAGTGAGCGAGCAGTCCTCCCAGGAGAATCGGCACAGCGAGCTCGAAGGGCAGATAGATCCCGACGGCCACTGCGAGGACCGGCGTGCGCCAGCCAGCCCCCCGCCGCTCCAGCGTCTCGTCCACAGCAATGACGACAACGGCAATCAAGCCCCCCAAGGCGATCATGGTCCAGGGGAGGTTCTGAGCGAAGACGCCCTGGGCGACCGAGGCCATGAGACCCGCTTGAGGTGCCGCCAGCGGCTCGGTCTGGGAGGGGGTTGCCGCACCCACAAAGCCATAGGCCGTGTGGAGCAACGAGAGCACCGGCGCCATGACCAGCGCCGCGGCCAGAACGCCCACCACCTGCATGACCTGCTGCTTCCAAGGCGTCGCACCCACCAGGTGACCCGCCTTCAGGTCTTGCATGTTGTCCCCTGCGATGGCGGCGGCGCAGCAAACAACGCCGCCGATAAAGATGGCGCTGGCGGCGCCAGCGACCCCAGCATCCGACCCCAGCAAGACGAACAGGAGCAAGCTAGCGAACAAGATCGTGGCGATCGTGATCCCCGAGATGGGGTTATTGGACGACCCCACCAGCCCAGCCATGTAGCCAGCCACTGCCGAGAACAAGAAGCCCGCCACCGTCATGACCACAGCCATGAGCAAGCTCACGTGGAGCTCGCCGGTCACGTGCCAATAGAGGCCAAAGAGCGGGACGATGCCAAACAGAGCCGCCGCCAGCACCCAGTTCATGGGCAGGTCCGTGTCCCGACGGGCCGGGCGGTCGCCCTGACCGCGCTCCCGCACGGCCTTCAGACCAGAAGTAATCCCCGACAACAGAGCGCCTCGCAGCGACACGAGAGCCCAGAGCCCTCCGACGACCATCGCACCCACGCCCAGGTAGCGGATCTTGGTGTTCCAGATGGTCCATGCTGCGTCGGCAGCCGCCATGTCCGCGTAGTCACCACCGTGCATGGCGTAGTAGATGGGGATGGCGATGTACCAGCTGATGAAGCCACCGGCGAAGACGAGACACGCGATGTTCAAGCGCACGATGTAGCCGACGCTCAGCAGCGCTGGGGACAGGTCCGAGCCGAAGTACAAGACCGTGTCTCCCACCTTACGGGCCACCTCGGCGGTCGCCGTAAACAGCCCGAGGCCAGCCTGTCCTAGCTTGAACAGCCCACCTCCCAGCGCACCCCACAAGATGACCTTCAGGCCCGAGTTGGATCGCGAGGACCCCTCGTCGGACTCGTCACTGCCGACGGCAGCATCGCCAGTCTCCAAGACTGCTGCGGTGGCCACGCCCTCGGGAAACGTCAGCTCGCCCGGCACCACCAGCGCCCGTCGCAACGGCACGGTAAACAGCACACCAAGGAGGCCACCCAGGCCGGCGATCATGGTGATCTGCAGGTAGTCGAAGCTCTTCCAGTGACCGATCATCACCAGGGCCGGAATCGTAAAGATGACGCCTGCCGCCAGTGACTCTCCTGCCGAGGCCGCCGTCTGGACCAGGTTGTTCTCGAGGATGGTGTGGTTGCGAAAGAGCGCCAAGAGACCCATGGACACCACAGCGGCTGGGATGGACGCTGAGACGGTCATGCCCACCTTGAGGCCCAGATAGGCGTTGGCAGCGCTGAGCACCACCGACAGCAAGACACCCAGCACAAGCGCCTTGGCAGTGATCTCGGCGAGGCCGGCGCGGGGGTCGTTGGGATCGCTCATACGAATTATCCTCGAAAAGGGCGAGGGCTCGTTACCATGGGGCAGGCCCTCGGGTCCACAGAGGAAACCGTCGCTGACTGCTACACGCCACCGGGCACCATGCCCGTCGGGAGTCTTCATGTTGCGCACTCACCCTCCCCTCCCCTTGCTGCTGCTCATCGCGCTGCTTCTCACCGCGGTGGGTTGCGTGTCGACCACCCCGAACGACGGCGATGACGGCTCTGGAGACGACGCAAATCAAGAAGAAGTAGACCCCGACCCAACCGCGCCGCTCGCGGCACTGAGCGACGACGACTGCCCCGATCTCAGCGCTCCTGGGATCTCGACCTTCTCGTCTTCGGGAATCGACCGAAAGGTGGCTGTTCTCTTTCCAGACGATGCCCCCAGCGACATGCCCGTGCTGTTCTACTTCCACGGCCTGACCAACGTGGGGAGTAACCCCGTAGAGAGCATGGAGGCATCCTTGCAAGCGGAGGCGGAGGCTCGCGACATCGTGATTGTGGTGCCCGAGTCCAGAGAGATCGAGATGCCCATCGTCGGGCCCATGCTCACTTGGGGCATCCTGGATGATGCCGAGCCCGACCTGGTCTTGTACGACGATCTCCGCACATGCATCGCCACCGAGCTGAACGTCGACCTCAAGCGCTTCAGCCTCTGGGGGCACAGCGGGGGTGGGCTCTGGACCAGCGTGGTCTTGATGGACCGCAGCGACACCCTGGCCGCCGCCTCCGAGTTCTCGGGCGGGGCGGACTTCGAGATCCCCATGATCGGTGGGCCCTATGTGCCCTATCGCACCCCCGCCCGACAGACACCCGTTCTCCTGGTCTCCGGAGGCACGTCCGACGTGTGGCCCCAAGGGCTGGGCATCGTGAACTTCGAGTCGACCACCGACACGCTCCAAGACCAGCTGGTGGAAGACGGTCACTACGTGGTGCGCTGCCGGCACGATCAGGGGCACTACAACTTCCCCAACGACGCCTGGACATTCTCGCTCGCCTGGAGCCTCGATCACCGCTTTGGCGTGGAGTCGCCCATCGGCGATGACGACATCTTGTCCTGGTGTGAGGTCGCCGGGACGGACTGAGCGCTAGTCTTCAGGGCAGTCCGCGAGGCACACCGTGCCCAGGACCAGATAGGGGTCGTCGCAGCCTGCCGGCAGGGGCCGGGTCATGAGTTGGCACAAGTAGCCGCCGGGGCAGTCGCTCTGTTCGTCACAGGCCACGTAACAGACCGGTGAGCCCATGTACCAGTTGACGCAGAAGCTCCCCGTGCCACCGCAAGCCGAGTTGCTGAGGATCACGTCATCGCATGTGGTCCCGGTGCCCCCGTCATCCCACACGTTGTCCGACAACAAGCAGCTGGCACAGAAGGCACCCTCGGCAGCCACACACTCACCCGTGCCCTCGTCGCACACCTCGCCGAACTCACAGTCGAGCAAGGTGGACCGACAGCCGTAGTCTTGGCACTGGCCCTCCGTGCACGTCGAGCCCGCCTCGCAGTCGTTGTCGGTAATGCAGCCCGGCTCACAGGCGTAGTCGAGCGTCTCCACGTCGCAGATCGTGCCCAAGTCGCAGTCACTGGACGACAGACACTGCACCTGTTCGCACAGCCCATTCACGCAGGCCTCGAGCGAGCCGTCCGCCGTCGTACAGTCCGCCGAGTCGTAGCAGCTGTCTCCACTGCGGGTCCGATTGCCCACACAGCTCAACACCACGAGCAGCCCCAGGAGGGACAGCCACTTCAGAGACCACAGCCAAGGGCGCAGGTGCATCAAAACAGTTGATACCGGATCACGATTCGGGAATCGATGGGTGGCAGGTGCGTAATGTCGAGAAACCGGATGACGAACTCCTCCGCCTCCAGATCTTCTTCATAGACCCAGGCGAACTCCGCGTCCTCGTCGTCCATGGCCGGAGCCAGGCCCTCGTCGTCGCTAGCGCCCGGCACGAAGATCTCCAGCTCGATGGACTCGGGGTCGGGCTGTCGGTCCAGATAGAAGCGATCCAGCAGCCGCGACGAGGCCAGGCCCATCTGCGTGACGATGTCGGCGAAGTCGTCCGAGCAGATGGAGCCCACCACACCCCCGGTCTGAACCGCGATGTCCGCATACCGCTCCGATGCCACAGCACCCACAGCTCCGGTCAGCACATCCCCACCGCAGTCGGCCGGCTCCAGCGTCTCCGGATCCGCTCCCACCAGAGCAGAGGCGTTGAACGCTCCGCGGCTTCGGCCGTCCTCGAGGCTCCGAAAGAAGTTGATGTACTCGTTGATGCCGTAGTGTGAGGAGTCCTCCTCGTCCGAGACGAAGATGATGGACAAGAACGCATCGTCTCTTCGAAACCCCTCGTTGTGCCCCTGGCTGAGGCTGCTCCCCAGCGCCCTCGCGGCCGCATCCAGGCCCCGCTCGAACCCCCAGCCCTCGATCCCCACCTGCACATTGTCCCGAAAGACGGAGTCGGCAGCTGCGGTGTCCCGATTGATGATGCGGGTGTCCCCCACCAGGCGGCCCCGCCGATCGCTCGACTCCATGTCGGTCGTGATGATGCCGATGTGGTAGTCCACATCCGCCACGTCGAAGAACTCCACGAACTCTTCGAAGCCCTGACTGAGCTTGTCCTGCTCGTCGGCCATGGAGCACGAGTCGTCGATCACCAGCAGGATGTCCACCTCTGTGGGTGGGTTCTGGAAGCGCACCTCGGTGATGCCGGGGCGAACGATGGTGCTCTCGTTGCAGCCGGTCAGCGCTGATAGAGCCGACAAGATCGACAGGGCCAAGACCACGGCAGGCACTAGAGAAAGGCCACCGACTATCGGTCGCCGCGTCCAGAGGACTCTGTGTATGGATCGGCTCATCGGCGGGGAGAGTAACCCAAGGTCGTTGCCGACAGAAGCCTCAAGTGGACGGTGGGTGGACAAGGCCCACCGCGACAGAACCAAACTCAGTTGCACTCCTGGGTGCGGGAGG
>PBPL01000085.1 GCA_002724675.1 Deltaproteobacteria bacterium | reverse complement strand
CTTGGCTCGATGTTCAGTTGGGCTTCCATGCGGGTGGGCTTGGGACCGCCCCAGGCCTGGATGCGCGCGACGCCTGTGCCTCCTCTCGCTTGGACGGGGCAGACATGACGGTCGCCTACGGCGCCCGGCTCTCCGTTGGTAATCAGAGCTCGCGGGTCGCTCTCGCTGATCTGGGCTGGCGGGGCGGCGGTGTGACGATGGGGCCAGATCTGCACGTGGGGGTCTTGGTGGGGCCGCCTATTGGGACTCTGTTAGTGGGTGGTGGGGCCTATTTCCGTCACGATCAGGTCTTCGCAGTGATTCCCGAGGGGACGTATCGGTTTCGGCCCGAAGGCACGACGGGGATCCAGTTGGCCGAAGAGACGCTTCAACCTATGAATGCAAAGACCTCCATGGCCCGGTTCCAGTTCGGACTACGCGGCCAGTTGGTGTTTTGAGAGGCAATGAGGGTACCCATGACCAAGGTCTCCATGCTGCCCAGGCTCCGGTTCACCATCGACGCTGGCCTTGCGCTGCTCGTACTTGCGGTGGGGCTTGCGGGGTGCGGCGGCCCCGTGTTTCAGCCACAGACGCGAGTGGACTCCGACTTAGATGGGTTCTTCGCCATTCCCGACACGATCGATCTGGCCGAGGAGGGGCTGACGATCGCCCAGCTCGAGTCCTTGCGTCTCGACTGCGACGATGCGGACCCCAACACCTTCCCCAATGCTGCGGAACAGTGTGACGGTAAGGACAATGACTGCGACACCTTCCGGTCACCCGAAGAGCGGGATGACGATGGGGACGGCTACACGGAGTGTGGGTTCTTCTACGCGCCGGACGGCACCAGCGAGTTCACCGGGGAGAAGGACTGTAACGACGAAACCGAGACCGGGCTCTATCAGAATCCTGGGCGTGTGGAGGTCTGTGCTGCCTTGCCTCTGGACTTGCCCCCGGGTGAAGCCTTCGACAGTCGACCGGACCAGGGTCTCGACGATGACTGCGACGGAAACCTGCTGGAAGGCGAGGTGGATCGAGACCGAGATGGGCACATGAAGGGCTGCCGGGCCCTGGCTGATCTGGGCGCATTCCTAGAGGACGAGGACAACGATGGGGACCTCGCCATTGACTGTCATGACGGTCGGGCTGACATCAACCCGAGCATTCCCGAAGAAGAGTCGGGCTGTATCCCCAACGAGGACTGGGTGGATGAGGACTTCTGGGGTCACGGCCACAACTGCGAGGAGTTCGACGAGGCCGATCGAACCGTGTGGTACCCGGATCTCGACTACGACGGGGATGGGGATGCGGACGAGAGCGCGTGGGTCTATTTGTGCGATGGAGAGTTGCCTGAGGGCTTTGCCGACAACTGGATCGAGGACCCGACCAATGCCATAACTCCCACCGACTGCGAGGACCTGAACCCCCAGCGCAATGGCGACGACGGCGATGGGGATGGCTTCAACACCTGTGACGAGCCTGTCGACCTGTATCCCGGTGGCGTCAGCGCGGACGATGAGGATACGGCGCACCCCGGGGCGGATGAGATCTGCGATGGTCTGGACAACGACCTGGACGGCTTAGTGGATGAGTTGTTCGATCTCGATGATGACGGGTCATTCACCGATCCAGATAGCTCGGGCGTCTTGGCTGATGACGGCTGTGTCGGCTTCTATGGACTCACCGGGATTGACTGCGACGACTCTGACAGTGCACTGAACGCGGCCGATCTGGATGGGGATGGCGCCTCGTCGTGTGGAGGGGACTGCAACGACGGCGACCCCAGTGTCTCGGTGGCTGACGTGGATGGGGATGGCTTCGACACCTGCGGCTTGGATACGGACGGGGATGGTGTCTTGGATGTGCTGCCCGATTGCGATGACTACGACGCGAGCCTAGAGCAGCAGGACATCGATCTGGACTCGTACTCCACGTGCAGCGGTGACTGCGACGATCAGAACAGCCTGGTCAACCCCGATGCCGAGCACCGGTGCGAGAGTCCCATTGTGCTGGACAACGACTGCGACGGCGCCATCGACCCCAACGAGGCCGACACCGACCAGGACTCGTTCACTCTGTGCGCTGGCGATTGCGATGACCAGAACGCACTGTTGACGCCAGACGACAACGACGAAGATGGGTTCTCTACCTGTGATGGCGAGTGCGACGACAACAACCCCAACGTGTTCCCGGGCGCGCCGCAGCAGTGTGAGGACGACACGGACCCCGATGCGCCAGACAATGACTGCAACGGGGTCGTTGACCCTAACGAGGCGGACAGCGACGGCGACGGCAACACGCTTTGCGAGGGGGACTGCAACGACAACGACCCATCTGTGGAGGTCTTGGACGCCGACGGCGATGGCTTCACTACCTGCGATGGGGACTGCAACGACGTCTTCCTCGAAGACGGTGTCTTTGGTGCAAGTCAGAACCCGGGGGTGGACGCGGACGGGGATGGTTGGGACGTCTGCGGCGGCTTTGGCGTCCCAGCAGATTGTGACGACACCGATCCGACGCTCAACTTCAATGACGTGGATGGGGATGGCAACGCCACCTGTGACCTGGCCCCGAGCGACGTGGCGGCGGACACCTTGCTTGGCGATTGCGACGACCTCGATGTCTGGCTCAACCAGCACGACGCTGACGGGGATGGGGACTCGACCTGCGAGGGGGACTGCGACGACAGCGCCACGGATGTGGACGAGGACGGCGTCCTCGATGGCTCTGTGATTAATTCGTCGCAGACGGAAGTGCTCAACGGGATCGACGATGACTGCGATGGCATCGCCGATGAAGACGCCGCACTGGTCGATGAGTTCTCCGTGGCCGTTGTAGAGTTGATGATCAGCACGGACCCGGCGACGGTGGGCGGCGACGGCAATGGGGAATATCTGGAGCTCTACAACGCGGGCGCCGAGAACGTGGATCTGAGAGGTTGGACGGTGAACGTCTCCAACAACATCACCAGCGACACGTCGATCTGGACGTTCCCGTGCAGTAGCAGCACCTTCAGCTTTTGTACGGAGTCCGAGCGCGTCGACCCCATCGTCATCGAGGCTGGGCAGCGCTTTGTGCTGGCTCGCTCCAACAACGCGGCGGCTCATGGCTCGGACATCGCTGACTTCCACTGGGAGGTCATCCCGTTTGTGGATGGTCCCTTTGATGCCAGCGGCTCGGGGAGTGTGTCCTTTGCCTTCGGGGATGACCCTGGCGATCTGACGACTGTGGATGAGGTCAGTTGGTGGATCAGCGGCTGCACCGACGACTGCGAGAACGGGAGCTCGAGCCCCATCTATGGCACAGGGAACGGCAGCCCATTCTCTTTCTGGCGGCCGGGCTATGCCATGAGTCTGGATGAGTCTCTGCTGGGTCTGGACTCAAGCACAGACAACGACGCTCCCGAGAACTGGTGCGAGCAGATCACGCCTCTGGGCGATGCCAACCACGGAAGCCCCGGGGCGGCTGGGGCCGTGGGCACCTGCGCGCCTTAGCGCAGCGGGGAGTGCGCTCGAAGTCCGCGGTCTGGCCGGGTCCCGTCGTTACCGTACATTCCGCTGCTCTCTCCATGCCTCAGGCTTGCCCGTTTGGTCCCGCGGCGGGCGCATTCGGTCTCGTCTCTCTCGGTCTGTGTTTCTGTCGTGGGAAGGTGGGGTCGTTGCTCGGCTCCGAGAGGGGTGGTTATCATGGCGGACGTGCAGACCTGGGCGGCGGCTTGTTGTGGCGCCTGGGCGGGAGCAAGTAGACGATGAAGTGGCTGTGTTTGGTGTTCTTGGCCTCTCTGTCCTTGGGTGCGGTCTGCCCTGTGACTGCTCTGGCGCAGACCAGCGAGGAAGACGAGGCGCGCCGGCAGCTTGAGGTTGCCCGCCAAGAAGTGGGCAATGGCAACTTCGAGCAGGCGCTCTCTGCTGCCGATACGGCCTTACGGCTGTACCCGTCGCTGTACGAGGCGATGATGTTCAAGGCGCTGGCCTACGAGGGGCTGGGGAATCTCAAACGGGCAGAGAGCCTGTTGTCGACCTTCAAGGAACTCGCCTTCCGCAGTGACGACAAGAAGGCGGCGGATGAGGCGCTGGTGCGTGTACTGGACAAGCTAGGTAAGGAGGAGAAGGCAGTCGACAGCCAGGCAGCTTCGGAGCCAGCCGCAGGCAGCGACGGCGCGGCAGCCGACCAGGGGGAGGGCGACGCCGCCGCTGGTGAGGACCCCTCGGAGTCGACCGAGAGTGCGGATGAGGAGTCCGGGTCTTCTGCTGCGGAGAGGGACACGGGGAAGACCGCCAAGAAGCCAGCCAAGAAGAAGCCAGGCAAGAAGAAGGCCGCCAAGAAGAAGCCAGCCAAGAAGAAGCCAGCCAAGAAGGGCGGCAAGAAAGCGGCCCCTGAGGCGGACTCGGCTGCGACGAGTGATTCGGCAGCGCCAGAGCCAGAGGCTGGCGAGGAGCCGGCTTCCGCAACGACGACCAGTGAGCCGAGCTCGTCTCAGCCGGAGCAGGACTCCAGTGACAAGGTGGCGTCCGCTGATGACGGCGAAGGCGAGGCTCAGGCCAGTGATCAGGAACCCAGCGATGGGGCAGGACAGGGCGAGAGCGCAGCCGAGTCGGACGAGGGCGGCGAAGAATCCTCTGATGAGGACTCCAAGGAAGGCGCGGGGGCTACATCAGAGTCTGCTCCAGGGGCCAACGATGGGCCCACCGGCTCCAGCGCGGTCATGCCGTCGCTGCCCGAGGGGTCCGAGGAGTTCCTCACGTGGATGCTTCACACCCATCGCCGGGACCTGCTCCTGGCTCGCCGTGACATGGGTCTCGGTGTGGCCATAGGGGGCTTGGTCCTGACTGCGGTCGGCGCCGGTCTCGCTGGCGGCATGGCCGCTCTCTCGCTGCAGACTCCTGGCAACGCCAACATCGAAGCCATCTATTCCGCGGGGCTGGGTTCGCTGTTTGGTGGCCTCACCCTCGTGGGGGTGGGCGTCCCGATGCTGCTGGTCAATCAGGTCGGCCTGCAGACGCTGGGGCCTGTGCCAGCTGTCGCTGCGGTTGGGAGCACGGGGCGATCGGGGGGCCTTGCTCTCCGCTTCTGAGGAAGAGTCGAGTCGTCCTCGACGGATGCGCTCGGGGTGGTAGAACCTGCCCGGCGTGATTGTGTGAACTCCTATTAGAATCACGCCTGGAGGCTGTCGTGCTGATCCAAGACCTTCATCGCTTGTTGCTTGTGTTGCTGTGCTTGTCCTTGCTCGCGGGCTGTGGCGCCCGATTGCAGTTTGAGGACGACTCCCGCGGCGGATCGGGAGGCATCGACCTTGGGGAGGGGGCGAGCGCTGGCGAGTGCAGCGACGGCGCAGACAACGATCTGGATGGTCTGTTCGACTGCGACGACGATGGTTGTGCCGATTCCATCGAGTGTGACGACGACGACGACGACGATAACGACG
>PBPL01000084.1 GCA_002724675.1 Deltaproteobacteria bacterium | reverse complement strand
AGTTCGCGTCCACCAGAGCCAGGCAGTACCCCAGGTACACCAAGTTCATGGCCAAACCGAACTGCCAGTTGTGGCTTCGGGCCTGCTCGAGGCTCTGTTGAAAGTGCTCAGCAGCCTCCTCATGCCGTCCCATCCGAAGATAGACATCGCCCATGTTGTGCAAGTTGACGATGACTCCGCGGCGATACTCGATGCCCTCCCGGATCACACAGGAATCCCGATAGCAATTCAGCGCATCCTCGAAGCGCTCCATATGGATGTAGGTCACCCCCAGGTTGTTGAGCAGCCGCCCGTGCAGGACGCGATCGTCCGTAGACTTCGCCGCCTCCACCCCCGCTCGCAGGCACTCTTCAGACTTCTCAAGATCGCCGCACTTGACGTAGTAGGTGCCCAGCAGGTCCAGCATTCGGGCCTCGCGTACAGTATCGCTCCGCTCCCGACTCCGAACCAGAGCCTCATCGAGGACCTCTTTTGCCTCGTCCAATCGCTCTTGCATCATGGACCAGCGAACAATCTCCTCATCCACATCGGTGCGCAGCTCGCTGTCCCCCAGCCGATCGGCAAGTTCTTGCGCCTGTCGCAGCAGCAAGCCGCCGGTATCCACCGTTCCCAACTCGATGCGTGTCTCGGCGACACGGGTCAGCGCCCTCGCTTGCAGCCGCTCGTCCTCAGCCTCCCCTGCGTAGTCGAGCGCACGGGTGAACGCCACATCGGCCTCTTTGTAGTGAATGTTCTGAGCGTGAATCCCACCAATCCTGAGATAAAGATCCGCGAGGTGAGCCCAGACCTCGCGGGACTCAGAATCGTCTACCTCAACACTGTTCAAGAGCTTCACAGCACGAAGAAAACAACGGAGGGATTCCCTATTGAAGTACTGCCGCCCGTAGTTAATTCCAGCTTGCTCTGCAAAAAAGGCCGCTCTTCGAACCAGCCCTCCCATTTCATAATGTTCTGAGAGGACTTCGTGATAGGGCCGCAAGTTGGAGCTGTGCAGACGCTCGATGCCCTCGCCGATGCGGTTGTGAAACTCTCGGGCTCGAGGGGCTAGCACGCCACGCACAGTCACCTCCCAGCACAGGTCGTTGCGGAACGTGAAGTCAGCCTCGCCAAGCTGCTCCTCGGGACGAGCAGGTCGAAGGAGCTTGAGGTGGGAGAGTCTCTCGAGCACAGCCACCAGCTCCTCCCCCACAAGGCCCGTCACCTCACTCAACAGGACTTGCTCGAAAGCCCGGCCGCGAATCGCCGCCACTTCGAGGACTACCCGCTCCGCCGGATTCAGTTCGTCGATCCGCGATGCGACGAGATCCGAGGCTGTGGCTGGGATCTCGGCATCCCCAAGACTCCCGTCAATGCTGGCAACGGAGTTGTGGACGGCGATGAGCCCCTGGCGACGGAGCTGGAGGACGATCTCTTTGGCAAACAGCGCATTCCCACCGGAGGCCTGGAGCACCAAGTCCAGCAGCTCGTCTGGCACCTCGACGGCCCCAAGGACATCGGCTGTAAAGGCCCGGCACTCGTCCCGGCCCATGGGTGGAATCACCAATCGACGGATGGGCACCGACTCGGTCAAACCCAACTCCGCACCCGGGGCATGGCTCAGGACCACCAACAAAGGCTTGTCCTGGCACGCTGTACACAGCTGAACCACCAGCTCTCGAGAGTAGGGGTCCAGGTGTTCGTAATTTTGCAGAGACAAGACGAGCGGGCCCTGTTCACACAAGCCCTCAACGACGCGACGAATCGCATCTGCCGTGCCGATCCGCAGCTGATCACCGGACAGGTAGCGGAGATTTGTGTCGGCAAACTCCAGTTCTGCCAATTGGCCCAGGAGGTGAATGTCGATGGGGTCCAGTCCGAGCTCGCTCAACGCGAGCAGACGCTCCCGCTTCTTGTCCGCATCGTCCCCCTCCACACAGCCGCTGATCTGCTCGAGGATCTCCCGAAATGGCAGCATGGGCAGCTCCGAGCGGTAGAACGTCGCCTTGCCTGAATAAAACGCGACGCCCGCTTCACGGACACGGGCCTTCATCTCTCTCAAGAACCGGCCCTTGCCCGAGCCTGCTTCGCCATCCACCGCGAGAACTACCGCCCGACCCGCACGACTCGCTTCGAGGGCCTCTTCGAACAGTGAGCACTCCTCTCCACGAGCAACCCAGGACCCACGATCCGTGTCCGCCGACACCGGTCGGATCCGCACGAGGCTATAGGGAGCGATCGCGCCAGCGGACCACTTGACGGCAATAGGCTCGCAGGCGTCGAACTCACACCATTCATTGAGCACTCCCGCAACCCGCTCGGAGACGAGCACTTCGTCCAGCCCCGCCCCCTCGCACAGCCTACGAGCCAACTTCACGGTGTCACCCCACGCCGTATAGGCCCGGTGTTTCCCACGTACACCCCGACCGCCGCCGCCCGGCACGAGCACCGCCCCTCGGTGGACGCCCATCGACAGGTTCACTACCACCCCCTTGTCGATTCGGAATCGACCCGAGAGATCGCGTAGATCCGCCGCACAACGAAGGCACAACTCCAGGTCCTTGCTCGAGTGCTTTCGCAGGCCCCAAAACGCCAACAAACGGTCCCCATCGAGTCGTGTGATGGAGCCGCGGTAGCGTCGAATCAGAGACGCTATTCGCTTGACGAGAGAGTAGTTCAGCTTGAGGACCTGCTCCTCACCGACCTTGTCCCCGATGTCTGTGAGCCCGGTGATCTCGACCGCGAGGACCTCCACCTGCCTTCGCTCACCCTGACTCAAGGTCGAGGTCAAGCTCGGAGTGCCGACCAGCGACGAGCCTCCCGTACCCGATCGGTCCGCACTCCAGCCCAAGCTGCCGCTCCGCTGCGATGCGATACTCCGCAACGACTCCTCATCGGCTGTCATCCCGCCGTAACCTGGCTGCCGACCAAGGCCCTGGAGGTCTCGAACAATGGCGTTGAGTACCGAACCCGAGCTCTCCCGCTCGTATTCTTCGGCAAACATGTCCTTCATGCAGATGGCGAGATCTCCTCGCGAGACGCGCAGACCCAGATCGTAGAGAAAAGACAGCAAGTCCTCCTGCATGTCCCGAGCGTCCTGGTACCGGTGATCGGGATCGAGAGCCAGCGCCTTGAGCAGGATCTCCTCCAGCCGGACCGGAATGGCTGGGTTGGCGTCCCGTGGTCTCGGAATCTCGGCAGCACACACCTGCTGAAGCTTGTCCTTGCGGCTCTTTGCTCGATAAAGACGCTGCCCAGTAGCCAGCTCAAAGAGCAGGATCCCCGCCGAGAAAATGTCCGATCGGTGGTCGACAGCATCGCCCCGTGCCTGTTCCGGGGCCATGTACGCGAACTTGCCGCCAGCAATGCGTCCTCCCCCCATCTCCTCGGACAGGGAGCCAACGCGGGCGATGCCAAAGTCGACCAGCTTGACGTCCCCTTCGTAGGAAATGAGCACGTTGTGAGGGGAAACATCCTGGTGCACCACGTGAAGGGGCCGACCCCCGGGGTCACAGAGTTGATGCGCGTAGTCCAAGCCGCGAGCGACCTCTGTAATGACATAGACGCCCAAGTGAATCGGAACGAACCTCTTTTTCTTCTTGCCCAGGCGACACACTCGCATGAGGTCCTGACCATGGATGAACTCCATGGCCATGTAGTAGTCGGCACCGACAACCCCGAGGTCGTACACCTGCACGATGTTCGCGTGATTCAACGAGACGGCGATCTTGGCCTCGTTGATGAACATCTTCACGAAGTCCGGGTTGCGGCTGAGGTGCGGGAGGATCCGCTTAATGACAAGAAGCTTTTCAAAGCCCGCGACCCCGTAGGACTTGGCCTTGTAGACCTCGGCCATACCGCCCGTCGCGATCTTGTCGATCAGCTGATACTTGCCGAAACGGACGGGCTCAAAGCTAGCCATAGAAGGGGATCCCGACGGCCAGGGGGAGGGCCGTCGAGGGGGAGTCTAGCAGCGGTGGACCAGAGCGTTGGGTCGAAATTTAGACGACGGTCTTCCGCCCACTACTGTTCCCCGCCAAGCGCGTCCGCTAAGCCGCATAAGCGTGACGATACTTGGCCATCACCCGCGCCTTCACCTTGCGAATGGCCTGAGCTTCCAGCTGGCGCACTCGCTCCCGAGAGAGCTGCAAGAAGCTCCCCACTTCTCGCAGTGTCATGGGCTCTGCAGCTTGATAGCGAAGGCGAAGGATCGTCTGCTCACGCTCGCCGAGCCGCTCAATGGCTTCATGCAAGAGACGACGGCGGTAGGCTGCATCTTGCCGCTCGAGAGTGTTCTCTTCGGGACCTGCGCCGCCGTCTGCCACACGATCACGGAAAGCGACCCCGCCGGGCTCACCATGCACCGGCACATCCAGGCTCAGATCCCGCTGGCCCAGGACATTGAGCATCATTCGAATGTCCGACGTCTTCGCCTTGAGCTCCAGGGCCAGGCGCTCAATACGAGCCTCGGAGCCCTCACCTGCGGGCCCGGGCTTGCGGAGTGCCTTAGGCAAGCGATGAAAGAGCCGCCGTTGGGTCTGGGTGGTACCCACCCGGACCAGGGACCAGGAACGGACGATGCATCCGTGGACATAGGCCTTGATCCACCAGACTGCGTAGGAGATGAGCCGCGTCCCCTTGTCGGGGTCGAACTTCTCCACGGCCTTGATCAAGCCCATGTTCCCCTCTTGGATCAGGTCGTTCATAGGAACGCCGTAGTTGCGGTAGCCATTCGCCACCTTGACGACGAACCGTAAGTTTCGCGCGACCAGCTCGCTCGCAGCGCTCTCATCCCGCTCGTTCTGCCAGCGCCGCGCCAACTCCGCTTCCTCCTCGCGGGTGAGAAGGTCTCTCCTTCGGATGTCGGTCATGTAGGTCTTGAGGCTATCTCGTGGTGCAGTGGTGTTGTTCATCGCTCTG
The DNA here is from genome assembly GCA_002724675.1 of Deltaproteobacteria bacterium. GTDB lineage: Bacteria > Myxococcota_A > UBA796 > UBA9615 > UBA9615. The sequence continues at coordinate 791 of PBPL01000084.1, read as the reverse complement.
GCTCCCTTGCTGTGCTCGCAGGGCTTAGACGAAGGGCAGAACCCAGATATTCAACGTTTTCTGAAAAAGACCCGAAATCGCGCAACTGCGAGTTTGACAGTCGAGGCGCCGTGCCTATCCTTCGCATCCCGCGGCCCCACGCGGGCGCGGAGGCGCGTGACTACTTTGGTCGGGGCCCTGCGCTGAGGAGAGAGCACCATGTCCACGTCCGAGGACCCCAAGGCCAAGCGATCCGCTGACGCACTACCGCCCAATGCCGAAACGCCCCCTGAGCCTCTCCTGGTTCACCCAGTGCGACTGGACAAAGAGGACCCTCTGCCTCCCCAGCTCGGGGTAGTCGGCCTTCGCGATATGGTCCTGTTTCCCGAGGTGGTCACGCCGCTAGTCATTGTCCAACCCAGAAGCATTCAAGTCGTCAAGAGAGCCGCGGCCATCGGCTCTCCTATACTCTTCGTGACCCAGCGAAATGCCGATCTCATCCACCCCGACCGGGCCGATCTGTATGACATCGGAACCGTCGGTCGAATCCTCCGAGGAATTCGATTCGGTGATGGGACCTTGAGAGTCCTTGTCCATGGCCTCCGCCGAGCGCGCCTTGGAACGTTCATCACGGATGCCCCTGCCCTGCGAGCGACGCTGTCTCCACTGGAGGAGTTGAGCGCGACCACAGCCAAGGCAGAAATCCTGCGACGACACCTACGAGATGACTTCCGCATGTGGTGCCGCAGCGTGGCCAAGGGCCCCCCTGAGCTCGAGGCGCTCGTCAACTCCCTCGATGAACCAGGCCGACT
>PBPL01000083.1 GCA_002724675.1 Deltaproteobacteria bacterium | reverse complement strand
GTCTCCGTTGGAGATCGTGTCGCCGTCCCAGTCCTCATCCACGCAGGCGGCATCGGGGATGCAGTCCTGGTCGAGGCAGTCGATGAAGGTGTCACCGTCCTCGTCAGCGCCGCTGGTGCAGACTTCCTGTGCCTGGGCCAGACCGGGCAAGAAGAGGCAAGAGACGAACGCGACCGCAAAGCACCGGACAAGAAAGCTCATTAGGCCCATCTCCCGGCAACTAGCCTAACGCATCAAGACCGCCGGGCAGGCACAGAGCAGCACCCCCTCTACACGAGGTCTGCCAACCGCCTGCGTTTTTGCCACACCACCGAGCTAGTGACCATCGGCCCAGGTGCGAGCACTCCCCGGCTCTCAGTGACAGGTCCACATGTTCACGACGAACCCCGTGGGGCTGAGGACTGGGGAGTGGTTGCTGCAGCTGTAGCCCGGTGGACAGGGCGCGTAAGCGCAAAAATACGTACAGAGCGCTGAGCTTGGGTCGCCGTAGACGCTGGGAATGCAACCGGCGTTGATGGGGCACTCTGCGCCGCTGACGCACGGCTCCTGGGGCAAGAGGTTGCCGGGAATGATGCAGGTGCCCGCGAAGCACTTGAAGCCAGGCGGACACAACATGCCCTGGCAGAGGCTGGTGGGCGCGTCGTAGGGGGCGCCGTCGATCTGATTGCAGACCGGCACGGGGACCCCGTAGACGTTGCAGTCCGCATCCAAGAGCATGCCGCCGAACTGACACGAGGCTGTGGACCAAGTGACCCCGGGTTCACCACACAACCACCAGTTCCCGCACAGCCCAAGACATCGGAGCAGCCGCTCCGGCCTGAAGAGCCCCCCTCAGCCTGCCTCGAGCACTACCGGGACCACTGTCTGCAGTTGGGTCCCGTCGATCAACTCGGCGGTCACCTGCAGCTCACCTTCGAAGCCGTCGTAGATGCCATCCAGGTCGTCCAGCGTGTAGTAGAGATCGGTGAACTCTACCCGTCGGTTGCGAGCCACCAGCGCGCCGTCGTCCTGACAGACGGCGGCCATCGTGCGCCCACCCTCCACTGTGAGAGCCTCACCGTCGCGCACAAGCTGGACGTCCAGCGTGGAATAGGCCCCCACCGCAGCGTCAACGCCTACCAGGCGCAGATTTAGAAGCACCATGAGCCCCGAGCCCTGGTTTCCTGCCTCCACAAAGATGGCGTCGCCAGCAGAGACCGGCTGCCACTCATCCACCGAGGAGAAGCCCACCTCAATGGCGGGCTCGCCCACGGCATCCGCACAGTCTGTGGTGTCGCAGCCCATAGTGAGAGTGGCGAGGAGGAGGGCAAGGGAGGTGGCGAGGAGTGTCTTCATGCCCGGCAGTACAGCAAGATGTGGGCCAACCTCCTGTGCCCACCTAGACCCGCCCAGGCCATGGTCACCTCAAAGAGCGTGCTGCTAGCCTCTGGCCATGCCCGAGCTGCCGGAAGTGGAGATCGTCGCGCGCAACCTCCGAAGCTGGGCCGGGGGCAAGCGGCTGTCCGCTGTGGACCTACGGGACTCCAGCCTCCTCGCCGAGCCCACGCTGCGCAACGGCCTGGTGGGCCGGACGCTCGCCTCCGTGCAGCGGCGGGCGAAGCACCTCGTGGCCCATCTGGATGACGAAGCGCTCATCTTCCATTTCCGCATGACCGGCAAGCTCGTCCAGGTAGAGGCTGAAGAACCACGCTTCCTGCGCATGCTGATGTCGTTCGAAGACGGAACGCGAGTCGGCTTCAAAGACCAACGCAGGCTGGGGACCGTCCTTCGCCTGCCCAGCGAACAGGTAGAGGCGTTCTTCCTGGAACGAGGTCTGGGCCCCGAGCCCTGGCCCGAGGCGCGTGACGGCCTCTGGTGGCAAGAGCGCTATCGGGGCTCACGCGGCCCGCTGAAGCCAGCTCTGATGGTTCAGGAGCGGGTGGCGGGACTGGGCAACATCCTGGCCACAGAGATCTGTTGGCAGGCCCGGCTCGACCCGCAGGCGCCCACCTCCGGCCTCGACCAGGCCCAGTGGCAGCGCGTCGCGCAAGCAACAAAGAGCGTCATCGAGCGCACTCTCAGCTTGGAGAGCGGCCCAGAGGTCCACTACCTGGCAGAAGCTGGGGCGTCTCGGACCTCACCGTTCTCCGTGTACGGGCGCGAGGGGCTGGGCTGCCCGCGCTGCCAAAGTCCCATCGCGCGCTTTCGTCAGAGCGGACGATCGACCTTTTGGTGTGCGCCCTGCCAGACCCGCTGAGCGGCCAGGCCGGTCTGGGCCCAGCAGGTATCCCATGCCGCCGACTCAGGGGGCCCAGCCGGATCCTACGAACACTCGCCCGGCGTCAGAGCCACTCTGATCGTTGTAGGGGGCGCCGATGACCAAATCCCAGAGGCCATCAGCATCCAAGAGTCCGCCGGCCAAGCCGGTGCCCGTACGATCGCCCACGGCGACCCCGTGGTATTGCCGGTCCGCGAGGCCGACGTCCTTCTGGCCCAGGACGGGACCGAGGAAGACATACACAGTTCCCGAGCCCGCTCCCCCTTCGTCTGCCAAGGGGGCTGCGACCGCCAGATCGGCCAGGCCGTCGCCATTCACATCGCCTACCCCGAGAGCACTCACGCCCATCTGGTCGCCCACAGCGGCGCCCTCGATGCGGGCTGCGGCATCACTGAGGCTGTAGGCACCCGACAGACCGGCGGCGGCACCGTAGAACACGAACGCCTCACCGCTGTCGACGCCGACACCGTCCACCCCGGGGACACCGATCACAAAGTCGTCGAAGCCATCAAGGTCCAGGTCGCCAGCGCCACCCAAGGCGGCGCCCGCCCCATCATCTTCGGAGAGCCCCGTGAAGCGAGCACCGGCATACTGAAGCGACGAGGACACAAGCGTCGGTCCACCTTGAACCAGGTAGACCACCCCCGAAGCGGAGCCCACCTCATCCCGGCCTGGGGCTCCCACCAAGATGTCGTCGAAGCCATCTCCATCCACATCGCCTGCAGAAGCGACAGCAGTGCCGGCCTCGTCCTGCGCCGACTCCCCCTCCAGGGTGACGTCCGCCAAGGCGAGCGTTCCCCCACTCAAGATGGGCCCAAACAAGACGTACACAGCGCCCGCGTCCACCTCTGCGGCCGCATCGTACTTTGGCGCCCCCACCAGGAGATCGTCCTCGCCGTCACCGTTGAAGTCTCCGCCACAGGCCACAGACCAGCCCGCCCACTCCTGGGAGGCCACCCCCTCCAGCACGAGGCTGACGTCGGAGAGTATCTGGCTCCCCGTCGTCGTCCCCGGGACGACGTGCACTGAGCCCGAGAACAGCCCCGCGCCCCCCTCATCGAGATAGGAACCCACCACCAGGTCGTCCTGACCGTCTCCGGTGAGGTCACAACCCGAGGCAAGAGCCGAGCCCACCTGGCCGTCCGCCACCCCGCCAGTCAAGGTGGCCACCGCCGAGGTCAGGACCACCTCTCCCTCCACGGGCCCATGGAACACATGGATGGCACCCTCGAATGGTTCATCGATGGCCGCCAGGGGCGCCGACAGGACCAGATCATCGACCCCATCACCGTTGAGATCGCCGGTGGCCACAGCAGCGCCCAGGTTGCCGCCGGGCCCGCCACCTGGGAAGAACGCGGTGGGGCTGGACAGGCTGCACAGATCGTCATCCCCACCATTGCAGTTGTCGTCGATGCCGTTGCACAGCTCGGGCGCACCCGTATAGACATCAGCGTCCAGGGGCGAGCAGTCATCCACGTCCGGATCGCCATCCCCATCGTCATCAGGGTCGACACAGTCGGGAACGAGATCGAGATCCGTGTCGTCGAAGTCATCCACGAGACTGCCATTGCAGTCCGAGTCCACGAGATCACACAGCTCCTCCACGCCGTCAGCGGTAGAGATCGTGTCGTCCAACGGACCGCAGTCGGTGATGTCCGGGTCCCCGTCGCCATCATCATCTGTGTCTTCGCAGTCGGGCTCGCCGTCACCATCGGTGTCGGCATACCAGTCCACCAGCGAACCGTCGCAGTCAGAGTCCACCGAGTCGCAGAGCTCCTCGTTGCCCGGGTACCGATCGGGATCGTTGTCACAGCCCCCCTCGATGCACGCAGCAAACCCGTCACCGTCGGCGTCCTCGAACGCCACCGAGCCATCGCAGTTGAGGTCCTCGGTCGCGTCGCAGAGCTCAGTAGCGCCCGGATTGACCGCGGCATCGTCATCGTCACAGTCCGTGTCGAAGGCTGAATAACCATCGGGAACCTGGCAGGCCAGCACGTAGGAAGTGCCAACGCCCCACCCGTCCCCATCGGCGTCGAGGAACCACGTGGGCGCTCCGTCTGCAGAGCCTTCATCGATCTCCGAGTCGCAGTCGTCATCAGAGCCGTTGCACGACTCCGCAGCGCCCGGAAAGATCGTGGGCTCGTCATCATCACAGTCCGTTCCGATGGACACGAAGCCATCGGGCGCGAGGCAGGCCACCTGAGTCGTATCCGGATCCCCGTAGGTGTCTTCGTCCACGTCGGCGTACCAGAGCACCGCGTCGGACGACTCATCCTCTAGGGTCTCGAGATCGCAGTCGTGATCGATGCCATCGCAGAGCTCGGGGGCCCCAGGCCACACGCTGACATCGGTGTCGTCACAGTCCGTCGGGAGGATCGCGTAGCCGTCGGGCCGGCTGCATGCAGAGATGGTGACGTCAGGATTGCCGAAGCCGTCCATGTCCGAGTCCGCAAAGAACGTGGGGGCATCGCTGGCGTCGCCCTCGTCGGTGTCGCCATCACAGTCATTGTCGATCTCATCGCACAGCTCGGTCGCCGCGGGATGAATGGCAGCAGAGCTGTCGTCACAGTCGGGCCCACCACCCGCAGACGAAGCGAAGCCGTCCGAGTCAGCATCGACTCCATCCACCCCATCGCAGTTGGTGTCCTCGTCGTCACCAAAGATGTCCTCTGCCCCCGGAAAGACGTCCGGGTCCAGGTCTCCACAGTCCCCGTCGAACTCAGAGAAGCCATCGCCATCGTCATCCCAAGTCTGGCTGTGGAGCAGTCCAACCCCCGCGTCCACACAACCTGCGCCGCCACACTCGGCTGGGGCCGACGGTGTCGACACCTCCCCTTCCCAGTGGAGCATCGTCTTCCCAGCCAGCGCCATGGACGAGAGCTCGGCGGTCTCGCCAGGCTTCATGGCCAGGCAGTACCCACCATCGGCGTCGGTCTCTGTGACGTCGTAGCCCATGTAGGTGAGTCCCCAGGACACCACGGGCACACCCACCGCGGGCGAGCCGTCGGATGTCTCCAGGCGACCCTCGACGCAGCCACCTTCTGCAATGGGCACGTCCGCGTTCCACCACGTGAAGTGGGTAACCTCCGCCTCGAAGGCCCCGTCGACCACCGTGCCAGAGCCCTCTTGGAGCCAGAGTTGCTGGTCCTCATCAAAGGTCCAGAGGCCCGTGGACTGCCCCTCCACGAGCGGCTCCGTTTGTGTGTCAGCCAGCCAAAGCTCATCGTCCGAGCCCAGGGGCAGCCGCAAGGTAGCCGTGCCCTCGAATTGGAGCTCTTCGCCAGCGCGCAAGAGCACCACCTCGGCCATTCCGTAGCTCTGCAGACTCACCAGAGCGCCCGAGGCGTCGATCCCCTTCAGACCACCGGGAGCAGCCGCCATGGCAGGAGGCGTATTGAGGACCGTGACCTGGATGTCGATGGTGCCAGCGGTCAACACGCTGCCCGAACTGTCAATAAAGGACCCCTCCTCGAACTCCACAGAGAAGCCATCGGCAGAGGCCAGCGCCGGATCCGACCCATCCAGGCTGTTGTACTCGAACGTGACGGTCTTTGGCAGACCAGGATCGGGCAACTGGAGGCTAAAAGATGGGTGAAGAAAGACCAGCCGCCCGCTGGAGCTGTCCGCGGACACATCCACACTCAGCTGGGCGGTTCCATAGCCAGGCCGCGACACCCGCAGAGGGGCAGCTTCCCCAGCCGCCACACCTTCCAGCAAGAAATAGCCGTCCTCGTTGGTGCCTGTCTGGAGATCGCCAACCCGAACAAAGGCGCCGTGAATCGGCACCCCGCCTACCGCCCGAACGACGCCCCAGATCGATCCCGTCCCGCTCGACACAGGCTCGTCGTCACCTGAAGAATCGGTAGCGTCATCATCATCGGACGCCGAGGCGGCCGAGTCGTCATCATCGTCCCCTTCGGCCTCGCAACCGGCAAGGACGAGGACGGATGCCACAGAGGCAAGAAAGAAGAGCTTCAGTAAACGAAAGGGCTGGTCAACAAACATGGCTGGCTTGCCTCTCCTGCGAGGTTGTTTGCATGCTAGCAGCCTCGTGTTTGATCGACTCGCTCGTACGGTGCTCAGCCATCGACTCGCCTGGGCCCTCGCGCTGTTCGTAGCCTTTGCGGCGACCAGCTATGGCGGAGTGTCCCTCGAAGCCGACTTCAGCGTGCAGGCATTCTTCGGCGCGGGGGACGCAGAGTTGGAGCGACTGGAGTCGTTCAAGGACTACTGGGGCCATGACGACTCCGTGTTCCTGGTGGTCGCCACGGTGGACGAGGGCGACCTCCTGACTCCCGATCGCCTTCGCACCCTAGACGAGCTGACACTCCTGCTCGACCAACACCCGGACGTAGCCTCCGTGGCCAGCCTGACCCAGGCACCCCGGATCCTGGGTGATGGGCCCGGCATGCTCGATCTTCGCCCCGTCATCGAGACCGTCCCCGACGAGCCGCCCGACCATCCAAGCTACCGCTCTTGGCGCGACGACCTGCTGCAGCACCCAGTGCACGTGCCGTTCCTGCTGTCAGAGGATGGCCAAGCGGCTTCCCTGGCCGTCGAGCTCGCCATCGGCGGCGATGACATCCAGGCGATCCGAGCACCCATCGCGACACTGCGCGAACACCTGGGCTCGTTCCAGGGCCGTGATGGCATCCACCTGGTGACTGCCGGCATTCCCGCCGTCCGTTCCGACTTCTTCGATGTCATCTTCGAGGACCAACTGGTCATGTTCCCGGTCATCCTCGTCGTCCTGACGATTCTCATGTTGCTGTTGTTTCGCAGGGCACACGCCCTGTTCGCCTGCGGCGCAGCGGCCCTGGTCCCGCCAGCCATGGTCTTCGGAGTCATGGGCATGGCCGGGGAACCCCTCGGCATCCTCAACCAGAGCTACATCACCCTCTTGCCGGTCATCGCCGTCGCCGATGCGATTCACCTCGTCAGTCGCTTCCACGAGGAAGCCCGCCGGCTGGCACCGCCGGGCATGCCCCTCACCGCGGAGGTTCGGTCCCAGGCAATCCGACGCGCCATCAGCCGCATCGGCGTCGCCTGTTTTCTCACCTCCACCACTACTGGCATCGGCTTCTTGTCCCTCTACGTGGCCCGCATGCCCGTGCTGCGCAACTTCGGACTGTACGCGGCCTTGGGCATCGTCCTCGCCTACGCCACGGTGCTGCTCATCATTCCGCTGGTGCTGTCTTGCGCGCGGGGAGCGGTTCCGGAGGCGGGACGAGCCACTGCCTACACGCGCGCGGACCGCCTCTTGTTGGGCTGCGCGGACATCGCCATCCACCAACCAAGAAGAGTGCTCGCCGTGACGGCACTGGTCCTGGTGTTCTGCATCAGCATGGGGTTCCGCGTAGAGGTAGACAACACGCTGACCGGCATGCTCCGCCCCGGCCACGAGACGACCGAGGCCAACCGAGCAGCAGATAGACACCTGGGCGGCATTCTGGGCCTAGAGGTCGACATCCAGGGCCCCGAGGGAGCCCTCAAAGAGCCCCAGTTGCTGCGGGCTCTACTGGACATGAGTGACAGAGCCCTCGAGCGCCCCGAGGTCCGCTCCGTCACAGGTCCACAGACGTTCATCGCGAGCCTCCAACAAGCGGTGACCGGCACACGGGAGATTCCGGACACGCGAGCCCAGGTCGCCCAGCTGCTCATTCTGGCCGAGAGTTCCCCCCTGCTGGCCGAGATGCTGGACGTGTCTGACTTCAGCCGGGCTCGCATGGTGCTGCGCACTCGAGACGACGGAGGCAACGCCTTCCTGAGGCTGGCAGAGGCCCTGCGCGATGATCTGGACCAAGCGATGCAAGCGGTCCCCAAGGACACGACGGCCCGAGTTACTGGAACCCCATGGGTGGCCTACCGGGGCATCAACAATGTCACCATCGACCTCCGCGACAGCCTCCTGATCGCCTTCGTGGCGGTCACGCTGATCATCCTGTTGCTCCTCCGCGACCTGCGCATGGCGCTCATCTGCCTGATCCCCAATGGCCTTCCACTCGTCGTGGGCTACGGGCTCATGGGAGCCATGGGGTGGATCCTGGACCCCACACCCGCTGTGGTGTTCACCGTCGCCCTGGGAATCGCTGTGGACGACACAATCCACCTGGTCAGCCGCTACCGGGAAGAGCGGAGCAAAGGTCAGACACTGCAGGAGGCGCTTCGATGCTCTGTCTTGCACTCGGGACGCGCTGTCGTGATCACGTCGATCCTCTTGAGCACTGGATTTGCCGCCAACTGCCTCAGCTCATTCCCCTCCATGGTCATTCTCGGCATGCTGGGCGCGGTCGTAATCCTGGTTGCCATGCTGTCGGACCTGTTCGTGCTCCCAGCGCTCATCCGACTCTTTGGTGAGGCCAAGCCCACGGGAGCTTCGAGCTCATGAGGGTCGCCGTCGTGGGAGCGGGGATCATGGGTCTATCGACCGCCTGGGCGCTCGCTCGCTCGGGAGCGACGGTGACCGTCCTGGATCAGGGAAGCATCCCCAACCCGCTGGGATCGTCCTGCGACCGGCACCGCCTCATCCGCTATCCCTACGGGGCTTCAGCAGGCTATGCGCGGAGGGTCGAGGAGGCCTACCGAGCTTGGGACATCCTCTGGAAGGACCTGGGTCAGAGCTACTACCGACCCACGGGCACGCTGGCCCTCGAGGGGGCCAGGGCTGGGTGGACGACGGACTCCCGGGACACGCTGGATCTCCTGGGGGTGCCGCACAGCGTCCTGAGCCGCCACGAGGTGTCCAGGCGATTTCCCTATCTGCGCTGCGACGATGTGGAGTGGGCGCTGTATCTGGAGAGTGGAGGCGCCCTCTTGGCCCAAGGCATCTTGACTGCTCTTCGCCAAGACCTGGACTCTCGGGGCGTCACCCTCCGATCGCAGACGCAGGTGGTCGAACTGGACCCCGCCTCGCCATCCCTGCGGCTGGGCACTGGGGAGCGGCTCGAGGCGGACCGGATCGTGGTAGCGGCGGGCCCCTGGACCGGCGAGCTGGTGACCCAGCCCCCGCTGCCCGTTCAGCCATCGCGACAAGTGGTTGTGTACATCGAGCCCCCGCCCGAGCTTCGCGACACCTGGCGCCATACACCCATGATCCTGGATGTCGGCTCGGCGTCGGGCTTCTACTCCGTCCCCGACGTGGACGGTCACGGGCCCAAGATCGGGGACCACACCTTCAGCCTGACCGGAGCCCCGAGCCAGGAACGAGACCCCACCGACGCTGAAGGCCAAGCGGTGTTCCAGCTGTGCGCTAATCGCCTGGTGGACTTCGAGCGCTACCGCCTCCGAGAGGCCCGATCGTGCTTCTACACCGTCCACGCCGACGAGCGCTTCATCATCCAGGAGCGCGACAAGGCCTGGATCCTGGCCGGCTTCTCGGGCCATGGCTTCAAGTTCGGCGCTGCCATGGGCTTAGCAACAGCCGACGTCATCCTGGGTCATCGAGATCCAGAGGGTCTGGCACTCTGGGCAGCCGGCGACGAGCAGCAGCCGGCCCGCATTCCGCCTCCAGATAGCACCAACTGAAACCATCTCTGCCGCAGACATGAGGGCCCACTGCGGTAGGATGCCGCGCACCGCTGCTGTGGTGCTCGGATCCAGAGGGCCACTGTCACCGAACGCGGAGGAGCCGTCATGAACCGTTTTCGCTCGCTTGCCCTGATGACCCTGCTCGGAGTAGCCCTGTTGCTCCAGGTCTCCTGCAACACACGCACGAACGACGACGACGATGACGCTGGCGATGACGACAGCGGCGACGACGACACAGGCGACGACGACACAGGTGACGACGACACAGGCGATGACGACGACGACGACGACACAGGCGACGACGACACAGGCGACGACGACGATTCCACTGACGACGACGATTCGGGCGACGCCGAAACAGGCGATGACGACACCGGCGATGACGACACGGGCGACGACGACACCGGCGATGACGACACGGGCGACGACGACACGGGGGATGATGACGACACCACAGCGAGCGGTGTGCTCGCCTGCCCGGCAGACGATCTCTACGAAGAGAATGATGTGGAGGCTTCCGCCTATCCGCTCGGAACCAGCAGCCCCTTTCCAGCCATGACCATCGATGGCATCAACTGCCCCGATCCCCACGCCACGGCCGGCGATGCGGACTGGTATTCCTTCCCGGTCACCTGCGGGGACCTCATCGAGGCCACTATTGAGTTCGACACGGCCGAGGGTGCAATCAACGGAATTGTCGTCTTGTCCATGGACTTCAACGGTGGCCTAACCCCCGACACCGGCTTCACGCTCGGCCAACACAGCCCACAGACCATTCAGGTCACGGCCAACTGCGACGGCACCCACTACATCCGCCTCGACATGGGTTCGTTCGCCGACACGGGCAATCCGGGTGTGCCGTACCAACTGACCATCAGCTCTACGCCCGACACCAGCCTGCCCGACAGCGACGGCAACGGCATACCGAACCAGTGCGAAGAACGCGACGACGCAGATGGAGATGGGATCCCCGACATCTGCGACATGGGTCCGTAGCTCGTTCATCACCACCACACTCAACCTCTGACTCGATCCTGCTCATGTCTTTGTCCGCCTCGCCGCAGCGACCCGAGGTCGCCGCCGCCCGACGCATCGTCCTAAAGGTCGGAACCGGTGTCCTCACCCGCGACGACGGGGGGCTCGCACGGAGACGGCTGGACGCCATCGTTCAGGCTGCCTCCGATCTGCTCCAGGACGGCCGCGAGGTGCTCATCGTCAGCTCGGGTGCCGTGGGTCTCGGTGTGGAGACGCTCGGACTGGAAGCCGCCCCACGCAAGCTGTCCCAGCGTCAGGCCTGCGCCGCCGTCGGCCAGAGCCGGCTGGTGGGGCTCTACCAGCAGAGCTTCGAACAACGAGACCTCGTGTGCGCCCAGGTGCTCCTCACTGGATCGGACTTCGAGAACCGCGAGCGCTATCTCAACCTGCGCACCGCCTTGACCGACCTGCTTCGCCATCGGGTCGTGCCCATCATCAACGAAAATGACGTGGTCGCCACCGACGAACTGGCCTTCACCGACGACCAGAGCCGGCCCGTATTTGGCGACAACGATGGCCTCTCGGCCCTGGTGGCATCAAAGCTAGGAGCCGACCTGTTGGTGCTCCTCACCGACGTGGACGGCCTCTACGACGGTGACCCCGCCCAAGACCCCAGCGCGCAAGTGCTCCATCAAGCCGACAGCACCGACGAGAACCGATTACTAGCCCTCGCTGGAGGCCCTTCGGGAGGTGGGCGAGGCGGCATGCAGAGCAAAGTCGTTGCCGCTCTACTCGCCTCTCGCGGCGGCTGCCAGGTGGTCATCGCATCGGGGCGGGAGCGCGAGGCGCTTCCCGATGTGCTCGCTGGGGCAGAGCGGGGCACCTGGTTCCCTGCCCTGCCCGGGCTCACGGCCCGCGAGCGCTGGATCGCCTTCGCGGCGTCGCCCCAGGGCACCCTACACCTCGACCAGGGTGCGGTGGACGCCCTGCGCTACCGGGGCGCTTCACTGCTGCCGGTAGGGGTCAGCCGGGTCGAGGGTTCCTTCCGGCGAGGAGACATCGTCGAGCTGGTCGGCCCCGGTGGCCGTCACGTGGGCCGTGGCATCGCCCAGTGCGATGACGCCAGTGCGCGCACCTGGGTTGGTGGCCGAGCCGACAGTATCCCACGCAGCCCCAGTCGGCTGGTCCGCCGAGAAAACCTGGTGCTGGACGGCCTGCTGTCTCCACCCACCGCCTCGGAGGTACCCGTCGCGACCAGCACCCAAGAGGAGCCCCCATGATGAGCCGCCCTGACGGTCCAAGCGACGACCCACTGTCCCCGAGGACTCAGGCCACACTGGCTCGCGAGGCCCAGCGCGCCCTGGGCACTTGCTCTGCAGAACGGCGGACAGCTGTGCTCTCGAAGCTGGCACAGTTGATCGATGAGCGCCGAGGCCAACTGCTCGCCGCCAACGCCCAGGACCTGGAAGCGGCGGCGGCCGAAGGGCTCGCTATGCCCCTGCAAAAGCGCCTTGGCCTCAGCGAGTCCAAGCTGGACGGGCTGCGCGCCGGGGTGCTGCAACTGGCCGAGACCCAAGATCCCCTCGGAACCGTCTTGCGACGCACCGAGCTGGACGAAGGGCTCCAGCTTCGCCAGGTGCGGAGCCCACTGGGCGTGCTGCTGGTGATCTTCGAGAGCCGACCGGATGCGGTCATCCAGATTGGCTCATTGGCCCTTCGATCCGGCAACGCCGTGCTGCTCAAGGGTGGCCGTGAGGCGCTGCACTCCAACCGCGCCCTCGTAGACTGCCTGCGAGACGCCCTGTCCAGCGAGGGGCTTCTTCCCGATGCAGTGTGCTGTGTGGAAGGCCGCCAGGCTGCCACTGCGCTGCTGGACGAGGACGCATTGATCGACCTCGTGATCCCGCGGGGCTCCTCCGAGCTCGTCCGGTCGATCCAGAGCTCCACCCGCATCCCAGTGCTCGGACATGCTGAAGGGGTCTGCCACCTCTATCTGGACGCTGCAGCCAACTCCCAGATGGCCGCACACATCGCGGTAGACGGTAAGTGCGATTACCCCGCCGCCTGTAACGCCACCGAGACCTTGCTCGTGCACGAGGCGTTCCTGCCCCAGCTGCCGCCGGTCATCGAGGCGCTCACGAGCCACGGCGTCGAAGTGCGAGTCTGCCCTCGGACAGCCGCTGTCATCGACGACTGCCAGCCGACCACCGATGACGACTGGCGCACCGAGTATGGCGACCTCGTGTTGTCCGTAAAGACAGTCACCGACGCCCAAGAAGCCATCGATCACATTCACGCTCATGGAAGCGGTCACACCGACGTCATCGTGACCGACGACCAGCTGGCCGCCGACAACTTTCTAGACCAGGTGGACTCGGCTTCGGTGTTCCACAACGCAAGCTCTCGCTTCGCCGACGGGTTTCGCTTCGGTCTCGGCGCGGAGGTGGGCATCAGCACGTCGCGCATCCACGCCCGCGGACCCGTGGGCATCGATGGCTTGCTCACGACCCGCTGGCTGCTGCGTGGCAGCGGCCAAGGTGCCGGCGACTATGGCGACGCAGGCCGCAGCTTCACACACCGCCACCTATCCCCAGACACAGAGCCTTGAGCGCAGCTTGCCCCTTGTGCATGCCCAAGATCGAAGCCCAAGACCCGAACTCGACACCACCCAGCCAGGAGTCTCCATGACCGTCACCCTCTACCAGTACCCCAAGTGCAGCACATGCCGAAAGGCCGCCAATTGGCTCGAACAGCAGGGCATTGCCTACACCAGCGTCCACCTTGTGGAGGCCACACCGGAGGCCCCAGTCCTGCAGGATCTCTGGAGCCGCTCGGGCCTGCCCCTCAAGAAGCTGTTCAACACCGCCGGACAGTCGTATCGCGCGGGCAACTGGAAGGATCGCCTCGCCTCCACCTCCGACGACGACGCTCTAGCCTCTCTGGCCAGCGATGGCATGCTCATCAAGAGGCCTCTGCTGGACGTGGGCAACACCGTATTGGTTGGATTCCGAGAGGATGCCTACCGCGATGCGCTGACCTCCTGAGGTCAGTGAATCCAAGGCTCTGACTTCCAGGTGAAGCTCCTCGCGATCTCCGATCTCCACGTGCGCCACAAGGCGAACCGCGAGGCCGTTCTCAGCATGGGAGCGCGCCCAGAGGACTGGCTGTTGTTGGTGGGAGATCTGGGCGACAACGAGAAGGACCTTCGCTTCGTCTTCGAGACGCTCGAGCCCCGGTTCAAGCAACTGGTCTGGGTCCCTGGCAATCACGAACTCTGGACCAAGGCCGGCTCAGAGCGCCGGGGAGTTGCCCACTATGAGCACCTCATCGAGGTCTGCCGAGAGTACGGGGTCCTGACTCCTGAAGACCCCTATCCCTTGTGGGAGGGTGAGGGTGGACCTTGCTACATCGCGCCCCTCTTCCTGCTCTACGACTACACCTTCTGCCCCGACGGCATGGACAAGAAACAAGCCCTCGCCTGGGCAGCAGAGCACCGGGTGGTCTGCACCGACGAGTTCTACTTGAGTCCCTCACCCCACGCCACGCGCGAAGCGTGGTGTCATGACCGGCTTCGCGTGACGGAAGAACGGCTGGCCCAACTTCCCCCTGACGTCCCTACCGTCTTGGTGAACCACTTTCAGCTCAGGCTCGACCTCGTACGGCTCCCGCGGGTGCCCCGGTTCTGTGTGTGGTGCGGAACCCGGGCCACAGAAGACTGGCACATCAAGTGGCGAGCCAAGGCGGTCGTGTCGGGCCACCTGCACATGCGCTCCACCGACTGGCGCGACGGCGTTCGCTTCGAAGAGGTCGCCCT
Source organism: Deltaproteobacteria bacterium (assembly GCA_002724675.1). GTDB lineage: Bacteria > Myxococcota_A > UBA796 > UBA9615 > UBA9615. The sequence continues at coordinate 13,080 of PBPL01000083.1, read as the reverse complement.
GGGCTATCCACGCGACTGGAAACAGCGCCGAGGAATCGACTACTACATCCGCGAGGTGCTGCCCGGCAGCAAAGAGCCTGGCAAGTGGTCGCGCCAGACGGTCTGGCACCGTTGAGGCAAGACTGGGCCCAGGCAAGACAGCGGAAGTGTGTGCATTGGACGCGACAGCGTCCCCGGAATCAGGCGAGCAACTTCCAGATGGGATCGACCCGGAAGTCGGCCTCGTCCTCTTCATACCCAGCGTCGTACATCAAGGTCCTGAGCACGTGCTCCGGATTGATGACCTCACCCGCATCGGAGGTCATGCCCGTGTGTAGGTCTGTGGTCGTCGGCCCCATGGCCACATCGGAGGAGGCACCGATCACCTGCCCCCCTTGGATGTTCCCACCAATGAGGAAGCAGGCACCCGTCAGGCTGTGATCTCGACCGCCGCGCGCGTTGACCAGGGCCGTGCGAGCGAACTCACTGAAGCCGATGATGGTGGTGTGATCGAGCCAAGTGGTCCCGTCGCCATATGATCTGCTCTCGAGATCTTCGACCATACGAGCGACTGCGTTGAAGCCTCGCTCCTGAGTGGGCCCCTGATCTCGGGTCCAGTCGTCGTAATGGGTGTCGAGACCACCGGCCACCTGGATGGTCGCCACGCGGCTGATGCCACTCGTGATGGCTGTCACCGCCGTCGCCGCCTGGGCCTCCGGGGTCTGGAGCGCGCCTCCCCCACTGGCAGCGATGCCGTAGCGGTCGCGGACCTCGCTCATTCCCGAGCCGTCCCCCTGGAAATCAAACAGCGACGCCAGGTCATCCTCCACTGTGGCCATTGCAGAGAGACGGGAGCTCTCTGCCGCCTGCCACAGGGACGAGCGCTGCGCCGAAGGGCACTGAGCGGACTGGGCCAGCAATTCATCGATCTGGCGCTCCTCGAGGATGCCCAACTGATTGGGGCCAACCTCTAGGGTTCGGACGAGATCTGGGACGTTGCCCACCCGCAGCGCTGAGGCGGAGTTGGGCAAGTCTCGGTTGAAGGACTCCACCTGAATGGACAGGTTGGGAATGGCCTCCCCTCCGCTGATCCCTGCCGCCAACCAAGTGGACGCCGCAGAGCCACGCGCCTGGAGTCCGCTGGGGGCCTTGCCGGTGATAAACCGACGACGACCTGCCTCGTGGGTGAGTGTCTCCATGCTCATGCCCCGGACAATGGCCAGCTTGGAGTCATGGTCCGCCAGGTCACCGATGTAAGGACCCACCAACATGCCCGACGAGGTGACGAAGGGCTCGTAGATGTGGTCGTCTGCATCCAGCAACTCGTAGCCCGGCAAGATGAGCGTGTCCCCCACGTTGCCCGCGTGGAATTGGGACGGATCCCGCGGGTCCAAGGACAACAGGATGTCCCAGCCCCCACGGAAGTAACAGAAGATGTAGTTGCGATCCGACGGAACCCCGTCGAGCCCCGCGCGCGCCAAACGACCCATTAGGCCCATGCCACCCAACGCAGCTCCCCCGGCAAACAGACTTGCCTTCAAGAAATGTCGTCGATTGGGTTTGCACCAGCGGCTCACGGTCACTCCTAGTAGCTGTAAAAGTCCGGGTGGGTAATCAGGCCGACGCACACTGCCTGCCAGCCAACAGCGGGGCTACCCGACACGTGCACCGTAGATTCGAACAACCAACTCCACGGCTCGAGGCGAGAGTCCCCCTCGTCCAACTGCTGCCCGTGATAGCGCAGCAGCAAGTATCGAAGGTTGGCCTCGATGGCATCAGCCGACGTCGCGATCGTGTCCTCGGGGTCCACGTGCACAAAGAAGACCTGCTCGCCGGGCTCCTCGCCCGTCTCGCGGCCCACCAGCTTCTGACAGACGCTGCGGGCTGCATCGCCTAGGAACTTCTCGAAGAGCAACGATGGGGTCAGATCTTCGGACGTGATCTGGATAAAGTCGGGCCGCCCGAGGGTGTTAGAGAGCTCCTCGAACAGATCGACCTCGTCCTCTCCTTCCCCCTCGGTCCAGCCGATTCCGCCTGTCACCTGGCGAAGCGACGCGTTGAGTTGGTCTATGTCCATGCGTCGACGGGCGCGAATGCCCTCGTCCGCCGGAGGTGGAGCCGGCGTGATGGACGCGTGTCCCTCGGGCAGCATGGTCACCGGGCTCGCGTCCGGCTCCACCACCACCTCGGGGGCGGGCGTCGGCGCCTGCACGGCAGGCTCGTCCTGCGAGCAACCCGCCAGGACAACGAACAACGTCCACGTCGCTAGGCGTCTCATTGGACCGTCCGATACACAGGGCTCTCGACAATGCGCTTTATGAGGGTGCGATAGCTGAAGTCGGACGCAACGAACAAGCGGTTCAGCTCATCGATCCAAGGCTCCTCTTCCGGGAGCACGTCCCGGCCCAACAGCCAGGATACGGCCGTCCGACTCACACACTCGGGAAGCCGCCCGTCCACCGCAACGCTCAGAGCCAGCGCCTTGGGCCCCGCCTCAATGTTGGGCACGTGGTCCTCGCGGCGGAACTCGAACGCCTGCAGCATGCCCAGGTAAGGCGTCTGTTCGGGCGTCAGCGTCGAGGTCAGGTAGTAGGTGTTGCAGGCGTCGCTGCAGCTGAGACTGGAGGTGGCGCAGCGATGACAGTCCTCACGCAGCCCGGGGAACTCCTCCGGGTTCAGGTATCCAGCACCCGTCTCCGGCCAACGCCCCCAATACGCAGCGCTGGGCTCTAGCAGAGCATGACAGTACTTACAGCCGTCTCGCTGCTGCAGGTCGAGACTGTAGGACGACTCATCATCCGAAGCTTCTAGCCCACTGTCCGGCGGCTGGAACGGCTGGCACATGAAAGCGGTGAAGAAGCGATTGGCTCGCGAGCGCCGGGTCTGAAAGCGAAGCAGATAGGCGGGACTGGTCAAGATCCCTGCGTGCTCCTGGCCCAGCTGGATCGGAACCCACGTGTCCACGTCCGTAAACTCCAAGTCAGGCAGCTGCTCTACCGGAATGGGAGAGGGAGTCATGCGGATCCCCGCAGGCACATTGAGTTGGTGCTTCCAGAAGTGCGTCAGAGGTCCGTTCACATAGGCGACCCGACCCGTAAACAGGTCGAGGTAGGAGCCGTCCTCAGCCAGGATGTCCGCGATGCGGAGCTCCACATCACGGCCCATAGCCTCCATCAGGGGGCGAACCGTCATGGCGTTGCCCCGGCACCACGCCAAGTTGGGCCCACAGCCACACCCCGGGTCGCCAAAGCCATCACTAGTGGCACACTGCGTCCCCGAGGCAGACACCTGGGTCTCCTGGGCGTCGAAGGCACACACACGGACTGTGGTCTCGGGAGCCCAATACGGCGCCACATCGACCCATCCCTCGAGGCGGGTGCCGTCATCCTGAAGGGTCGTGACGATCCGCCCCTCGTCGTCCCACTGGGCGGGCTCATCCAGACAGGGCACCCTCTCCCCGCGGCTGAACACTGCGGGGTTTCGACGCCAATACGGGGTGTTGTTGCCGTTCCCGGACAGCACGACACTGTTGTTGAACAGGTCGATGTTGGTCACGTTGTTCCAGAGCAACGCTCGGTGACGGCGAACCGTCCGATCCACAAACTCCTGGCTCGCCAACCACTCGTCGATCAAGCTCTCGGGGACCTCGCCCTGGGCGATGGCGTCCTCGTATTCCTCCACCGTCGGGACGGTGCCTCGGAGATCCAGGCTGAGCTCACGAAGGTGTCGGGTGAGGCTCACTTCCGGGTCGTCATCGGGGCACACCTGGTCCAGCCCGATCGGGTCGGACGCAGCAGTCCGGGGCCCCGCGAGGACACAGAAAATCAGTAGGACCAAGACCCTTCTCAACACATCACTCCAGGAAGCCTCCGGCTCGCCAGTCTTCGATTGTACGAATGTCATCGCCACTGAGCGAGGGATTATTCAGAGGCATGCGTCCATCCTCGAGCACTTCGAGGATCAAATCGATGTCTGCTTGCCAGGCCACGAGCGTGTCCAGGGGCCGTCCTCCACCCACAGTCACAGAGCCTTGCTCGGCCCGATGGCATAGCCCACACTCCGCCTGAAACAAGGGCTCGATGTCGTCGGTCCACGTGGGGGGGACGAACTCTCCCACAGAGAAAAACAGCGAGGCCTCCACTTCAGTGTCGGTGTACTGAGCTGTCGCGACGAGGTCGTGGGAACCGTCCGCGAGCAACTCTGGGTCCAGCCCAAAGCAGAGCGGATCAGTCGACGTAGGCTCCACAGCCTCCCCATCAGAAAGGACTGTCAAGCCCTCGAGGCCTTCAGCCCAGCTGGCCACGACACAAACATCGATCGCCTCATCCAGCGTGTCACCGTCGGCCAATCCCACGAACAAGACCGTTCGGCTCGACGCCACCCGGAGCAGTTGGTCACCGGTGTCCACGAGCACCCGACCCGCTCCATCGACCCCCAGCATCCGCTCAACTGTCACTCCAGAGACAGGGCGAAACGTCTCGGGTGCGTAGTGCCACAAGCCCTCGTCTGTCGCCAGCCACAGATCGGTGCTCCCGGCCCCAGAAGCTACATCGTGGACGACCACCGGCAGTGTGACCGTCTGACGCTGACCATCGATCGTGCGACTCCAGAGGTCACCATCGGTCGGCGCCCAGACCGTGCCGTAGCCATCAACGGCCAGACCCGTGGGCACCAGCTCGCCGTCTTCGACCCGTGCCTCCAGGCCTCCGCCCACGTCCAGGAGAGCGAGAAGGCTGTCGTCAGTGGCCGCCCAAAGCGCGGGGGAACCGTCCAGCGCCGGCCCCCATGCCAACCGGGCATCTGGCATCGACTCGGCGCCAGGACGAACGGCATACAAGTACCCATCCCGCCATCGGTGCAGGTCGGTCGAACCCACGATCCAGAGGTCCGCCATCTCGGGCCCCGGCGTCGTCAAGAGGCCACGGACATCCTCCGCTACGAGCAGCTCGCTGAGCGGCGAGGCTCCCTGCCCGTCTGGCCCGAGAGTGTGGAGACCCGAAGCGTCGGACACGAGCAAGAGTCCATCGTCCAGTTGGGCAATTCCGGTGACTGACTCGAGTGAGGCTTCGATGTCCTCGGGACCCTCGAGCAGCGGGGTCATGCGCTGCAGCCCGGACTCTGCAGCCACCACGACCTCGAATCCAGGAAGCGTGACCGCCAGCTCCACCGGCGCCTCGTAGAGCACTTCAACCCATGGCTCCAGCGCCAAGCCCATGCGAGGCAGATCCAGTGCAGGAGGCGGGATGGGATCCGGCTCCTCGGAGACACACCCGCACAGGAGCGACAGAACAAGGAGCAGACGAGCCATTGCAGGTCCCACTAGAGGTGATGGGGCTCCAGCAGTCAAGAACGCCATCGGCACAACGGATAGAGGCTACCGTAGCCAACGTGGCCACAACGAGGTCTATGACACCAACTGACAGACACACAAGGAGGCCACAGTTCCCATTCCCCCGGTGCCTCACGCCCCTATAATGCGTTTCGAGCCGGTGGGTAGCGGGCAAGCCATGAGTGGGTGCCTCTCCCAGACTTGGCCCGAGTTCAGGGACCCGGCGCAATGGGAGCCATAGGATGAGCACTCCGCACGACGAACCTTCCAGATGCATGTCGGCCAAGTCACCCTACGCTCGGAGAGCAGTGTGGTGGTCAGTGGCTTCTCGGGGAGCCCTCCTGCTGTTAGTCAGCAGCTTGGCAGCAGCCTGCGACGAGCCCACGGTGGAGGGGCAGAATCCGGGCGAGTGCGAAGACGGAGTGGACAACGATCAGGATGACATCATCGACTGCCTGGACTCGGACTGCGTCCGGTCGCCCGCCTGCGCGAGCCCCGAGGACGACGACGAAACCCCCGTCGACGATGACGACTCAGGGGATGACGACGACGATGACGACGATGACGCAACCGCCAAGCCGGGTGACGACGACGACAGCGCCCCACTGCCCTCGGACTGTCAGCCTTCATTGGCTGTGGTTGCCAGAAAAGCCGTCCCCATGGGGCTCTACGTTCTCGAGGCGTCGGGAGGCACTGGCGACTATCGCTTCGAGCTGACCGACGCGCCGTCCGGGGCCGTCATCAACGCACTGACCGGCTCATACCTCGCTGGCGCAACCACAGCCGTCGTGGACCAAGTTCAATTGACCGACGAGGGCTGCGACGGGTCCGCGAGCGCTGACATCCATGTAGTGGACTGGATGGAGGTCGCCCCACAGACAATTCAACTGGGCACTGGCCAGGCGTTTATCTATGAGGTGGAGGAGGGCTCGGGCACCTACGAGTGTTCGTTCGTCACGTCCGAGTCCGGCGGTAGCCTCGACGCGGACTGTCGCTACACTCCGGGGCCCGACGTCGGCCTGGACCTCATCCGGTTCGTAGACCTGGAAACAGAGCAAGAATTGGATGTGGAGGTCTTCGTGGTGGCGGACGCCACCCTCACTCCCGACCCGGAACACATCCTGATCTCCGTGGGCAGCAGCCACCAGCTCCTGATCGACGGCGGCAGTGGGCACCTCGATCTGTCCTTTGACGACCCCGAGATCGCTAGCTGGACCAATGGACTGGTGTGGGGAGACTCAGCCGGACGCGTAGCCTTGACGGTCACGGATCACTTCACCGGGCAGAGCATCCAACTCACCATTGACGTTGTGGCCCCACTCAACGTGCCAACCGAGCGTGTGGGCGATCAGGTGCAGTTTGGCGAGATCCTCGGCGCAGGCGACATCAACGGCGACGGCCACGCGGACGCACTGCTCGGGCTGCCGCAGGCCAACGTGGGAGGCTTCAACCGAGGGGCTGTCTACTTGTGGCTTGGTGAAGAGACCGGACTCGCTGCAACTCCCGCCCAGATGTGGTCTGGGACCACCTGGGACGAACAGCTGGGACGTGGCTTGGCCCTGGGCGACTTCGACAACGACGGCGTCGATGACCTGGCAATCAGCACCCCCTATGGCGACTTGACGTCCGTAAACAGTGGACGTGTCAGCGTCTACTTGGGGACTGGCACCGGATTCTCCGAGACCCCCACCTACGAATATGGCGGGGACAACGGCTCCGACTTCCTAGGCCAGCACCTCGTGGCCTGTGATTTCAACGGAGACGGCATCGACGACCTCGCGGCCGGTGCATTCCGAGATGAAGACCGAAACGAAGCGGTGCTCTTCAACAATCAAGGCGCTGTCTGGATCATGCATGGCAGCGATGACGGGCTCCCCGCCCTTCCCGATCAGACGGTCTACGGGGCCAGGCCCTCGTCCAGCGGCTGGGTCTATGAGGCGAACATTCGCCTCGGCTCCTATGTCGCCGCCGGGGACGTGGACGGGGACGGCTACTGCGACCTTCTCGCTGGCGCCTACGAGTTCTCGTCCGACGCCAGCGCCTCCGGCGACGGCGCGGTGTTCCTCTATCGGGGAAGTGCCGATGGGGTGGAGCAGTGGCCAACAGTGGCCTGGTCTGGCGAAGAGATCGATGTAGCGAGCAGCCAGCTGGGGCGCACCATGGCCGTCGGAGACGTCAACGGGGACGGCCTCGACGACATTGCCCTGGGGCAGTGGAGATACACAGACCTGTCCAACACGAGCTTGAGCAACCCTCAGAGGCAGGGAGCCGTGCGGTTGGTGCTCGGCCGGGACTTCGCCTCCGAGGGGCCTGCGACCGACTTCATTCTCACAACCGAGATGGACTGGACCTTCGTGGGTGACAACAGCTGGGACTACGTGGGCACGGACGTAGCCATCAGCGACTTCAACGGGGACGGCATCGCGGACATCCTCGTAGGGAGCCCCAACGACGAGGAGCTGGACGGGGAGAGCAACACGGGCACCCTGGCGGTGTTCTATGGCGTGGATGGAGGGCTTCCAGCAGCGCTCCCAGACCACAAGATCGCCGGAGCAGCCAATGGCGATTGGTTCGGGGTGCTCATCGGCCCCATCGGAGACGTCGAAGGCACGGGACAGGTGGACACTCTGGTTCTCGCGGGCCGAGAAGACACCTACGGCCTCCGCGTGGGGGCCCCTCACTTCGTGTCGGGCTTCCTCTCAACGACCCAGCGCCTCGAGATGCCAGGGGATCCCTCAGGGCAGCAGATCGGCCGATCCGCTGCCTTCGTCGGTGACGTGACCGGTGACCTCTACGAGGACATCGTCATTGGAGCCTCCCGCCAAGACAGCGCCACCGAACAGATCAACTCTGGGGCGGTCTACCTCTATCGGGGAGGCGCCTTCGGCTTCGAAGTGGACCCCGTGCTCGAGATCGAAGACGTGGGCTCCGTAAGCGGGAGCAACCAGTTCGGCCACGTAGTGAGCGGCGCGGGTGACTTCGACGGAGATGGCTCGTCCGACTTTGCCGTCATCGCCCTCGCCGACTCGAGACCGGCCTCATTCGACGGCAGCCTGTACGCCAACCCAGATGAGTGCCCAGGCAACATCAGCAACACAGGAGCTCTGTTTGTCTTCCAGGGGGTCTGGTCCGGCCTACCCTCCACCGAACCCGCCTTCGTGTACTACGGGCTAGATCCAGGAAAACAGATGGCATCGCTGGCTGGTGGCCTCGATGTCAACGGGGACGGGCTGGGCGACCTCGTCATTGGCTCGCCGGCATTCGACACGGACGAGGGCAATGACTTCGGAATGGTCGAGGTCGTGTTTGGCCGGCCACACAGCGGCTCTGATATTCAGGTGATCTGCGAGCCGGACGCTACGCTCGTGGGTCGAGTGGTAGGTGACGGCCTCGGCCGCTCCGTGGCAGCCATTGGCGACCTGGACGGAGACAACTGCGACGAGTTCGCCACTGGGGCCGACACGGTGGACTTCGACCTGAACAACCAAGGGGCTGTGCGCTACGTGAGAGGTTTCGGAGGCCCCGACTGCCCGAGCGAGCCAGAGTGGGCGGTCCTGGTGTCCTACGACAACAACGCGCGAGCCGGCTCGTCCCTCGCTGGAGGCGGCGACGTGGATGGGGACGGCTACCCGGACCTCGCCGTTGGTGGCTACAACGTGTCCAATGGTGGAGACACGGTCGGCGCAGCCTGGTTGGTGTCTGGCGCCTACTTGCAGAGCTTGCCCACGGCCACCGCCCCTGCTCCCGACGAGCTGCCCACCCTCTGGCCCTTCGGAGACGGCAGCTTCAACTCCATCGTGTACGGTCGGGTCCACGGAGGACAGTTCGGCCGAAGCGTCGCGCTGATCCAGGACTATCTCGGCACCGGCATGGGCGCCGTGATGGGAGGCAGCCCCCAAGGCAGCACCTCGGGCGCCACACTCTCCGGTGGAGCACGACTCCATCCCTACGTCGTCAACGACGACTCCAGCGGACTGAGCGCGCTCCCCTCTGCTGCTTTTGGCGGTGAGAGCTATGCCGAGTACAGCTACCTGGGCGAGTGGGTCACCACCGGCACCATGGGAGGCGAGCATTTCGCCATCGTCGGGGGCTATCAGGCCGATGGCCTGCTGCCCGATGCTGGTGCTGCCTACGTCCTCCCGCTGAGTCACTGACCTCGTCGGTCTCGACTCAGTCAGCCCCAGGAGCCTTGGCGTGGCCGAGAGTTGAGGCCAATGGGCTGACTGCGAGAAAGGTGTCAGCCTGCGCTTGGCTGAAGAAGACCAACACGACTTGCTCCACGTGCCGAGGCATCGCGAAGTGCTCTACGAGAGCACTCGACACAACCGCCGCCGCCGCTTCTTGCGGAGAGCCATAGACTCCGGTGCTTCTGGCGGAAAATGCCAGCGACTGGAAGCCTCGCTCGACCGAGAGTCGAGTCGGCCGCGTTGACGACGGTATCGGTGGGGACAAGACAGAGGTCTCCGACTCGCACTTGAACCCGGCCCTGAAGGAGCACTGCTGTCGCTCCATCATCATGGACCCACCCCCCGAGAGTCTCTCTTGAGGATGTGATCTGTCCCCCGGTCACTCATGCGATCAGCCCGCTAATCGCTACCGCGCCTGAAGCATACGCATCCAGGTTCGGGCAACGCCCGGCGAGAACGTACGTCGGTAGTCGTCCATCTCTAGCAACTGGCGATGAATCGAAGGAAGTGCGTGGTACGGAACGGTAGGCAGTTCGTGATGTAGCGCGTGATACCGAGAGCCCAGAGGGGCAACGATTCCCGTACTCAGGGCCCCCCCACCGAACGTCACAGTGTCCTGCACCTGCGAGCTCCCCACCATGGGTTCACCCGTCCCGGCGTATCGATGGATGACAATGGTTCGCCACTGGTTGACCATCAGCGAGCCGCTCATGATGACGAAGCGATGGAGGTGCACATACAAGCCCAACCAGCCCAGTCCAGTCGCGATCAGCGCTGCCCAGGTGAAAACCGTGCAGGCGATCTCTTGCCAGAGCCACACGGGTCGCTCACCCCCAGCGGGCTGAGGCCTGTTGTACGCGGCGTTGATGTCCACGGTAGAGAACTTGCGGACCACGTGGTCCCTCAGCTTTGGATGCAGCAAGGACAACGGGCCAAGCAGACCGAATCGAATCGGCAACAAGAGCGGCACCATCCCAAAGCCCAGCACGGACTGCACCATCCGGAAGCGACTCCAACCTGCAATGGGCGCGTACTCTGGATCCTTATCGGTCCCGTAGGCAGTAGGCCGGTGGTGGTCCATGTGAGCCAGCATCATCATGCTGGGCAGCAAGATGGGGATCCCTACCAGGAGATTCCACGCCAGAGAGAAGCCTGGCAGTTCCCGTTCACTGCGGTGAGCGAGCTCGTGCATGAAGTAGCCGGCGCGCAAGAACACCAGGATGTCCGCCACGCTCGATGTCACATAGAGCCAGGAACCGAAAGGAGCCCGGCAGCTCACCCAAAACAGCCACCAAGCAAGCGCACAGGTCACCAGCAGATCGAGCCAATAGATCCAACGCACCGGCTGATGCTCGGCCGCCAGTTGGCTACGGAGCTCGGGAGGCAACAGCCACTTACGTTGCGTCGTCGATGCCAATGGAGGGCCCCCCGGAGTGAATCGGGAGGCTACCACCGTGAGCTAGTACGTGGGCCCTCGCGGGCGCCACCCCCAACTCCTTGAGGGCCAAGGTCAGAGCACGGGGACCTTCGTCCAGGGGCTCGTCCGTCAGATCAAAAGTACCCCAGTGCATCGCCAAGAGATCCCGTGCACCCATGTCCACAAGGGCCTGGACCGACTCCTGGGGACTCATGTGCTGCCCCTTCATGAACCAACGGGGCTCCCACGCCCCAATGGGCAGGCTGGCCACATCGATGTGCGGAAAGACGTGGCCGATGGCTCGGAACCCGCCGAAATAGCCCGTGTCGCCCGAGTGATACACGGTCCCTGTGCCCCGCAGCACCCACCCGCCCCAGAGCGCGCGGTTCGTGTCGGTCATTGTTCGCTTGTGCCAGTGCTGGGCCGGCACCAGGTGGAGTTCGAGCGATCCCAGCCCAATGGACTGCCACCAATCCAGCTCCACGCGCCTACTACAACGAGCCGGGAGACTCCGACTGAGGCCCAGCGGAGTTGCGAAGAGCAAGTCGGGGCCAAACCGCTTGCTCAAGGCCCGCAGCGAAGGCGCATCCAGATGGTCGTAGTGCCCATGGGACAGCATCACCACGTCCACATGGGGCAACTCATCGACTGTGATCGGCGCCTGGGCCCACCTGGGAATCACCGTAGCGGTGCGGCCGAAGATCGGATCGATGAGCGCAGTGATCCCATCCAATTGCACAAGAACCGACGCGTGTCCGAGCCACGCGACCCGCCCCTTCGCTGGGTGCGCACGGAACTGGTCCAGGGCGTCAGGGAGCACCTCCGCCTGAGGCTTGGTTCGCTTCTGCAGCGCCCATGGGTTGCGGGTCATGCGCCACTTGAGGAACGCCATGAAGCGTGGCTCCGCGGGCACCTCCCAAGGGTTGAAGAACACCCCGTCTCTGCAGTGATCGGCGAAGTAGGGCCGCAGGTCCTCCGACACAGAGGCTGAGTCGAACGGACTGGGGCAAATGGGCACAGCGGCGCCGGTCATGGTCCCAGAGGGTAGCAGCCCTGCCCAGCCCCGAGAGCAGACCTCAACGCCAACTACCCATCCGTCAGATCGCAGCTCAGAGTCACCTGCTGTCAGCCAAGCCAATCAGCACACTGCTTTGGAATTTTAGTGGCGAGCCGGGATCGGGAACGCTATTGTTCGACGCTGATCGCTTGCAATCACAGAGGCCAGATGCGACAAGGCGCATGCTCAGAGCCACTTGAACGCGTCGATCTGAGGGGTATCGAGGGCAACAAGAAAACGACCGCATGAGAGCCCGTAGGGTTTGCGGCTGGCATGCACGAGCAGAGCCAACAAGCTGTGTGGAGTGAAAACGTGAGCAAGGCTTCATTGGGCCAAGCCAACAGGCCTCCGAGTGAGGGGGACCAGTTCGACGCGATCACGGAGTCGATCGTGTCCATGGCCCAGCTGCGCTTCGACTGTCCAGCACCCGTCCTCGGCGAGAACGAGATCCTCGACGGCGTCGCCGTGGGCCTCAACAGCCTGGGTGAGGAGCTTGCAGCTCAGGTGGTGTCCCGCGACCGGGTGCGCAGCATCCTCAACGCACTGACAGACGCTCTACTCATCCTCTCCCCCGAGGGTGAGGTCCGGTTCCTGAACGCAGCGGCGAAGCGGCTCTTGGGCCAGGTGTCCGAGTCTCTCGTCGGGCAGAACTTGCAGGACTTCTTGGAGTTGCCAGGCATCTGCGAGGACGAGGACATGGACATCCTCCCCCTTGGCCCCTCACCCTCCCGATCCCTGGGGCGTCTGTTGCTCCTCGGCCGGGACCGGAAGGTTCCAGTCCTTCTCTCTTCCATGCCCATGCAGACTCAAGAGCCGAGCAGGTCCACGGACTACCTCTGTCTTCTCTGGGGGCGCATCGATGGTGGACTCGCAGGCGGCTGGGTGCCGGGCTCGGATACCGGCCGGGTGCCGTTCAACCCCGCGCTGTTGATCGAAGAGGTCGTGGAGTTCCATCGGTCTGTCGCGAAGGCCCGAGACCTAGAGCTCCAACTGGAAGTCGGTGCTGGCGTTCCCACCTGGCTCCTCGGAGCGAGAACCCCCCTCCAACAAGTGCTGCATGCGCTCGCGTCATCGGCTCTCGAGTGGACAGAGTCGGGAACTGTGGTGTTTC
>PBPL01000082.1 GCA_002724675.1 Deltaproteobacteria bacterium | reverse complement strand
CTCCGTCTTCTTCTTGGCGACGCTACCTCCGCTGCCACCACCGGCACCACCCAACTGCCCCATCCCGGCAGCACCTTCGCCTCCACCGCCACCACGCAAGCCGGAAGCATCCGAGTCACGACGCCCGACAGCCAAGCCGGACGAGTTGGCCAGGGCTGAGCCGACGTTCTCATTGAGGCTGTCCGAGAGGAGATCGGCTACAGCGTCCCCACTGGAGGACTCCCCAGCGGTACCAATGAGCGCCAAGAGCCCCTGAGACTGGACCTCTTGTTCCATACGCTCTCGTCGCTCATCAGCGGTCTCAGCTGGTGCGGGAGGTTCATCACTAGGCTCAGGCGCGGCTTCCTCAGCAGGAGCCTCTTCGGCTGCGGCCTCGTCCCCCTCACCCTCTTCCTCGGCAACCTCTTCCTCCGGTGGAGGCGGCACCTCTTCATCCAGGACCAACTTCACGAAGCGGTCTGGGAGGTCATCGAGTGAGAATTTCTTGGGTGGCGGTTGGCTCTCGATCCAGATCACTGTTGCGGTGTGGAGCAATGCAGAGACGAGGAGGATCGCTAGGAACAACCAATCAATTTCCTCCCAGCGCAGAGCGCGAAAATCACTGCGTCGCTGCCGAGCTGGCTGAGGGGGAGGAGTTACAAACTGGAAGAGGACCGTATAGTCACCGACGTAGACCTTGCCACGATTGTCGTCGCTCAGCGGCAACGAGTACCAAGCCCCCTTCTTCTTTGCGGGGCCCTTGGACGACAGGGAGGCAAGGGTATGGATCTCGCCCTTACGAGCCACCTTGCCGTGCATCTTGTCGGTGAACTGGAGCGTGTAGTTGGAGCCCTTGGCAGCCAACAGTTCGAACTTCTTGTTGGGAAGGTCGGCCCCAGAAATCACGACCATCGACTTGGGGTGATCACCTACTGTGACCGAGGTCTCCGCCGGGATCAGGCGTTCCTCCACAATACGGCCACTCTGAATGATCCCAATGCGTAGGATCTTCCCCAGAGCCACACGCCGAGTAGGCTGCCTCCGCCGACTCGCTCCGCCCTTCTTCCCCTTGGTAGCTGCGCCCTTGGCCATTAGCTCACCAACCGAGCCGTAGCCATGCCACTGAGGCCCCTGTGGGAAGTCCGATCAATGCCCATGAACCGCCGTGTCTTCACAACCTTAGCGTCCGGTTCCCCCAGTATTTCGAGGGCCGGCTAGCCCTCCTGCCCGTAAACCACGAACTTGAACTCAGCGAACTGCGCTTGGCCTGCGGTGTACATCGCCTCGCGCACCAGACTGAAGGGTATGTCCCGATCAACCTGAAACAGAATTCTACCCGTAAACGGGGAGTAGCCGGGGCGCTCGGCATTTGCCTTCTCTTCGTCGGCCAACTCTTTCAGTCGCTCATACAGAGGGACGATGAGATTGCCTCGCTTGTCATTGGCGTTAATCCTGCACGCTGGGCAGGACTCCACAGGGACAATCTCTTGACCGTCCACCGTGATCGAGCGCTTGGAGATCACCGCGCTAATTGCCAACTCTGGCTTGAGAACCGCAGTGGAGTTCGGAAGACGGAGGTCATCGGAAGGTGCCACCGTAATCTCTTCGGTGGAGTAACTCTTGAGAAGGAACACCAGGATGATGGTCATGATGTCCATCAAGGAGGTGATCTGTAGGCCTTCGTCAGCAGGCCTCTTGCGTCGACTAACAGCCATGGTTTGCCGCCTCCGATCGGGCGAAAAGAGCCCAACTCTCACGTGTTCTGCAGACAAGTCCCATCACTTAACACCGCCGGCGAGGACCACGTAGGGGAACAGGCAGACGCGCGGATAGCAGTCACTCTCAGAGCCTGTTTCCTGGCCCTTCACTCGAGCTGTCACCGTACCGCCAGTGGGTGCCTCAGTCTCTCGAGTGGCATCCATCACCTTCACAAGCACCGAATAGAGGATGTCCTTGTCGGGCGCGATGATGACGTTGCCTTCGTCTGGGTACTCGGTGACGAGCTTGCCACCTTCCCAGCGGGGGTTCTTCAATTCCTTGACGACATCGTGCAGAGCGTTGAAGTCGTGACAGGTGGGCTCAGGGACACACGCCGAGTCCGTCACGCCACCACACTGAGTCTCAGCGCAATACGCGGCATCTTCACTCTTTGGGATTTGCTTGCAGGTGTTCTCGCTAGCATCGGCTCCCTGACCGCAGCCTAGAGAAGCCGCTGAACCACTCATCAGGAACCCCTCGTCCGTAATCCCAATGGTGAGGTTGAGGGGAACCTTCTCGTCCTTCTCTTTCTCCTTGTCGGGATTGGGAGCCCCAATCGCCGGAAGCGAGGAATCAATCACTGCGATCGTGATAAATGACGCCGAATAGAGCAGGAACGGGATCAGCAGCGTCATGAGGTTCATGAACGGCAGCAGATTCAGTTCAATCTCGCCCTGCTCTGTTGCCCGTCGCCGATCAGATGGCCTTTTACTCATGCGTCCTTCTCTCCGTCGCGGCGTCCGGCTCCCCTCTCTGAGGAATTGGGGAGCCGGATAAAGTTCCTCAAAAGGGACTCAGTCGAGCGAGCAGCTCAACCCTCGCCGCCGTCGTCCTTCAGAGCCCCACGCTGCCGCGCCGAGAGCAGGTTGATCAGCTTCACGCTGTACTGGTCGATGTCATCGACCAGACCCACCGTGCGGTTCGAGATGAACGAGTGGCAAATCATCACTGGAATAGCAACCACCAACCCGTAAGCAGTCGTGTACATGGCCACGGAAATACCCTTGGCCAGCATCTCTTGCTTGTCGGCAGCCGCAGCAGCACCCACAGCCTTAAAGGCCTGGACCAGACCAGAGATCGTTCCCAGCAGCCCTGTCAGAGTCGCGACATTGGCCCACATGGAAAGATAGGCCGTACGCTTCTGCATCTGGGGAATGATCTCCAGAGTGGCCTCGTCTACAGCATTCTGAATCTCCATCGCGCTCCGGTTGGCACGAGTCAATCCAGCCTTAAGAACACGCGTAAGAGCCGCATTGCTCTCGGCATTGCAGAGCTTGATAGCGCGGTCGATGTTGTTGGCCATGATCAACTTCTGAACCTGGGCCATAAAGGCAGCGCCGTTCAGGTTGTAGCGGAACAAGACCATGTAGGCCCGCTCAATCACCGTCGCCGCGGCAATAACCGAGACGAGAAGGATGACGTACATGAACGGTCCACCCGCGGAGAAAAACTCAAGGATGAAACTAAGGATGGCGGCCTCCGAACGAGCAGTTGTTAGCAATCGACATCATCTGGGGTGTCCCCGTCTGAAATCAGGCAGTCCTTTTACTTTGAAATCTCGCGTCCGTGAAGTCCGTGGGAACGAATTCGCTCAGAATGGAGCCTTTTCCACCGACCTCACGATTCTGGGAGCAAAGCTCTCCTTCAACTGAAGCGTCTCCAGATCTTCTTGCTCCTGCCTCGTAATGATGTAGCCGACTTCGGGCTTATGAACATAGCCCTCGACGACTTCAGCTTCTTCTTCTTCACCGAACACAACCTTCTTGCGCTGTGCCTCCGCATCCCCGAGAGGAAGGAGACTCGACACGACAAAGGTCACCACAATCAGAATGCTGAGCAGTCCGGCTGAAGTCCCTGTTTTTACATCGTTATTGTGCATTCCGACCGGATTATAGGGAAGGCTCCGGTTCCTTGGCAAGGTGGATGGCATTCCCAGCATCACTCGACTCCCGTGCCTTCTGCGTCAGAGGGTGCCGAGTCCTCGGCGCTTCCCGAAGTCGAGGGCTCAGATGCTTCGTCTTCCGGTGGGGCCGCCTGGGCCTCTTCAGCCGCACGAGCAGCCTCCTCAGCCTCCTTCTTAGCTTTCCGAGCGGCTTTGTCCGCCTCCCGCTGGCGACGCTTGTCAGCTCGGGCCTTGAGCTTCTCCACGCTCTTTAGATATCCCCGAACCGCTCCGTCTTCCGGCTCCGGCTCGCCGAGACTCTCCATGAGCGCGAGGTATTCATTGTAGGTCTCGATGGCCGACTCATAATCCTTGCGGAAGTCACCCTGGAGAATGGCCAAGTTGAGAATTGCGTCGTCGCGATACTCCCCAGGGGCAGAGGCGATCTGAGTGTAGAGGCTCTCGGCTCCATCGAGGTCATCGGTGCCCCGCCGGGCCACCGCGAGATTGAGTTGAATAGGGACATTGGCGGGCAGCTTGCGGTGCGCGGCCTCCAGGAGCTCTCGGGCTCCATCAAAATCGAAGTTCACCAACTTGAGGTGGGCCAGGTTGACCATTGCGCCCACGTCCCCGTCATTGAGACCCAGAGCTTTCTGAAAACGCAACTCAGCCTCAAACTCGTTGCCCATTCGATAATGGACGAGGCCGAGATTGCACTGAATTGCGGAGCTTGTATCGCCCCCAGGAACTGATGCTTCCGCCTTCATGAACACGAAGCGAGCGAGGTCCAGCTCACCCATGTCCAGATAGCCCAGGCCTAGCGTGTTGTAGGCATCGAGACTGTTGGAGTTGATCTTCAAGATCGCCTTGGCCTTGTCCACGGCCAACTCAGGCTTGCCCAGTTTTCGATACACACGCGCCATGCCACCCAGCAGGTCTACATTGGCCGGGTCACGCTCCAAGCCCGCTGAGAAGGCCCGGGTCGCGGCAGTGAAGTCGCCACTGCGCTCCTCCGCAATGCCCAGGGACACCCAGACTCCGATCATGTCTGGGTTGGCCTCCGAGACCACCTTGAGGTTCTGCAGAGCGTCTCTGAGAAGGTCCAAGTCCAGCTGGACGAGCGCGAGGTTGTACCGGGCACCGGGGAAGTCGGGGACGACGGAGAGCACCTCGTTCAAGCGTGTTGCAGCACCCATCAAGTCTGGCTCGGAGCCTGCAATCCCCTTTCGGAGCATGATGGCTTCCTCAAACAACTGAACCGCCATCTCTTCGGGCTTCGGCTCCCAAATTGGGTTGCCCTCCGCGTCCACTAGCGGATTGCCGTAGGGATCCACAGCCTGACGCCGGCCGTCAGCTGAGACCCACCGACCACTCTCATCCACCGTAGCGCCTTCCAGAGGGTCGGCAGCAGACTTTGCAGAGCCAGCAGCGCCGCCGCCACCAGCCTGAGCGGACGACCTCGAGCCTTGCTCTGTTGCCTCTGCAGAGTTGCGCAGGTCGCCATCCTCGACCGAGGTCTGACCCGACTCATAGGCCGTGGGAACCCAGGTGGGGGCTGCCCCTAGTCCTGGAGAGGCCGCCAGAGGCTGCGAGGAGGCCAGCAACACGCCACCGAGAGCCACAGGAAGCAGGCGAGACACAAGCCGACTCATCACGGTAGCTCCGTTCGAGCAAGGCGGGGCTGGAGCTGGTCATCGCTGCGCATCGAGAGCTCGGGCACTTCTTCGATGAGCGGTGGCAGAGTGAAGACGTCTGACGGAATGACCGAAGACCGCTCTGGCTTGGGTACCGGATAGGTGTTCGGATCCGTACGACTCAGCTCCTTGAGAGCCTCATCCACCCATTTGTTGTGACGCTTCTTCTGCTTCGCGAAGTCCACGACGGTCTCGAAGAGCGTGACTGCCGTCTGCTCGAATGGCTCCGCCCGAGCGCTCAACTGATCCATGTAGATGTAGAAGTATTCTTCTTCGTCGGGATCATCGGGGTCATACGGCACCGGAGCCTGCAACCAACTCTCTCCATGACGCTTGAAGCTGAGTGCCTTGTAATAGAGAGCTGCGCTCTGCCACTCGAAGTCGGCGAACTCGACGACAAACCCATCCAAGTCCGCTGCAATCTTCTTGTTCCACTCCAGCTTTTGGGCCAGGACCTCTTGCAGCTCCTCCTGATCTTTTGTGTTGGGGAATTGGAGCTTCTCGTACTCGGTGAACTCGGCAAGCAGCGGCTGAAAGGCAATGTCTGCGCTGATACGCAAGCCTATGCCACCGAGATCGGCCTTGATGTTCTCGTACGAGTCGTAAATCAACTGGACGATCTTCTCGGCCTCACGACGCTTGCCGGCAGCCAGCGCGTAGTCCGCGAGCTTACGCTGGGTCTCTACCCAGCGATCCGCATCCTCTTCGCCATAGAGCTTCAACCATTTCTTATAGACGCGCCGAGCACTCTTGATGTCCTCGGCAGTCTCGAAGGTCTCCGCAGCACGGAACAGAATGTCCTTGGCGTCCTCCTTGTCCGTGTAGTCGTCGTGGTAACTCTCATACGCAGAGGCCGCTTCATCGAATCTCTTCAGCCCCACCTTTAGGAAAGCGGCGTTGTACAGCGCGTTGGCTGCATCCTCGTGCTCCCGGTGATAGCTGAGGATATCCTCGTAGTAGCCCACCGCCTTCTCCAACTCGAGAACACGCTCGTAGTTGCTGGCCATCTTCCAGAACGTGGCCGGAGCTTGAACCGAACGTGGGAACCTCTCGAGTAAGAGCTCGAAGTATCGATTGGACGCATCCGTCTTGCCGAGCTTCGAGAACGACTGCGCCAAGTTGTAGACCACCAGGTCGATGTTCTTCATGTCCTCGTCGGTACCCTCGGCACCGTACTGGTCGTAGTAGTCCATGAATGCATGAAGCGCGCAGGAATAATTGTCCCCGTTGTAGGCCAGCTCGCCTTCCTTGAAGAGAGAGCCGCGAGCCAGTGCGGCAAAGGTCTCGTTGCGCGAAGCTGCGAGGTCTGGATCTTCGCCCAACGTCATGGCAGCGAATCGCTCCGTTGCTGCCCGCATCTTGCGCAGGTCACCCGTGTAGCGATGCGAGTCCACGATCAGCCCCGCAGCAAAGGATGCGAAGTCGGTCTCGGGGTAGTTGGCGATTATCTCCTCGGAGATGGCTCGGGCCCGGCGCAGATAGTTGTTGTAGAAGTAAATCTCCGCAAGGTCGTAGAGCACGACAGCGAGGTCCGGATAGTCAGGGACCTCACGCTGCACCCACCGGACCGAACGCACATACCTCTCAGTCAGTGTGGACAGGGGCAGCTTGGAGAAGTCCACCTGTTCACCCAACTGCGGTTGGACATTTGCGAGAGCCGCGGGCTTGGCCTTCACATCTCCCTCTCTCTCCTTCCAGAGATAGTTGAGGGAGAACATGATCCCGAGGATGGCGTCTTGACGGAACTCTGTTTCGGGGAAGCCAAAGAGCCTGGAGTACTGATCGATGGCGCGCTCCCAGCCAACCGCAGTCACCCCCGAGTTGTCGGTAAATACCTGACCACCGATCCAGAAATAGCAATCCGCCAGGTTGTAGCTGAGCTCGTACGCATTCTTAGCGAATGGATACCGCTCCAAGTACTCCTCGTACTTACGAGCAGCGAGGACATAGTCCATGGGCTCGGCAGTTTCCTGAGCCTTGGCATGGTAGGTGAGAGCAACCCACTGCAACGATTCGAGGATGTACTGCGTCGCCTTCGCGATGGCGTCCTTGTTGTTCTTGTTGGCCGCATGCCAAGGGCTGTCAAAGCCATACTGATTCGTCAGCGTCACACGAGCTGCAGCTGCAGCGTCACGGTCCGGCACGGCGAGGTTGTTGTAGAGGACGATGACGTTGTTCTGGAACTCTGGGCCATCAGGACTGAGTGGATAGCGCTCTTGCAGGAACAAATAGGCCTTGACTGCCTCCTCGAACCGAGCCTGATCCTTGAGAATTCCAGCCAGCTCCTTCAGCACTCCGTACGACCACGGTCTCTCTCCCAGACGAGTCAACAGGCGTCCCGCATACTCGATGGGAGAGACATCCATCTCCCCAGCCTGATCCGCGAATGAGACCGCCAAGTAGCGGATCGACTCTCCCTTGAGATCTGTGGCCTTACCGGTACGCGCTTCCTTGCGCTCAGCCCAGTCGATCAACTCAACAAACTTCTCGATGGCTACCGGCAGATCATCGATCTTGTAGTAGGCCCAAGCCACCTTGTAGAGCGCCAGCTCGTAGAGGCGCTCGTCCTCTGGTTCCAAGGCCGAGTCCGCCTCTTTGCGATCGAACTCGTTCAAGATCTCGTTGTAATAGGCGAGAGCTCGGCGCGTTTGATTCTCTTCGAAGTAGAGATCACCCAGACGAAAGTAGGCCTGCGCTCGGTAGACACTGACCGGTACATTGTCGAGCATGGCACGGTAGGTCTGCTCTGCTCTCTCCGGATCCAGGTGCCGACTCGCATCGTCGCTGTAGCAGTAGCCCATCATGTAGTAGACGGCGCCCAGGTCCGTGTACTGCGGGAAGTCGCGAATAATTCGCTTATAGAGAGCAATAGATCGCCTGTAGTCCTTCTGCGGAGGCTCGGGCAGGAACTCGACCTTGCCCGCATCGAACTGATCAGCCAGGTCCTGGTATTCCTCGAACTCGTTCAGGAAGTCCTCTTCAGACTGCTCGAAGTACAGCTCCGCAAGTCGGAACATGCGGCGAGCCGTATAGGGAGACGAGGCATGCGCCTTGACGAACTTCTCGTGGGCCTCAATCGCCAGTTTCCTTAGTCGTCGTTCCTCGAGTTCCGCATCGCCCAGCAATCGGTCGTAGCCGTCCCGCAGCTCTTTGACCTCATCCTCATAGTTGCGACGAATGATGCGATTCACCTCATCTGCGAACTCGCCCGCTCGAGCGCTGAAGCGCTGTGCTGCGTCCCGCCACGCCTGGATTTCAGCCTCATCGACCTCCTCCATGAATTCTTCGTCGTCGTCCGCGGAGTCGTCATCATCCCCCTCGCCGGGCAGGACTCGCCCCCCTGTCAACTCGATGGGAAGTTCACTCTCGTCGAAGTCCGTGTCCTCACCCAGTTCCTCCACCGGCGGATACTCGCAGACGAACTCTTCGAGAGCCTTCCGTCCAATGGAGGCCACTTGCTCACCGCCAGCGGCTTCAGCCTCCTGAGCGCGGAGCACTGTGGGCCCTTGCACGCCGGCAAGAGCGACCAGGCCTGCAACAAACAGGATGCGCCTCACTGGCTGTCTCCCAGGACACTCTCAAAAGAGCCTCGAAGTCCCCGCAACCGGCGCGTGCGTTCCCGGGCCGTTTCCTTCTTCGCCAGCGATGTGGACTCCTTCCGGTACCAATAAACGTCGATGACGCCCATATCCGCACGGGTCAGCATGTCCTCGTAAAAGGTCGCCACGTTGACGAAGGCCTGCCGACCAATGCGTCCACTGACGCCGGTGTTTGCCCCAGCGATTTGCTGACTGTCGGTATCCAGCGAGTCGACCATTCGACGCTGAAAGTCGACCTCGGCCTTGATTTCATCAATCTCCACAGACTCCGCTCGGTCCATGAGTTTGCGCGCATCCGACGCAACCCGGTCCAGAGACAAGAGCCGAGACCTAGCGCTATCCAGGCGCTGCAGAAAGTCCCCGCCAGACCCGCTGACGCTTCGCCTCAAGCGACCGAGTCGTTGCTCCAGTGCAGTGAGGGACTCGCGGGCATCCCCCCGCATTTCGCCCTCCCCTTCCGTCGCCTGATTTGCCAAGCGTGCGGTCAAGATCCTCGGCTCAAGACGGCGCTTCTTCTTGCGCAGATCGTCTCGCATCGAGGTCAGCACACCGCGCTCCTTGTCTATCTCCGCACGGAGCGCCACCTCTTCCTCCCGAGTTCGCTCGCCGCGCTTTCGAGCTCCCAGCAGATACTCCTCCACCCCCATCAGTCGACCCAGCAGGTCGTTAATCATCAACTCGGCGTGGTACATCCGGGTTTCGACCGCCTCAGCCTGAAGATTGAACGCTCCCTGCCTCTCCACTGAAGAGTTGCGCATGCGCGTCAGGCCCGAAGCCGCACCCTCAGCTTCCTGTCGTTGGTTGCGAATCGCATTCAAGTCCTTCAGTGACGAACCGGTCACCAGCCCCTCCAGATGGAGGACTTCCAGGTCGACAAGGCGCGAGCGCAGAAGAAGCCCTGCTGCTTCGGCCGATGCCAGTTGCTGACGATGCAGTCGATAGGTCTGGATGAGGCCTATTGCCTCTGAGCCATAGAGCGCATCATTCAACAAATCCAAGAGGTCCTTGGATTCTTGGATGGCATCTTGCTGCTTGTAGAGGTCACCGGAAATACGGACGGCTTCGGCCACTCTCTCGTCGTCCTTTGCCTTACGACGGGCTGCCGCGGGAACCGTCTGGGCAGCCTCTGCCACATAGCGCTCATCGTCGACCAACTGATTGAAGTACACCATTGGATCGCTGCTGGAACGAACGATCCCCTGAAGCGCTACCGTCAGCTCGCTGAAGTGGACAGAGGCGTTTTCAAATCCTTCAATGGCCTGGTCCCACTGCTCCATCTTTTGCCGAACCTGGGCTCCCAAGAGACGCAATTTCGGCTCACGGGTGTCATCGGGGAAGGCCAGGTTGAAGATCTCGGTAGCCCTCAAGGCCTCCAAGTGCTTACGCTCACGCGCATAGGGCTGCTCCTCTTGGGCGGCCGCCTCGATGTTGGCCCAGATCATCTCGTAGAGCGCATCGTCGTAGCTCGAAGAGTCGGCCGAGATCTCCCTGTACTCCGTGATCGCTCGCGGGATGTCACCCAACTCGTAATAGAGTCGACCAATCGCCAAGTGGGCCAGGTCGACCACCTCTTCATGGGCCGAAGTGGAAACGGGGAACGTCAGCACGTCTCGAAAGACGGAGATCGCCTGCTGATACTTTTGGGTGGCGATGGCCTCTTCACCCTCTTGGGATGCCTTGAGGCCCTCGGCGACGAGGATGGCCCCGTAGAAGTAGCGAGCCTGTGGCGTGTAGGTGGAGCCTCTTGGGAATGAATTGAAGATGCCCTCGGCCTCGCCGAGCTTGCCCTGCTGATACAGCGTCTTGCCCATCTGGTATCGGATCCGCAAAGCTGTAGCGCTGTTCTCCCAAGACGAGCGAACAAAGTTGTTGTAGTAGTAGTTGAACTCGTGGACCTCACCGGTCCTGCCATAGAGTTCGATCAAGCTCAGCAGGCTCTCCCCGTAAAAGGCATGATTAGAGCCCTCGTCAACGATGCTTCGGAACTGGTTCTGGGCCGGCACGAGGTTCCCATCCAGGTAAAGGCACTCGCCCAGATACCACTGGGCCTGTTCTTTCCTGGAATCGCCTGCCAGGTCGTCATTCTCAAGAAGCGAATAGAAGATCAGAGCACAGCGCTCATAGTCTTCCACGAGGTAAGCGTATCGAGCCTCATTGAACCGCTCGCTCGTCAAGCGCGGGCTGCGAGTCAGCGCTCCCGAAGAGACCTCAGCACGCAGTTGGGTTATGCGGCGCTCTAGCCCAACCACCTCGGTCTCCACCAGTTCAAGATCGTTGGCAATAGCGGCCGAGCGTAAGTCTTGGGCCATCACCGTGGGCACGAACAGCGACACCGCCAGCAACCCAGCCGCGGCACCAACTAAAGCGACAGCTAAGCGAGCAGACATAGCAAAACCTGAACGCACGCAAGACCTCCAGATTCGTGCGCAACTAGCAGTCAATGCGATCACCCAGACTCCAGGCTTGGCCGCAGCCGTCCCCATCGAGACACTGGTCTCGTCTGTTCTCAGTTCGTTGCCTCGGCCTCGGCATCTTCCCCAGCCCCCTCCTCGTCCGAACCGTCACCCTGCTTGCCCTTCCCGCCACGGAAGCGGAAATCAACCGCAGGGCCTTCAATGAAGTCCGCGAGAGCGCCCCCCTTTTTGTAGATGACCGAATCCAGGCGAGTCGTCGTTCCGTCCTCAGCCAAAAAAGAATAGGAAGACGAAAACTGGAAGGTGTAGTCCGACAAATAAGCGAAGAGCCCCGAGCCCTTGCCACGCAGAACGCCAGTCACTGAGATGGTGTGGTTACCAGGAGGAATGTTGGCCTCAAACAACTCGATCTTCTTTTCACGACCGAGCCCTCCCTGAGTTCCCACCGCTGTCTTCTGGTAGATGGGGTTTCCATCGAAGTAGTACGTGATCGACTCCAGCTCGTAGGCTGGACCCAGGTTGTTCACATGCCTCAGCACGGCCTTCGCGCCGGACACAACCCCCCGGATCACCTTCTCCTCAAGCAACAGCAGTCGGGCCTTGCTCCGAAACACACGCTCCTTGAGGTCGTCGACCTGGCTCTCCACCGTCTTCAACTCACGATAGATGCTCATCTCCACGTCCTCGCCCGCCTTTTCAGGTGCTGACGTAGAGACCTCGCTGGCAGCGCTGGACCCCTCGTCCCCCGCAGCCTCTTCGCCCTCAGCATCCATCCCGTCCTCAATCGCAGTGGATTGTTCAGGGAGATCAGAGGTTTCTTCCGCGTGAGCAGTCCCCATACTGAGCAGCAAAAGCACTGCAGTGAGGCTAACCAATCGACGTGTCATCAAAACAACTCCCGTTCAGGGTCCCGACCAACGGAGCGGCCCCCGGCCCCTGGACGCACGTATCCATCGGAGCGTGATCGCAATAGTGAACGGTAATTCGTCGGGGGCCATGGAGTCAACGGGCAGGAGGGTCTGGAGCAAAAAGACTCGGGTATCATTTTAGCCTGCAGCACACACACCGCAGGCTTAGTTGCCTAGTGGGAAAGGGACAGCCCATTTCCGTCTTCGTCGTCAGAGCTCTCCGTGCGACGACCCGAACGCTCTTCGCAGCCATTGTCACCTACGCGTGCGCTTCCTGTGCCGGTCACAGCGCGCCCAGCGACGACGAACTCGTTGTTGCCCTGGGAGCCAATCCGACGGACCTGGACCCGCGCTTTGCTCCCGATGCCTACTCCGACCGAATTTCGCGACTTATTTTCTCCACACTCCTCGCGAGGGAGGGCACAGGCCGCCTTGTAGGGCACCTGGCAGCCGCAGTGGACCAGCCCGATCCTCAAACCTACGTAGTCACTGTTCGAGACGATGTTGTTTTTCACGATGGCAGCCCACTCACAGCGCTGGACGTGAAGGCCACCTACGAGGCCATCCGAGACCCACGCCTAGGCAGCGTAAAGCGGCTATTCCTTGAGCCCGTCGAATCGATCGAGCTTGCGGATGACCGCACCGTGATCTTCCACCTGAAGCGGCCTCACGCGCCGTTCATTCAGGTTCTTGCCAGCATCGGTGTGGCTCCGGCAAATGCGCTGCGACGACACGGTGACGACTTTCGCAACCATCTGATCGGCAGCGGCCCATTTCGCTTTGTCGAGCAAGCCGTCGACGAACACGTGGTACTCCAGCGCAACGACGAGTGGTTTGGCGGAAGAGCCGGCATCAAGACCATCCGCTTCAAGATCGTGCCCGACGCCACCGTACGAATCCTCGAAGTGCTCCACGGCAGCACGGACCTTGTTCAGAACGATCTACCCAGTCATGTAGTCGAGCGACTGGAACGGGAAGACCACCTTCAGCTCAGCCGAGGCGAGTCGTCCATGGTCAAGTACCTGGCCTTCAATCTGCAGAGCAAGGTGCTGAGCGACTCGCGAGTTCGTCAGGCGATCGCTCACGCCATTGACCGCGAACCGATCATTCGACACAAGCTGAGAGGGCTGGCCAGCCCCGCGAGGAGCTTTCTGCACCCGGAATCCTGGGCCTACGAGGCCCAATCGCGAGCCTACGACCACGACCTGGGGCGTGCCAAGGACTTGCTTGAAGCCGCTGGCTATCCCCAACCCGAAGACGGGTCGCACCGGTTCAAGCTGATCTACCGAACATCGATGGATCAGACCTCCATTGCTGTGGCGACCATCCTCAAGCGTCAGCTGGACCTCGTCGGCATCGATATGGAGATCAGGACCAACGAGTGGGGTGTCTTCTTCGCGGACATCAAGCAAGGGAACTTTGACCTCTACACCTTGACCGCGGTCGGCGTGAACGATCCCGACTGGTACAGCTTCGTCTTCCACAGCGCATCCATGCCCCCCAACGGGGCCAACCGACCACGCTATAGCAACCCTCGTGTCGACAGGCTGTTGGACCGAGCAAAAGCCACGAATAGCCAGGACGAACGGGCAGAGCTCTATCGGGAAGTTCAGCGGATCACGTCTGAAGCGCTGCCGCTTCTTCCGCTCTGGTACCAACACAACGTCGCCGTCATGGCAAAACGGGTGCAGGGCTATGAGGTCGTTCCAGACGGAGACTTCACCCCACTTGTTCACACGACCAAGAGCGCTCCCCCGGGCGAGGGGCTGCCATGAAGGAGTATCTGATCCGACGCGCGGCGCTGGCCGCGCCACTCCTCATTGTGGTCTTCACGTCCGTTTTCCTGCTTGTCCACCTGATCCCCGGAGATCCGGTCGACTTCATGATTGGTGAGAACGCAGCGCTCGATCGAAAGGCTGAACTCCGGCGGACCTACCACCTGGACAAGCCCATCCTGGTCAGCACTCGGCCCTGGTTTGGGAAGAATGATGCAGAGCGACTCCTGAGCCAGACTGGCTCATTAGCGCAGTCGCCCACCATCATTTCGGTTCAGCAACAACAGGCCCGACAGCAGCTCGAAGACACAGGACGCTGGGCGGTACTGCCTTTGCTGCAGATCTGGCAAGACAGCCAAGCCACAGCAGAGCTGCGAGAGCGAGCCCGACAAGGAATCGTGCTGGCCGCAGGAACGGCCGGCCCCCAGGGGGAACGAAATCAACGGCTCCTCAGCACACTGCTGCTGAGCAGTCGCAACGCAAAACGAGCTGAGGAGCTCATCCCCCCATGGGTTCAGAGAAACCGCCTGTGGTTCGATCCCCCTCCATCGCAGCGACTCTTGGCGAGTGTCACTGAGACCCAATACGCCCTCTTTGTCCGCGACCTGATCCGAGGTGACGTTCGCTCGCTCCACAGCCGGCAGCCCATACTCACCATTCTGAGCCGGAAGTTCGCCCACACCCTTGTGCTGGCCATGACCGCTCTCCTCGTCGCTATCGCGGTCGCGATTCCCCTGGGCACACTTGCAGCGTATCGACCGTATTCGTGGGTTGACAACGGGTCCATGCTCGCCGCCCTGTTTGGCATTTCCATGCCGAACTTCTGGCTCGGGCCACTGCTCATCCTGGTTTTCTCAATCGAGCTCGGGTGGTTCCCGGTCTCTGGAGCAGCCACACCCGCAGCGATCGTGCTCCCGGCCATCACTCTAGGCCTAGGGATGAGCGCGATCCTGACTCGAATCACCCGGGCCAGTGTGCTGGAAACCGTCGGGACCGACTACGTACGAACGGCCCGAGCCAAGGGCCTTCAAGAGTGGCGAGTTCTGGTGCAGCACGCCTTGCGGACAGCTCTGATTCCCATCGTGACCATCTTGGGTC
The DNA here is from genome assembly GCA_002724675.1 of Deltaproteobacteria bacterium. Taxonomy (GTDB): domain Bacteria; phylum Myxococcota_A; class UBA796; order UBA9615; family UBA9615. Next base: position 1,404 of record PBPL01000082.1, on the reverse strand, counting down.
TTCAGTTCGGAGCCCTATTGGCAGGCTCGATCATCACAGAAGAGATCTTTGGTTGGCCAGGCATCGGCCGAGCCTTGATCCAGGCGATTCGAAGCCGCGACTTCCCCATGGTGCAAGGCTGCGTGCTGCTGGTGGCCGGAACCTACGTGGTCGTGAACACAGCCACTGATGTGCTCTACCGATTCATCAACCCAAGAGTTCGACTGGGCTGAAGACAAGATGGTCCACTCGTCAATGCGTGCACTCCTAGGCAATCGCGTCAGCCAGGCCGGGCTGTTGGGTGTCCTGGGCCTGGTGGTTGCCGCCGCCTTCGCACCACAGCTTGCTCGCCAAGATCCGCAGGACTGTCGATTGGCTGCCGAGCTGGCAACCATGTCGCGGGCTTACTGGCTGGGAGCCGATGCCGACGGATGCGACATCTACTCTCGCATCCTCTACGGCGCACGCATCAGCCTCAAGGTAGGCGTCATCGTCGTGGGAGTGTCAGCGAGTCTCGGCACGCTGATCGGGATGCTGGCGGGCTACTTCGGCGGAGCACTCGACCGAGGCTTGATGTTCGTCCTCGAATGCTTCCAGGCATTTCCGGGCATCCTCCTCGCGATCACCATTACCGCCATCATCCCGACACGCTCAGTCGATGTGGTCATCTTTGCTCTGTGTGTGTCCGGCTGGGTCAGCTACGCCCGTCTTGTGCGAGGACAGACTCTCGAAGTTCGCGAGGCGGAGTACGTCACAGCAGCCCGCGCCATAGGAATGGGGCCGGGACGCATCATGAGGCGAGAGGTCTTGCCGAACCTCATCTCTCCCGTGGTCGTACAAGCCACCTTCGGCCTCGCCTCGGCCATCCTGGCAGAAGCAGGGCTCTCGTTCCTGGGACTGGGCGCAGCACCAGGAACGCCATCGTGGGGAGCCATGCTGAACGAGGGGCGCCAGTACATGCTGGTAGCGCCACACCTCTCGGTCTTTCCAGGCGTGGCGATCATGTTGGTGGTACTCAGCTTCAACTTTCTGGGGGACGGACTGAGGGATGCCCTCGACCCGCGCACCAGTAGCCACCGCAGGACCCGCCACCAGCAAAACCCAGAAGAGAGCGTCCTACAGGTGTGAACTTGAGCAGCTGCCGCGCCCGGCGCCCTAGGCGCTGGAACTAGACTCCACTGGAGTCGTCATCGTCGCCAGCGGAATCGTCATCGTCGTCCGCCGCATCGTCATCGTCAGCTGAGTCATCATCGTCATCAGCCGCGTCGTCATCGTCAGCCGAGTCATCGTCATCATCACCGGCCGAGTCGTCGTCATCATCACCGGTGGAATCGTCGTCGTCGTCAGCCGAGTCGTCGTCGTCGTCACCGGCGGAGTCGTCATCATCACCGGCAGAGTCGTCGTCATCACCCGCCGAGTCGTCGT
>PBPL01000081.1 GCA_002724675.1 Deltaproteobacteria bacterium | reverse complement strand
CTGAGTCGTCGTCGTCGCCTGAGTCGTCGTCGTCGCCTGAGTCGTCGTCGTCGCCCGCGTCGTCGTCGTCGCCTGCGGAGTCGTCGTCGTCACCTGTGTCGTCGTCAACACAATTGGGTCGTCCATCTCCGTCGTCATCGAGATAGTGGTCGACGATCTCCCCATTGCAATTGCTGTCCTTGTAATCGCAATACTCGATGGCATTGGGATGGATGTCTTCATCTTGGTCATCACAGTCGTCACCATTGGGCGCAGACCCAGGCACCTCGTCGCAGGAAGACACGGGCTCTGAGTCTGAATCACCGTATCCGTCACCATCCTGATCGGTGTACCAGTCACTGATGACCACTTCCTCGTCCACGGTCTGGTCGCAGTCGTTGTCGAGCCCATCACAGAGTTCATCTGCACCGGGGTAGATGGTGTTGCTGGTGTCGTCGCAGTCGATGCACGCGTCGGAGCCATCACTGTCGGCGTCCTCCCCAACATCGATGGTTCCATCGCAGTCGTTGTCGATGGCGTCGTCACAGAGTTCAGTGGCTCCGGGGTTTACCAACGGGTCCTGGTCGTTACAGTCGTCTCCGCCGCCTTCCACATCAGGGTAGCCGTCTCCGTCGGCGTCTGTGCCTTCGGCGACCAGGCCGATTCCCGAGACGGGTACCTCGAGGCTGACGGCACCGCCATAGGCGATGGTCACGGTGGACTCCTGGGCTCCAGTTGCCGTGGGCGCGAAGGACACCTGAAGGACCACGATGTCCCCTTGTGTCAGCGAGTACGGCCAACCTTGGTCCGCCACCGAGAACGCGTCGGCTGCATCTCCCGTGCTCACGGGTGCCTCGACGTTTACATCCTGAAATCCACCGTTTTGAAGTGTCAGGGGTGTCAGAGCTGTCTCGCCGACGCGCACTTCTCCAAAGTCGAGGCTCTGCGGGATTGCCTCTAGCAGTCCCGAACCGACGTTTTCGTCGCATCCCGAGAAGACGAATAGGCCAACAAGGGCGAGCAGAGCAGGGGTGGCAGACGGACTAGGAATGCGATTCATCAGTTGATCTCCAGCAGGCATTGTCACCGAACGATGGTCGCACTGTCTACGGGGCCAATCCGACCCGGTCGCCAGGGCAGGGCCCCTCGAGCCAGCATGGGCTCGCTCCCTGGGGACTTGGAGTGCCGCCCACGAACACCGGAATGTCTACTGAAGTGTTGGCCTCCCACTCGGGTCGACAATACGAGAAGAAGAGGTCCAACCAGGCCTGTGGATAGTCGGATCGGTACAGCCCGATCGTGATCCCATTGGAGAGGCGGAGCAGCTTTTTGCGATCTACGAGCGTCTTGTCCGCCAACCCGGGCAGGTCCTCGATGGCCGCAATGAGCGGCCCGTGGATTGCGGTGCCAGCGTCTGGGTCTCCAGAGCGAAGCTGCATGTCCACCAGGGTGGCTTCTGCCGCCCAGTTAAGTGGGCATCTGGCTTGGGCTTCGAAATATTGGAATGGCTCGTCGTTTGCCAGCTGGAGGACCGCTGATGCCAGGCCGCCGAAACTTTGTGCTGGAGTGGCGCCTGCAGCCGGTGGGGTGATGGGATTGCGGGTAGCCAGCCAGACCAAGGCGACCCCGGCTCCGATCCGTACGACCAAGCTGAAGTGACCGGCGACGGCGGCTCTTGGCAAGCGTGCGGCTGCTGCTGAGCAACCCACTACCCCCAGACCCAGGATGAGGTGGAGGACCGGACGCAGGTGCCATGGCTTGGGCTCGTAGCCCGCCAGTAGGTGGCCCGCGGGAGCACCCAGGACCCACAAGAGGGTGAAGAGTGCCGCCGGCCGGGAGCTGCGCAGGAAGATGGCAAGTAGCACCCCAACCGCGAGAAACGACGCCGTGATTGTCTTGCCCGGCAGGGCCTTGGCGTCGCCCCAGAATCCGGCGAAGCCCGTCAAGGTTGCGCCAAGCACCTCGTCGATGCCACCTCTTGTGTCTGTGCCCCGTCCGAACAGAGTCTCTCCGATCCCGGGCAGGTTGATGGACAGGTAGGGCCCAATCACCGCGAGCACCAAGACAGCGGTGATGATCGCTTGTCGTCGAGAGGGCCGCGAGCCGAGGGCGGCGCAGGTGATGGCTCCGGCGGGCAAGGCTGCGAGACCAAATGGGTGACTGGCGACCGCCAGCGCCGACGCGACTGCTAGCGCGCAAGTTGCCCGTGCCCGTGCAGCAGACGATTGGCCCGAGTCTGCCATCCAGGCCGTGCAGACCAGGGCACCCAGCGCCCAGTGAGTGGTGCGGTAGTTGGCCGGATAGTCCCCAGTCAGGCCCACGAGGTCGGGGACTGTGGCGAGGCACAGGCCCCAGGCAAGGCCGATCATCGTGCTGCCCGCGGCGGCGCCGATGCCGTAGCCCAGGATTGCAACTGTCGCGTGGAACAGGGCGCACCGCGACAGAACCTCGGCGAGCGAGCTCACTCCAATGAGAAAGGGCGCCAAGAGATAATCATCCGCGACTCCGAACCAGTACGAGCGACCAATGGCGTTGCCCCGGTCGGGAAAGTCGCGGAGCTGTGCCACGTCCAGGGAGCGCTCCAGTGAGGCGACCCCGTCCGCTGGCAGGTCGACGTGGCCAGCTACGTCCAGGTGATAGCGAAGAGCCACGAGGTATACGACGGTTCCCAGCAGCCAGTGGATGAGCGTCCCCTGGTTCTTGAGCGGTGGGCGTTGGTGATTGGTCACGGGGTGAGGTCGGTGGCGGAGATGGTGGCTGGAGGGGGGAGTGGGTGCGCCGAAGCGGGTAGCGGAGGCAGTCGGAAGGCACGTGCTAGCGACCTCCGGTCTGGCGGAGGAGCGAGGGTAGGGGGCTCGGCAGGTTCGAGGCCGAACTCCCGCATTTTGGCCAGAACCACGTCCGCCATGGCGGCATAGCCCCACCAGTGCATGTGACTGTAATCGAGAAACAAGCTCGGCCCCGGGATGCCATCGGGACTCAGTTCTTCAGCCGCCCTCTCCAGATCCACCAGGAAGACTCCAGGTCGCTCAGTAGCCTCTTCTCGAAGGATCGCGTTGAACGACGGGCGGGTTCGGTTCCTCGGAACCAACTCCACGGACTGGGCCATGGCGTTTCGTGCGGCTTCGGGGTCGCCAAGCTTTCGATTGGCTCGCCCGATCCAGAGCAGCGCATCGGCAATCTCGTCACAGCGTCGAAGACTCTTTCGAGCAGCTCGGTACTTGCCCCGGTAATAACTGGAGATGCCGCGGGCGATGCACTCTCCGCGCTCTTCTTCGAGAATCTCTAGGGGGCCGGCATCCGGCTGTCCTAGCTCGAGCTTGGCCAGCGCCAGGTAGCTGCGAACGGGCGGCGGCTGGTGGGCGGCTGGCCCGTCGATGCAAAGCTGGAGTGGGCCGAGACTTCCGGCGTAGTCGCCGGCCTCGAAGGCACGAAGGCCGTCCTCACAGGGCCCGCCCATGGGAGGCCATTGGGTCCCCGTGATCACATGGCCAGGCTCGAACCCTAGATAGCTCAAGTGAACGGGCAGAGTGCAGAGCAGAACGGGAACACCACGAGCCTGAGCGGCGTCCAGAATTGCGCTGATGTGGCCCCGGAACTGATTGGCGATTGCGCTCGTGTCGGGGTTTTGCTGTGTGAACCAGCTTCCCGACTTGGACGCCGAGCCCAGCAGCAGCTTGCGCAGCAGACGGTATCCGCCCAGCTTGCGCAGCTCTGCCTGGACCAGGGATGGGTCTAAGTTCCCCTCGTTGTTGCCTGTGGCGACCAGCAGCAGATCCGGCTCTAGCTCGAGAACTTCGAGTGCGATCTCGCGGACGCGCCGGGCATTCTGACCTCCAGCGGCTGCGTTGACCAACTCCAGCGTTGACTGGGGGAATCGATGGCTCAGGTGGGCCTGGAGCCAGGACGCGATGCCCCCCTCCATTCCGTGTTGGGGGCTCTCGCCGTTGACGTACGGCGTTCCCATGGCGAAGGACCCCCCCAGGACGAAGACACGAAAGCGGTCCGCTTTGTTGGCCGCGAACTCGGACGAGACCAGGGTGCCTTCGCCATAGGAGCTGGTTCGGAAGGTGTGGCCGTCCAACTCAAACGCAGGCTCGTCGAGAAACTGGACGGTCTCGGCTGGTCGTTGGGTGTCTACGTATCCTCGGCGTTCGCTCCACTCAACCCCCCTGTTCGCAACCCAGAGCACAGAGACCACAATGATTGCTGTGAATGCAATCCGTCGGGCGAGGCTGGGTTCTCGGTGTTCTTGGACGCTCGCCGAGTGAGAATCGGGTCCGTAGGTGGGGGGCTTTGTGCTCACGAGTCTAGATCTTGCCCCAAGACCGACCAACTCGCGCTGCTAGGCTGCCTGGATATGTCCGCTCTCTCTCCAGGTCGAGCAGCCCTCTTTCTGGCTCAATGCATCGTGTTGTTGGGGCTCTGCTCGTGCGGCAGCACCGCTCGCGAAGGGGGCGAGGCGGCTGAGTGTGGTGACCGAGCCGACAACGACTCCGACGGAGCCTTTGACTGCGCCGATACGGACTGTGCCACCAGCGATCTGTGTGCTGGGGCGGGCGACGACGACACGGGCGACGATGACGACACCGGCGACGACGACACCGGCGACGACGACACGGGCGACGACGACACGGGCGACGACGACACGGGCGATGACGACACCGGCGACGACGACACGGGCGACGACGACGACAGTGGGGCGGAGCCGCAGCTGTCTGTCTTGGCGGGCCCGATCACACTCTCGACACAGGCGGCTGTAGATGGACTGTGCGACGACTTTCACACGGTGGCAGGTGACCTGAGCATTGTCGGGCCACTCGTCCAAGACGTGTCGCTGCTCGACTGTGTGATCGAGGTAGGTGGGGACCTGCGGATTGATGGGACCTCTGTGAACTCCGTCGAGCTTCCTGCGCTGGCGCAGCTCTCGGGAGATCTCATTGTGACCGGGAACTCAATGCTCGAAGCAGGCGAACTCGAGAGCCTGACGTCGGTGGGTGGACGTGTCGAGCTGTCCTCCAACGATCGGCTCGTCGATCTGACGCTTGTGTCGGGACTCAGCGCGATCGGAGGGGGCCTCTCTGTGCACTCCAATGGCCTCCTGGTCGAGATGGCCTTGCCCCAGCTCGTGTTCCTGGGAGGTGACCTGGACCTCCGCAGCAATTTCGCTCTGGTGACTGCCAGTCTGGTGGCTCTTTCCGCTGTGGGCGGCTCCCTAGAGGTGCGCTTCAATGATGTCCTTGAGGGTCTCGACCTTCGGTCGATGGAGTCGGTTGCAGGCTCGGCTTGGATTGCTTCTTGTCTCGCGCTCGCGGACCTGGATGTGGGGGCGCTGGAAGAAGTCGGGGACGATCTCTACATTGGGGGCAACGCGTCGTTGCCCGAGCTCGATCTGGGCTCACTGGTCACCGCCGGGGCCATTCGACTGTCGTTGAATCCGTCTCAGCCTGCCATCGACTTGTCGGCGCTGCAGTCTGTGCTTCAAGACCTCCAGGTGTCGAACAACCCGTCGCTGTCCGCTCTTTCGCTGCCCGTATTGGGCACCATCGGCGGTCGGTTTGAGGTGGCGGCCAATGGTGGCTTGCAGCAGATGGAGCTGGCGTCCATCCAGTCCATTGGCGGCGACTTCGTGGTGACGGCCAATACCAACCTGCCCACCGACCTCATTCAGGCCATCGTTGACGCCCTCGGCACTGCGGGCATCGGCGGGAGCGTGACCATTACCGACAACGGCTGAGGCTCAGCGAGGGTCTGGAGGTGGGCAAGCGCCGATCTCGGAAGGACGATAGACGGCGATGGTCGTGCTCACGCCCTCGATGCGAACCTGTTCTGTGAGTTCCAGGGACAAGCCCTCCAACCGTTCAGGGGCCTTCGGACTTGCTCCGGCTTCGACCTGTGACAGCACCAAGTCGACGGCGCCGTCCGGGTCGCGTAGGGACGATGCGAGGTCCACATCCTGAATGACGCGCACGCTCCGGTGGTCGGTCGGGTCGGAGCCCGCCTCTCCGTCATGGAGTGCTACTCGATAACGCCACCAGTCTTTGCTATCGACCATGGAGCCTGTTCCCCCGATGACGACAGTCCTCGCTTCGCATCGATCGACGATGTCCCAGAGGGTGCTCCGAAATCGACGGTACTGGGGGCCCGTCAAGTCACCTTGTCCCGCGATCTCCCGCCTCTCGGCATCTCCTCGTCGCCAGGCACCGTCCGCATAGCTGGCGTTGTCCAGCCCCAGATCTTCGAGGGTCGACAGCCGCACAAAGGGTTCGCTCGTAGTGAATGCGTTGGATTCGCGTATGTGGAAGTCCCAGCACACCACCAGCATCAGCGTCATCAGCATGATGCCGCTCCAGCGGCGCACGGAAGATGGCAGGACACTCCAGCCAGTTGCCCCCGCGACGAAGAGAGCGGGGACCAGCGTCATGATGAAGCGTTCGTCCAGTGGAGGTACGAACAGCAGTAGGAATGCCGCTTGCCCGAAGACAGTCGTGAGGACCAGCGCCAAGCCCACCCGGCTCATGACGAGCCAACACAGCATCAGCAACACAAGCGGCATGGTTAGAGCAGGTGACAGCACCGACTTGACCAGCCAGCGCGGGTAAAACGCCAGTCGTCGTCGGACGGACCGCTGGTGAACCTCGTGATCGCTTTCCACCGTGCGGGTAGCTGGAGAGGTCGCAGGCGGGGGAGGTGGGCGTGTGTTGTCCCCAGCGAGTGCTCGCTCTTGCCTCCTCTCGGCATCCCCGAGATCTTCTTGGCCTGTTGTGGGGTCGGGTGCCGCGTAGAAGAGGACTTGACGACTGTCTGCATCGCCGATGGCTAGTTGGGTAGTGCCGTCCTCTCCGGTCAACCAGGCCAGCGCCACGGATCGTCGCACCTCCGGGCTGCTCCATGCCAGGAGGAGCTCATTGCCATCGGTCTCGTACACCCGATCGGGACCATCTTCGTTGGCGACGGCCAGATCGAGATCGCCATCGCCATCCCAGTCGGCCCAAGCGATGTCCAGGGTCGAGTCGGCTTCGATGGAGGTCCAGCCCAACTCAAAGCTGTTGCCGCTGTTGAGGTAGACACGAGTCACCCCACCCTCGTTGTTGCCAACCGCCAGGTCCAGATCACCGTCACCTTCCCAGTCACCCCAGGCGAGGCACGTCGTTTCGTCCTCCTCACTGGAGCTCCAGGCCAGCGAAAGGCGCCCCTCTTGGTTGACGTAGATATGGTTCGCAGTCAGACGATTTCCAACAGCGAGATCGGGATCTCCATCGCCGTCCCAGTCACCCCAGGCGATGGCCCGTGTGTCGTCGGCCTCTTCCGATCTCCAGTGTGCTGTCGCCTCGAGCCGTCCCCGGTTGTTGCGATAGACCCGATTGGGTAGAGGGCCGCTGCCATTGCCGACGGCCAGGTCGGGGTCTCCGTCTCCGTCCAAGTCTCCCCAGTCCAGGCTTGTGGAGTAGTCCGTCTCGTTGGATGACCAACTGGGACGATGTTCCAACTGTCCCTTCGTTGTCAGGTGGAGTCGGTTGGGTTGGCGGAAACCACGCCCGCCGGCGCTGATGGCTAGGTCGAGGTCGCCGTCGCCGTCCACGTCGGCGACGGCGAGTGCAGAGGTTGGCAGTGGTCCAGGCGTCCAGAGGCCTGGGACTATGAGGTCTTCGTCGCCGTCAGAACCCACAATCAGAGAGGGGGCAACGGACGGGTCCAGTTGAGCCCACAGGAGTGCTGCCATGCGGTCTGGCGCATCCATCTGGTCTCGAAGAACCAAGCGTGGCAAGGGTGTGGGTGCTTCTGTCTCTTGGGGGCCTGCCAGGTCATGGAGCACCGAGCGGATGTCATCCCCAGTGAGTGGTTCACCAGACTGGGCATCGAATGTTCCCCCCATCACCTCCAGGGAACTCTGGTTCCCGCCCTCGCGTACCGTTGCCATGAAGATGCAAACGAGCCCTGCGGTCACGGCAAGGGCAGTGGCCAACGTTGTGGCGCGGCGGCGCCGGTGGGCAGGAGCGCAGCCAAAGACGGTCAGTAACAGGCCTAGTCCAGTGGCTAGGGCAAAGGGAATGGCCGTCCACTTGGTTAGGCAGGCTGCGGTCACCAGGACGCCCGTGAGCAGTCCACCTGCTAAGGGTCGCCGGTCCCAAGTGCTGAGGAGCATCGCAGCCCCGGCCCACAGTAGGGCGGTCATGGGTAAGTCGTAGTAGTACCGCGCCGCCATGCCCTGGTAGGAGCCCAGGAGCAGAACCGCAGTCGTGGCGGCTGCACCGGCAGCTGCAGGCGAACAGACTCTCGCAGCAGGTGCGGTCTGGGATGCAGCCCGAGATGTCAGCAGCTGCGAGGTGACGAGGCCCGTGGACCCGGCCAACACAAACAACCAGAGCAGTCCTGTCCAGAGAACCACGTCTGCGCTGTGCCCCACCAGCGAACCCAGGAGCAGGGACAGCCCGTGGAGGGCGGGTGGGAACTCGCTGTCCGCGTGCTGCAGGAAGCTGGAGAGGGAGATCTCTTCACGGGCGAACCGGTGCCAGGCAGAGAGGACCTCCAGTCGCGCTCGATGGTGTACGAAGGCTTGGTCCCCGCCTGTGGAAAGCAGGGGGCTCCCCAGAGTCAGTCGGGTGCCCACGAAGGCGGTTGCTGTGGCTGCCGCTCCTAGGAGGACGGCCACTTCAGGCCTGGGCAGCCTAGCGCGAAGACGCTGGATTGCGGTCTGAGCAATCAACGAGGGGGCCCCAGTTCCCCCGGCTGGCCGGCCCACTGGCTGCAAAGCTTCGAGCCGACTGGAGCCCAGATCGCCAGGTGACTGGCACCCTCTGTCTCGCCCCGATCAGCCAGCGCTCTTCGTCGCCAGCCCGTCTCCAAGAGGGGCGGCCGCTTCAGGGGAGCGTCGGGGTGGGACAGGTCGTTCCGAGCCACGACCACCACGCTATCACTCTCGATCGCGGCTTCGAGCTGGATCGTGTCCCCGGAGTAGGTCGAGAACATGGTGTCTTCGAAGCCCTGGATCGATTGGAAGGTGTGCTCCCCCTCCAGGGCCGCCAGTGCGTTTCGGTAGCTCCACCACAGTCCACCCACGTCCAGTGGCATGAGCAGGTTCTCGACTAACACGACCTGAGCTTCACATTGCACTAGGCCCTCCCAGATGATGTCGCGCAATGGAAAGTAGCGGTCGGCTACGTCGTCGGCTCGAGACCAGCCCCACTGGCGGTCCACTCCTGACTGCAGGCCCGGACCCTTCAGGTTGGTCAGCACATCAGCAGCATCGATGGCCTTCTCCAGGGCGCTGCGAGTGTGGGCGTGAGGTTCTCCCGGTCCAGGGTCAGGGGGAGGCTCGGGCGGAGTGTGGTGGAAATCCCAGGCCACCCAGAGGGAGATGCAGACAAACAAGCACCCAAGGACCGACCGCAGAGGTTCGCTCAAGGTCTGCCAACCAAACACTGCGGCCAGCACCAGAGCTGGGGCCAAGGTGAGCAGGAAACGGTCATCCAGATCAGGGATGACGAAGTACAGCAGGAACAGGTGTCCCGCCGTGAGGCAGCCGACCAGAGGCCAACCCAGAGTGCTTCGACGCAACCAGAGCACACCACCCGCAATCACCAGCACGGCGATCATCGGGGAGAGCACACAGAAGACCAGACGGACCGGATAGAAGAACAACGAGTCGAGATTGATGTGCGCCAAGAGGTCGACCACATCCGGCAGCTTGCTCGCCAACTGGCTCAGTATTCCGGAGGCGTCCCCGTCGTTTCCGTCGGGGGCAGCGGACTGTGCGAGGTCGCCTCCGTACGTCATGTGGAGCATGCGGTCCCACGAGCGAGTGGATAGCTTCCAGTAGTGCACCAGGAGAACGACGAGGGTTCCCGTCAGCGCTGTCGCCGACAGGACTCTCCGTCCCACGGCTATGGAAGTCCAGCGCTGGCCTGGCGGCAAGCAAGCAAGGACCCCCAGCAGGAGTGGCGGAGCCATGGGTAGGGCTGTCCACTTGCCCAAGCCGGCCAGAAAACAGATGGCTCCTGCCAGAACACCAGCACGGAGTGGCCACTTGTCCTGGGTGGCCATCAGCACAGCGGCGGACAGCCAGAGCAGCGCAGTCATGGGCAGGTCGAAGTAGTAGGTCATGGATGCGGCGTGCGCTGACGGCATCAGCAGAACGGCCGTTCCTGCGGCTATGCCCAGTGGGCGGGACCGAGACAGCCGAGCCGCAACCAAGCCGACGGCCAGGCCTAGGATCAACACCCACAGGAGTCCCGTGCGCTGAATGTTGGCCTCGCTGTGACCGACTACATAACCAAGCAGAGTTCCGACGACGTGGATCAGGGGAGGGAAGTCGTGGTCACCCTCCACCAGCCAGGTAGAGAGATCAGACGTTTGGGTGGTCTGGAGGCTAGTCGCCATCTGGACGCGGATGTAGTGGTGGCTCCAGTCCGAGCCAGCTCGTGCGTGGTGGAACAGTGCATCGTCATAGGGCCGGGTAGCCACCAGGGAGAAGGCAAAGCCCACAACCAACATGGCTGTGGTCAACGGGTACTTGCGTGGCAGGAGAAGCAGTGTGAAAGGTATTCGCACAGCCTGATTATAGGCAGGCTGGCACCGGGGAGGTGCCGAGCAGGGTATCGTTTGTACTCGTGAAGGGTCCCCCACTGATGCCAGCGAGAGGACGGTGGCTGCTTCATGCCGCAGCAGCCAGCGCTGTCTACGGCTTGGCAGTGCTGCATCATCAAAACGCCGCATCGTTTGCTGATCTGCCGACTGACGCCGTTCTGGCTCTCGACAGGGCCGTGTCCATCGCGCGCTTCGAGGCACTCCCGCTGCGTGGTAACCCGGTGGGGATTGCCTGGTTCGGTGTCGCGGAGGACTACCTCCTGGCTCCCTTCCTTGTGGGTGTCTCTAGCCTCGAGGGCCTGCTGGCTCGGGCCTCCCTCTTTCACGCACTGCTAGCGCCGCTGGGCTATGCGCTCGGAGTCGCCTTCCGCAGGCCCTCCCTCGGCTTGGCCTGGGGCGGCTTCTGGGCCACGCTGCCAGCCCTGGTCGCGCTCAGTCGGGACTACCCAGTCAACTATCGGACGACTCACTGGGTTCTAGCGGCGCTGGTTTGTGCAGTGTTTCTCGCACGGGACACGCGCTCCCCAGGGCAGCGCGTTCTCTGGACCTGGCTGTTGCTCCTCAGCGCAGCCCTGGCCATGGCGAGTCACCCGCTGGCGCTGGGGGCGCTGCCGGCAGCCCTCCTGGTGGCCGGGGTGTGGGGCCGGCCGTGGCGGTCTTCGAGTCAGGATGTGGCGGGCCGAGCTGAAGAGCAGCGGGTGGGCAAGCCTCGTGGTCTGGGGTGGGCGGTGATCGGTGCTGTGGTCGCAACCCTGTTGGTTTCAGGCACCTACCTCATCAGCAATGTAGGTCCCTACATCGAGCTGCTGACGTCCCGGTCGGAAGACCCTCAGCTGTCGATGGGCGAGGCCTTCCGTGGAAGTGTGGCAGCTCTGAAGATGCTCCCCGATTCGGCGATAGTTCCCGCAGGAGCCGGACCTGCGCTCTTGCTGGTCCTGGGTGTTGTGCCCGCAGTGATTCTTCCCGTGGGTCGAGCGGCAGCGACCTGGGTCGCAGCCTGGACCGCCTTGTCCTTTGTCGCATTCTCGGTCGCCGGATATGCAGCGAGTCCATGGCACCTGACTCCCGTGGTCCAGCCCGTTTTGGCGCTGGGCTTTGTGGGGTGGGCATCGGCGCTGGCGCCCACAGCCTATCCATCTCGCGTTCGTATGCTGGCGCACTGGGTGTTGGCTGCAGGCCTCGTGGCGCTCTGGCTTCCTGGCGTAGCCCCGAGTCCACCCCGGACCGCGACCTCCCCGGTGGCGTCCTTCTCTGGTCTGGCGGATCGCTTGGTGGAGCGCACGGAACAGGGGCAGGGTCTCGCCTATTTCGAGGCCCAGGCTCGGTGCGGGATGGACTGGTCCCCCGAGGCGACAGTGCTGGATCTGCGGCTTCGATCGGGCGCTGCGGCCTTTCGACAGACGTCGCCCGATGCCCCGCTCCTGGCCCTCGTCGAGGACGTGCCTTCTTTGCAATCTCTCGGTCTCGACGGCCTGCAAGACAGGTTCGTCTTGCCCAATGGGGTGGCGATGAAGTTGTACGTTGCTGAGCAGGCAGGCCCATGGATCGACCGATTCCGCCGAGGGTGCACGATCGGGGATCGGTCGCCCACCTTGCTCGATGTGCCCATGGTCGTGGGAGGAAACGCTGCCCCCAAAGGTTTTGAGACCTGTGTTCTGCCTGCTCCGTGCCCCTCGTATAGGACGCCCTTGCCATGAGCGTCGGTGACACGTCTGGTTCGACGCCTCCGTCTCGCGTCCTTCGCCGCCTCGCAGCGCTCCTGGGGGCCCTGGCTGGGGTGGGGACTCTGGCGTCGATCAGTACCCTGGTTGTTCGCCGAATCGGTGCGGGTGGGGTGCAGTCCTACGGCTGTGATGGCGCACCCTACATTGAGCATGTGGCCCGGCTCCGGGTACTCCAGGTGGTCCGTGAAGGAACGTGGTTCGCTCCCTGGAAAATGCTGGTGGATGCGGATGGAGCGTTCCCGCCGGGGATGCACCTCATGACGCTGCCGGTGGGAGCCATCTTCGGCCATGGGACCGAGGTGGCCTTGCTCACCGGACCTTTTTGGCTTGTTGTCTTGGCCCTCTCCGTGGGGGCCGTTGCAGCGCTTGTTGCACAGGGGCGGGGTCGTGGGGCGGGTGACGGTGCAGGCGGATGGGCAGGCCTCGCCGCCCTCTGTGTTGTGCCCCTCTTCCCAGCGGTCCACGGATTTGCCACGCGCTACTACTACGACCTGCCCATGACCGCTCTCATCTGGCTGTCTGTGGCGACCTTCTTGGCCATTCGTCCGAAGAGTCTGTGGGTCGCGGGCCTTTCGACGGGTGGCGTGCTCGCCATGGCCTCATTGGTGAAGTGGTCTGCGCTGCCTTTTGGTCTCGTGATTCTGGTCGGTGCCGCCTGTTGTGGCCGAGGCAACGACGACGCTGACGATGGCGTGCTGGCTCCGGCTGCGGAGACGATAAGGCGGGGCGTGGCCCTGGCTCTGGCATGTGCTGTTGCCGGTGGCCTCTCCTGGCTCTTCTTGCGGGCGAGCGGTGAGTCCAATTCGTATCGGCAGATGAGCTGGGAGACGTTCGAGGGAGTGGCGCCTGGACCCGGCCTGCCGCCCTCTATCGAGGCGGTCTTGCCCGACTTTCTGAACGCTATCGCCTCGCAGACCGTAGCTGGTTGGTTTCGGCTGGCTATGGACGATCTGGCCTTCTACCCGGCTCGCTTGGTTGTCTCGGCGCTCTCGCCACCGTTGGCGATTGTCTGTCTCCTAGCGGTCCTGTTTTGGGGGGCGCGGGACCGGCGGGGTATGGCGCTTGTGGGGGCGATCGCCCTGGGACATGGCGCCCTCTTGGTGTTGGTCGTCCCGCGTCTGGATGATCGCTTCTTGCTTCCGGGTCTGCCCGTCCTGGCCATTGTCATGGGCTGTGCCTGGAGTCGAGCCCATGCAGCCGTTCGGTGGGTGATGCTACCCGCCGTGATTGCCCTTGGCCTGGGTGTCGCCTGGGACTTCCACGAAGGGGCTCCCTCCACATGGACGGAGCCGATGGATGTGCTCGAAGGGCGAGGGGACATACGACCCCCTACGGTCGCAAGGGGCTGGGGCGCAACGAGTTCCGTGCAGCGCTTGGGTTGGGTCCGTCACGATGAGGAGGGCTCAGCCCGGACGGCGTTTCGTGAGGTGGTGTGGGAGGCTCTGAGCCGCTGTCGCGGGAGTCGGATCGGCGAGCTGGATGGCCGTCCAGCATTGGGGGGCTGTGGGAATCGCTTCTGGTGGGAATATCGCGGGGATCTTGGTCGGCTACAGGGAGGGGGTGGCCGCTTGCCGTTCGTCTCTGGTTACGTCTGGCAGAGCCCTGCCGATGGAGGAGGTACGGCAACTGCGCCGGATGTGCTCTTGGTGGGTCAGGAGTGGGAGGGCGGCTGGCGACTCCCTTCGGGGCTCGAAGAGGGTGCATGGACACTGCACAGCCAGCTAGACGATCCCGAAGAGGGCCCGGGCGCTGCTCTGTGGATCAAGGCGGGTCTCGAGATTTGCGCGGCTCAGGCCGAGACGGGCCCTTGACGCTCTGGAATGCCCGAGGCATCCACAAGGGGTAGACCGGCGAGCCCCAGTGATAGACCCTGTTTTCTCCATGCGACCTTCCGATCTCCTCCGTTGGACCACGTGTTTGGGCCTGCTGGTTGTTGCCTGTAGCTCCCCTCAGAGAGAGGGGGACGAGCCGGGAGAGTGCTCCGATGGCGCCGACAACGACCTCAACGGGCTGTTCGATTGTCAGGACCCAGTCTGTGCGGGCGCTCCCAACTGCGCGATTCCTGACGAGGACCTCTGTGACTGCGATTGTGATGAGTCCTGTCCTGACAACGACCCATCCGGCGATGACGATGACTCCAGCGCCGACGACACCGCCGATGACGACGACACAGGCGATGACGACGACACCGGCGATGACGACGACACAGGTGATGACGACGACCTAGGTGATGACGACGACACAGGTGATGACGACGACACAGGCGATGACGACGACACAGGCGATCACGACGACACAGGCGATGACGACGACATAGGTGATGACGACGACTCCGGCGCCGATGACTCTGGCGATGACGACGACTCGGCAGAGGTTGATCCCTTTGGGGACAATGACAGCGCTCAGGGCGTCTGGCTCGGTGACGTAACCTTCACCTCCACCACTTGGATGGCCTCTTTTTGTGATGGCTATGACACCATCGACGGCGACCTGATCGTCTCTGGATCTGCGGTGAACGATGTCAGCGACTTGTCCTGCCTTGTGGCGGTGGTTGGGGACTTTCAGATCGTCTCGACCTCGCTGTTTGTCGTGGAGTTCCCCGCCCTCGTGTCCGTGGGTGGGGATGTGGACATCGACTCGAACCAGTACATGCAGGACCTAGAGTTTCCGGTCTTGAGCACGCTCTCTGGGGGGCTGAGCCTCTACTTCAATCCCCAACTGGAGCGCCTGGCTGCCCCCGTGCTGACCGACGTGGGAGGTGCCCTGTGGCTCTACTACAACCAGGAACTCCATGCCCCTGAGTTGACCTCGCTAGTGAGTGTTGGCGGCGACTTCTACAGCTATCAGAACTTTGCGCTGACCAGCTACGATCTCTTTGCCAGCCTCACGTCCATTGGCGGCAATCTGTATTTCGCTTTCTCCGGCACGGCGCAGCAGATCTTCATGCCGGCTCTCACGACGGTGGGCTTGGCCTTTGAGTTGAGCCACAACAGCGAGTCCTTGTTGTTTTCGTTCCCGTCGCTCGACTCGGTCGGCGACGACTTCATTCTGCGCACGAACGACAACCTGACCACGCTGAGCTTCCCGAGCTTGAGCGCGGTGGGCGAAAACTTCGTGATTACCTCGAACCCCATGCTGTCGAACTCTGATGCAGAGGACCTGCGTGACGCGGTGGGCTTGCAGAATATTGGCGGCGTGGCCACCGTCGACTACAACGGGACCGGCTGATGGCGCCCTCTGGTTCAGAGCAATGCGCCAGCCCCCTCGTTGTCTTCGTGGGGCTCGGCATCGTCAGCCTCTTCGGGCCCCGACGACATCAACTGGATTAGTTCGTCAGGGCTGAGACCCGCCGAGCCGCCGGTACCCTCGAGCAGATCAGCAACGAGGGCGCGCTTCTGCTCGTGCATGCCAATGATGGCTTCCTCGATCGTTCCCCGAGCGACTAGGCGGTACACGGTCACCGGTTCTTGCTGACCAATGCGGTGGGCACGGTCTGATGCTTGGTCTTCTACGGCAGGGTTCCACCAGGGATCGAGGTGGATCACGTACGACGCCGATGTGAGGTTCAGGCCGGATCCTCCAGCGCGCAGTGAGATGAGGAAGACCTCGCCTTCGCCGGCCTGGAATGCATCGACCTCCATTCGGCGTCGTCGCTCCGAGGTCGATCCATCGAGGTATCGATAGTGGACGCCATCCTCGTTCATGGCTTCTTGCACGAGCTTGAGGTGGCTGGTGAACTGGCTGAAGATCAAGGCTCTGTGCCCCTGACTCCGCAGCTGAGTCACGATCTCTCGCAGGCGACCGAGCTTTGATGAGGCCACCGGCGACTGGGGATCGTGCAGTCGGGGGTGGCATGCCAACTGACGTAGTCTCGTCAACGCCGCGAGCACCTGGAAGCGGCCTACATCGGCTCCGGGTTTCTTTGGGTCCGGGCTCAGGCCAGTCAAGGCGGCCAGTCGCACTGCGTTGTACAGCTTTCTCTCTTCGGGCGAGAGGCTGACCTCGACGACGACGGACGTCTTGGGTGGAAGCTGGCTTGCCACATCGCTCTTGAGTCGGCGCAAGGTGAACGGTCGCAGTAACTGAGACAGGGCTCGCCGATGTCCTCGGCTGCGTTGCCGTTCGATGGGCACCACGAAGCGCTGACGGAACTCTTGCGCGCTGCCGAGAAGTCCCGGCGTGATGGTGCTGAAGAGGCTCCACACCTCACCCACCCGGTTCTCCACGGGGGTGCCCGATAGGGCGAGTCGAAACTCGGCATCCAGCTGTGCCGCTGCCTGGGCGCGTCTTGTCTCCGGATTCTTGATGGCTTGGGCCTCATCCAGGATGAGGGTTGCGAAGTGTCGAGAGGCCAAGACATCGGAATCTCGGGCCAGGATGGGGTACGTAGTGACCACCAGATCGCCCGCGCCGATGTCCTCGAGGCGCCCATGTCGATCGGGTCCTCGGTACGAGACTGTTCGCAGGTTGGGAGTGAACAGGGCGGCCTCACGCTCCCAGTTGAAGCTCACGGATGTGGGAGCCACGATCAACGCCGCCCCGTCTTGGGCTCTCTGGGCCAGGAGCGCAAGGGCCTGCACGGTCTTGCCGAGGCCCATGTCGTCCGCCAGGCAGCAGCCCCCGGACCAATGGGACAAGCGAACCAGCCACTGGAAGCCCTCATGCTGGTAGTCCCTCAGCGACCCCTTGAATCCTGTGGGGACCGAGAACCGTTGGTCGGCCGCGGCACGCACACGTTGTGCGAGTTCGTCCCACTGGGCAGGGGCATCGACTCCAGCCCCCTGCGCCCGGAGGTCTTCGATGGCCTCGACCAGCAGTGCTGAACCCCTGAGGACCTCCCCGTCCGCCCGGAGCCCGGCGATAGGTCCGGCCAGCTGCTCTAACAGGCTCTCTTCTAGGCGAACCCAGCCCCCCTCTTCGCACTGCACCCACCCCTTTTGCGACTTCACCGCTTCTACGAGGTCCAACAGCGATACCTGGAGCCCGCCCACCTCCAATTTTCCCGTGATCTCCAACAGGTTGTTTTCACAGGAGACAGAGAGCTTGAGCCCCGACGCCGAGTTGGCACGCACCACCCGGCGGTGGGTACCTTGCACCCACCGGACGACAAGGTCTTGCTGGGAGGCTTGAAGGTATTCCAGAAAGTCGAGCATCGCCTCTGGATCAGTCAGGACCCGGTCGTAGGGGCCTGCTTGGTGGTCGGTGTCCAGCGGGAGCTTGTCCAAGATTGCGCGCGCTCCCCACTCTTCGCCGGGCAGGTCCCGTTGCGTATAGATCCGACCCGTGAAGTCTTCACCGTAGAGCTCTTCGGGGCCTCGGCCTGGGACCCAGCTCTCCACTCCGGGCAACGGAGCGACGCGGATGCCGACCTTGAGTGCGCCGTCGCTCAGCACCTCCAGCTGGACAATGGGTCGGGAGTCCGGGTCTCGTCGGACCCCTCGCAGTGATTCGCTCAGCAGCACCGGCAACAAACGAGAGAACGCCTGAAGCCTGGACAGCAGCTCCGAGCCCGCCTCTACCGAGAACGTGGTGCCACGTCGCTCCAGCACGGAGAGCACACCCACAACCCCTGGTTGAATCGGGGTCACAGTGAGGACCAGCTCCTCTTGGTCTAGCTCGACCAGACAGCCTCCGGCAACGCCTCGGCGGGCCGAATCTGCGAGAGCTTCGGCCTCTACGGGCTCGTCGTTGAGTGTTGGCAGGATGCGGATGGAGCCGTCGTCGAGGCGAGTCCAGTGGAGGGCGAGGCGAGCCCTCTCCACCCGGATTGAGACGGCTCCGCGGCTGCCAAGGAAAACCCGAGGGTGGCCCACGAGAAGGGCGAGGGCACGGTGGGTGATGGCGGTCTGGCCTACCTCGAGGACGAGCTCGTCGGGGCGGTTGGGGTCCGGCATGAGCAACTCGACAACGCGTCGGTCACTGGGAAGCGTGCACAGATCCGGACGTTCACGCAGCTCACGAAGGTCAGCCTTTCGGGTCTTGATCCCATCTCCGCTGAGTTTTTGCTGCACCTCTACGGGTTCGAGATGAAACGAGCCATCCGAGTCGAGCTTGACGCGCCAGCCAATGTCGGCTCGCTTGCCGTCGTCGCCCACAGCCGGCAGGGACCGGTCTAGGACCTGGTCAAAGTCTTCCAGAGCACGTGCCCAGTGGGGACTCCCCATGGCGGCAGCTATCTCGTCGGTCCGGGGGTCAGAGGTGCCACGCGACAAGAGGTCGATCGAGGCATCGACCGCGCGTAGCGCCCGATGGCATCGCCCACTGTTGGGGGATTCGCAGGCACAGGACACCATCTTGAGCGGGTCTTGCTCTCGGAGGTCAATCGCCAGCCGCGTCTTGCCACCGCCACCGCACCAGGCCTGATGGTCATCGCTGTACACGAGCTGAGCGGCCGCTATGTCCAACTCGAGTTCGCTCCCCGGTGGGCGCTTGAGGGCGTGGGCCGTGTGCTCAAGAAGCGCTGACTGAGCGCCGCAAAGTCGCTCCCATAAATCGAGCAGCGCCGGCGCCTTCGGCGCTCGACGATCGGTGCTCTTCATCGTGTGGCGCGTCGAAGCCTTGCGTCCCTCGTCCTCCTTGCGCAACAGCATGCGAATAGCGGCCTCCTGCGCAGTTCGAGGCACGGAGTTCCTCGAAGGCCACCGCGACTCGGCGGTCGGTCCGCAGATCACTTGTTGGATGGTGAATGACTCGGCTCCGTGGAGCCATAGCCAGGTCTCTGTGTGGCGAGCCAATTCTTTTTGAAGGAGTTGAATGGGGGCTTCGAGCCAGTCGTTGACTCGGTGTAGCTTGGCCCAGTTGATCAGCTCAACACTGCTCATGCCGGGAACCAGTACGCTCGCCTCGGCGCTGTCACGCACGGAGCCCTCGTCTTCAGGCTCCTCTTGCCGGTCGTCCAAGGCTTCGTTGAGCCACGAGCGGAGGTCTTCCAGGAGGTTCTTCTCGACCCGGCGCCCCCCGGATGCGTACAGCTGTCGGTGAAAGTCCTCGCCGGTCACGAGATCGCGCACAGACGTGCAGATACCTGACTTCTCAAGGCGTTCCACCAAGTCGATCGTTCGCGCCGTGGCTCCCGTTCGCGCCTTCCAGTCCGACAAAGGCAACTCAAGGACACGCTCTACATCGAGCTGCCCCACGGCTCGCCGCAGGTCTTCCAACGAGCGAGCAACGCTCAGGGGACTGGAGTCGGGCCGCAGCATCAGGGCTTCCTCGGGGGCAGGGGACAGCCGCAGTATCACCCCCTGTGGGGACGCCTTGTCAACGGTCACCGCTGGGGCTTGCTCCCCGGAGGGCTGAGAACAGCCTTTGCCTGCGGCCACTACTCGGTTCAAGACCTTTGTCGATGAGCCCGAGCTAGACTTCCTGCAACCTCGTTGAGGTTCGAACCAATGACCCAGGGGAGGCACGAATGGTGTCTGCCGACACTCTGCCTGCGGTTGTCTTCACAGCGATTGACCGTCGACGAGCCTTGCTCGAGCGCCTGCACCAAGAGCAGACGGATTGCTATCGGCTGTTCCACGGTGCGGTCGAGGGTCGGCCGGGCCTGGCGGTAGATCGCTACGGTCCAGTCCTCCTGGTTCAGAGCTGGGGAGATGGTCCCCCACAGGACGAGGTGGAGGCGATGGCTGCCGTTGCTCGTGATGCGCTGGGGGCCGAACTGCAGCTGGCCTGGAACATCCGGGTTCAGGGTCGACGTGTCGATGGCGGCCTCCCTGGACCGGAGGAGCTGCTGATCGAAGGGCGGGAGTTGGGTGTCACTTATGATGTCCGACCGCGGGGACGAAAGCTGGACCCCCCCTTGTTCCTAGACCTGCGGGCAGGTCGAAGGCGTGTGATGGCCGAGGCCCGGGGGCTGACCGTGCTCAACATGTTTGCCTACACCTGTGGACTCGGAGTCGTGGCCGGCGTAGGTGGTGCTTCGTCCGTGACGAATGTGGACTTCTCGTCGTCGGTCCTGGAGATCGGGCGCGCCAATGCGCTTCGAAACGGCTTGGATCTGAGCCGGTTTCAGTGCATCGCCTGTGACGGTCTCGTGGCACTCCGTCAGCTGGCAGGTCTGCCCATCAAGGGGCGAGCCCGGCACCGCAGGGAGTATCCAAGGATCGAGCCCCGACAGTTCGACTTGGTGCTACTGGACCCTCCGGGCTGGTCCAAGGGACCGTTCGGCGCCGTCGACCTGGTGCGTGACTACCCAGCGGTGTTGAAGCCTGCTGTGTTGGCTACTCGCGAGGGGGGGGCTCTGCTGATCACCAACAATGTCGCTTCTGTGGAGCTGGAGCCCTGGATCGAAATTGTCCGAGCCTGCGCTCGCAAGGCAGGACGCAACATCAGGGCTCTTGAGGTGATTTCACCTGAAGAAGACTTTCCCAGCCCCGACGAGCGTCCCCCGCTCAAGATGCTCTGGCTCTCGGTGTGATGGGCTCGTAGTTGTTGTGGCTCAGCCGTCGCTGTAGCCAAAGGCGCTCACGAAGGGGGCGAGGAGCGGCTGCAGTTCTCTTACGGGCTCCTCGTACCGCCGCCAGCGCGCGAGGGACCGTCGGAAGATCGGCCGGCTCACGTCACGCTGGCTCGGTGTAGAGATGTGCTTCTTCTTGGCTTGTTCGTGGTACTCCAGCACGCTGGGTTCCCAGTCCACCTGAAGAAACTCCAACATTCGTCGCGCAGTCCCCTCGAGGTCGTCCACGAGGTCTTCGTACCGGGTCTCGAGGTACGGCAACTTCAGGTGTTCTCGGCTGTTCAACCAGAGGGTCATTACCGATTGGTATAGCTCGGCAGTGCGTCGCAGATCGTAGAGCTGGATCATCGCTTCGTTGGGCACAAAGTACTGCATGAAAGCGCTGATGCAGCAGTCTCTGGGGTCCCGTAGAGCGACTAGAAGGCGACTCTCGGGGAACAGCCGCGAGATCAAGGCAACGTGCACCAGGTTGAGTGGCAGCTTGTCAATGAGTTGGCACTTGGGGAGCTCGCCATCTCGGGCTTTCCTTACCTCGTCCCAGTACTGCGCACGCAGTTGTCCCAGTTGCTCGGGTGTGCAGGAATCCAGAGCTTGGGGGTAGGGGGTCTGCCCTCCACAAAGGTCGACGGTTCGTGCTGCAATTGTGTCCAGGATCGAGAGCTCGTCCAGGCTGTCCAGCCCAGTGTGGCTCGTGATGATCTGTTCGGTGAGGGTTGTTCCCGATCGGGGGAACCCGATCAAGAAAAACGGCGTGGGCAGGTCGTCGTCTGGCGGCGGGGGACTGGGCGTCTGCAGGGCTTGGGGTGTCCAGGAGGTCAACTGCTCCACCAGGTTGGGAAACGCGTTGAGGTCCATGCCCGCTGCGGGGGGCTGTTTTGCCAAGAGCGCCTGCCCCTCGCAGGATGCCGCGAAGGCAACCTCAGGTTCCTTCATGCGGTCTTTGACCATGCCCAACTCCACCAGCGTTCGACCCCGGTTGAGGGGGCCGACGTCACGGCTGGCGAGGCCCTCCAGCCGGGCGGCCGCCTGTTCTAGATTGCCGTCTTCACGGTCCATCCGGGCCTGCACGAGGTTGGCGATGATGTTGTCCGGATCGGCCTTTAGGGCCCGTCCGGCCATGGTACGCGCTTGCTTTAGCTGGCTTTGGACCGCCAGCGTGTCGGCCAAGTTGGCGAGGCTCAGGGCGTCCTTGGGCTGGAGGGCGACCGCTCGCCGAAGCGCCTGATTGGCGCCATCCAGGTCCCCGTCCTGGCGGCGCAAGGCTCCCAAGCTGCACCAGGCCTGACCGTGGTTGGAGTCGATGGACACGATGGTCTCGAACAGTTGAAGCGCAGCAGCCTCTTGTTGGACGCCTGCCAGCAGAACCGCCAGGTTGTACATGGAGCGGACATGCTTCGGATCGGCCTCGATGGCTCGCTGGTAGTGGCGCCCGGCGTCTTCGAGTTGCCCCTGGAGGTGCAGCGCACGAGCCAGGTGAAAGAGGTGATCCGATGAGGGCTCGATGCGGACCGCCTCTTCGTAGCAGATGGCTGCATCCCCATAGTGCCCGACGCGCTCCATCAGCTGTCCAAGCCCGAAGCGTGCGGGTGCAAAGTTGGGATCCCGCTGGGCTCCCGCCATGAAGCTCGCTGCAGCCGCATCTCCCTGCCCGGCCTCGACGAGCAGATGGCCTAAATCCACCAGGGGCCTAGGGTCTTGTAGGCGTTGGGAGATCGCTCTGCGCAGGAGGTTTGCTTGGCGATTGTGTGTGCGCTGGAGCAGCTGAAGGGCTTGATCGATCGCGGGATCCATCGGCGCAGTGTACCCATCTCGGCCGCCCCGTGGAGTGAAGGCTGCGACCCGAACTCGGACTTACGGTAATCGCCTGAGATAACCACCCGGCCAGTACGTCACCCGAGTGTCCGTAGTGCCCTCGTTGAAAGGCAGAGGAGGTTCCTCTACTACGAACTCTGGGTGGGCCTGGGCGAAATCTCTCGCAGCCTGCTTGGGGTTGTTCCAAGTCCAGTCGGGTTGGGTCCTTGGTGCGCCGACGACCTCTTCCATGATTCCATCCATCGCGATGATGTAGGAGTTGGGGCTCACGAGCGGGGCATAGGCCTCCAATTCGGCGACTACATGATCACGGTCATGGCATCCATCGAGGGTCACTAGGACGCGGTCTCCCGGCTCCACATGACGGCGCACCTGCTCTACGACGTCTGGGTCGGTCGAGCTGCCGTCGACCAAGGTGACGAGCGGAGCCAGGGGGTGGGCTTCGATGGCCGCTCGATTGGCTGGTCGGAGGGCGATCTCGATACCGAGTACGCGGCCTCGTCCCATCAAGCGGCACAGCCCAGCACAGAACAGCAGCGATCCACCGTGGGCTACACCCACCTCGATGATCAGGTCAGGCTGGACACGGTAGATGACCTCCTGGAGCCGCATTAAGTCGTCTGGTAGCTGGATGATGGGTCGCCCGAGCCACGTGAAGCTGTACACATACTTGGTGTCCCAGCCCGAGCGGAGCCAAAGCTTGCTGAGTAATTGAAACCCCTCCTTTGAGCCGATGGGAAACTCGCGTCGTCCATCTGGCCCATCAACGGTCACTAGGTCTCCCTCGATCGTGATCATGAGGCCTCTCCCTACTTGCGGTAGATGGTGGCGAGTTGGGGCCCGTAGGTGCCTACCTGGGGCACCTGAGCGGCTAGCTTGTGGAGGGGATGGTCGTAGTCGATCGCTTCTCCAGCTTGTGTGGCTAGGCTCGAATAGACCAAGCGAGTGATCAAGTAATACGAAGACGACAGGGAGTCCTGTCTCACCTGGTTCAGCATCGTGCCCGTGTGCTCATCCAGCTCCGGGGTGAGGAGGGTCAGGTGGGGGTGAATGGGCAGCGGCGAGAGACCGAGCGCCTCGCGGTCCTGGTTCAGGATGGAGTAGCCCTCAGCGTACGACTCGATGGTCACCAAGGTGCCCCCGGGGTGGAGCGCCTCGCAGAGCGCATCGATGGCTCCCTTTTGGGCGTCCATGGACGGCATGTTCTGTAGAACTCGGATGCAGTAGATGAAATCAAACGACGTAGCGATGGGTTCGGCCTCGATGTCCTGGCACTGAAACGCCAGGTTCTCTGGTGGTCTCGTGTCGTGTCCCATGCTGGCGACCTGGATCATGTCCCTGTTGAGGTCGATGCCCAGGAAGGAACGGTTGGGGTGGGTGCTGGCCAACCGGTGGGTGCTGAAGCCATTAGCGCAGCCGAAGTCAAGAATGGAACTGGGGTCTGCGTCCTTGATGGCTTGGTCCACGTAGCTGATCTCGAGGCTTCGTAGGTGTACGTCGTTTGTGTTGGCTCTGGGATCGGCGCCGTGGGTGGCCGCTCGATCGGACCAGAAGCGCAGCATTTGATCTTGTTTGTCATTCATCGAAGAAGCTCCGTACTGCTTGGATCACTCGGTCTCGATTGGTGGGGGACATGAAACTGTGCAGGGGAATGGTCACGATCTCTCGGCTGACGCGCTCGGTGACGGAGAGGTCTCCGGCTCGGCAATCCTTGAACAGGGTGAAGCGGTGTCCTGGCTGCCAGTGGATACCCGTGTCGACACCTCGCGCCGTGAGGTGGTCTCGGAAGTCTGCCCTGCGGTCCTCTGGTACCCGGAGATAGAAGAGAAATGGCACCCCACCTGCTTTGAGGTTCTGTGGTGCCTGGACGTTGGGTAGCGCGTCGAATGCCTCCCGGAACAAGTCGTAGATCTCGCGTCGGGACGAAGCAATTGAGTCGAGGCGCCCCAGCTGCGCTAGCCCGATGGCGGCATGGAGGTTGGCCATGTGGTAGCGAAACCCAGGCAGACGAACGTCGTAGGTCCACGCCCTCTTGTCCTCGTACATCACGGAGGAACGCTGCGTCATTCCAATGAGTCGCATCTCTCGCACCCGCTCCGCCTCGTCCTCGGTGCGGACGACGAGCGCTCCTCCATCGATGCAGGTGATCGTCTTGACTGGGTCGAAGCTGAACATGCAGAGGTCGGAGAATGACCCCACCGGTCCCCCTGGAGTCTTGGAGCCGAACGAATGTGCCGCGTCGTGAATGACCCGCAGGCCGTGCTGGTCAGCGAGCTGCTGCACCCGATCGTGATCGGCCAGCCCGCACCCATAGTCCATAGCGATGATCGCCTTGGTCTGTGGAGAGATGAGCCCTCTGGCTTGTTCGACGTCCAGGCACAAGGTGGTGTTGTCGATGTCACAAAACACGGGGCGTGCGCCGCACGCCAGAATTGCCTGGAAGTCGGCGACATTGTTGAAGGCTGGCGTGATGACTTCATCACCATCTGTTACACCGGCCAGAAGAAAAGCCAGATGAAGTGCGGCGTGCCCGGTACTGACAGCGACCACATGCCGTTGACCTCCCAAGAACTGCTGGACTCGGTCCTCAAAGGAACCCACGTAGCTGCCCATCCCCAACCAGCCCATTTCGAGGGCCTCCTTTGCTGCGGCGAGCTCGGGTTCCCCTAGGGCCGGTTGAAAGACAGGGATTGTGGGCTGGTCGGGAGGTTGGTTCATGGCTGGGGGCGACTCTGATCTGCGGTGGGGCTCTGGGTGGCGCTCGTGGACTGTGGGAGTCTATCCTGAGGGGGATGTAAAACGGGATGGCCCGGTGAGGGCCTGTCGAAAGGGTCCTCGCTGGGCTCTTCTGCACCGAGGCTGAAATGGACAAGGACACGCTGCCCGTCGTCATCCTCTGTGGTGGGCAGGGTACGCGACTCAAAGAAGAAACTGAGTTTCGGCCCAAGCCGATGGTCGAGGTGGGTGGACGCCCTCTCCTCTGGCACATCATGAAGCTGCACGCGCATCAGGGCCTCAGCAACTTTGTGCTGGCCTTGGGCTTCAAGGGCGAGGTCATCCGTGACTTTTTCCTCAACTACAGGGAGCAAACATCAGACCTTACGGTTCGTTTCGGCCGAGATGGGGCTCAAGACAGTCTCCGATTTCATGAGCCCCATGACATTGAGGGTTGGCAGGTCACCTTGGCCAACACGGGAGAGGTGACGCCCACAGGGGGACGCATTCATCGCCTCAAGAAGTATGTGGCGGACGGACCATTCCTGATGACCTATGGGGATGGCGTCGCGGACTTGGACATCGACGGGTTGCTCGCGCATCACCGCGAGCAGGGTCGATTGGCCACTGTGACCGGGCTCAAGCCCTTGTCCCGCTTCGGTGTGCTCGAGGATGATGGGGCTGGGAGCGTGGTGCGGTTTCGTGAGAAGCCTCGGCTGGACTCGTACATCTCCGGTGGCTTTTTTGTTCTAGAGCCCGGCGTCTTTGACTATCTCAATGACTCGTGTGTGTTCGAGGAAGAGCCCTTGCAGCGGTTGGCCATGGACGGTCAATTGGCCGTCTACAACCACGATGGGTTCTGGAAGAGCATCGACACATACAGAGAGTATCTCGAGATCAACCGCATGTGGGATGACGGGGACCGCCCTTGGGCGATTTGGGAGTGAGCAGCTTCTTCGATCGCAAGGCGTGGTCTGGGCGCCGGGTGCTCGTCACTGGCACCACCGGGTTCAAGGGGGCCTGGCTAGCTACCTTGTTGTGTGACCTGGGTGCGGAGGTTGTCGGCGTGGCCCTGCCGCCTCCCACCGAACCGAGTCTGTTCCAGTTGTTGGGGCTCGATGGTCGCATCAAGCAGCACATGGCCGATCTGCGGGACGCGGAGAGTCTCAAGAAGACCCTGCACGACGATCCGCCCGAGGTTGTCTTCCACCTGGCAGCCCAGTCGCTGGTACGACGCGGATTCTCTGAGCCGGCGCTCACTTATGAGACCAACGCCATGGCGACGGTTCAGATGCTGGAGTCATTGCGTCACTGTTCTGCCGTCCGGGCCGTCGTCAACGTGACGACCGACAAGGTCTATCTGGATGTGGAGGGTCCACCTCACGAGGAGGACGGTCGCCTCGGTGGCCACGGGCCCTACAGCGGCAGCAAGGTGTGCAGTGAGGAGATCACCGCAACGGCCTACCGCTCCTGGGCCCGAAAGCGAGGCCTGGGCCTGGCGACGGCTCGTTCGGGGAACACGTTGGGCGGGGGAGATTGGGCTGAGGATCGGTTGGTGCCGGACTGTGTCCGAGCTGTGGTCGAAGGCACCGCTGTGCACATTCGAAACCCCGATGCCGTTCGTCCGTGGCAGCACGCCCTGGATGTGCTCTTTGGTTATCTGGTGCTTGCCGAACAGCTCCTGGCCAACCCTGAAGTGACCTCTGGTCCGTGGAATTTTGGGCCCATGCCCGGGGGCGAACCCTCGGTGGAATCGCTGGCGCGCGTCTTCCTCGAGGGTCTCGGACAGCCGGAAGCACTCCAGATCCATCCCGAGGAGGACGCCCCACCGGAGACGGCGATTCTGCGGCTCGACTCGGGCAAGGCCCGTGCGCAGCTGGGGTGGCACCCTCAACTGGAGTGGCGTGAGTCCGTGGAGTGGACTGCTCGATGGTATCGGGGCTGGCTTGAGGGAGTGCCTGCTTCTGTTCTCTGCGAACGAGACATCGCGGAGTACCTGAGCAAGGTGGAGTCCCTAGGGCGCGTCCCACCCGTGGTGCAGGATGGCAACTCGGAGTGGTCGGAGCTGGACACCGTGCCGCCTACCAGTCAGACGATACGCACCGGGGTGGCTCCTGCATCCCATCCAATCCCCACCGAGGCGGGAGGCGGAGAGGGGAGCGCCAGCCGGCGCGCCACCACAGCTCAGGAGGTCGCGGGGGATGGTGAGTGGCAATGCCGCTTCTGCAATGAGGAACTCCGGCAGCTCGTGATCGACCTGGGTAAGGCTCCGTTAGCGAACTCGTTTGTGCCCCACAGCGAGCGGAACGCCCCGGAGCTCTTTCGGCCGCTCCGAGCGTATGTCTGTCATGAGTGTTTCCTGGTGCAGGTTCCAGAGTTTGCGCCAGCCGAGTCTATCTTTGCCGACTATCTCTACTTCTCGTCGTACTCCACCACTTGGCTCGATCACGCCCGCAGTACCGCCGATGATCTTCGGCAACGCTGTGGACTTAGCGGGGACAGCAGGGTGGTCGAGGTGGCCAGTAATGATGGCTACCTGCTGCGGAATTTTGTCGCATCAGGCATTCCCTGTCTGGGCGTTGAGCCGGCCGCCAACGTGGCTCAGGTGGCTATCGCGGCTGGGGTGCCCACGAGGGTAGCCTTCTTCAGCTTGGCCCTTGCAGAAGAACTCGTGCGAGAAGGGGGGCAGGCTGACCTCATCATCGGCATCAACGTCTTGGCGCACGTGCCGGACCTTCGGGGCTTTGTAGCGGGGCTGAAGAGGCTGCTGGCCGATGAGGGGCTCTTGTTGCTGGAGGTTCCGCACTTGCTGGCGCTGCTCGAAGATGGGCTCTTCGACACCATCTATCACGAGCACTACTCCTACTTTTCTGTTCACACTCTGCAGCGGGTCCTAGGGGAAGCTGGACTTGTGATTTCACAGTTGCGTGAGCGAAAAACTCACGGTGGCTCGTTGTCTCTCTATGTAAGCCATCGAGGATGCTCGCGACACGGGGTCGACGGGTCGGTGGAGGCCTGCCTCGCAGCTGAGAAGGCGTTCGGCTTGTGTGACGTTGCGACCTACGGCCTCTTGCAGACTCGGGCCGAGTCCAGTCGCGCTGACTTGTTGGCCTTTCTCGTTCAGGCGAGGCGAGAGGGTAAGCATGTCATGGGCTACGGAGCGCCGGCAAAGGGAAACACCCTGCTGAACTTCTGTGGTGTGCGCAGAGATCTGCTCGGCTGCACGGTGGACATCAGCCCCCACAAGCAGGGCACTTGGCTTCCTGGTACCGGGATTCCAGTGCTGTCTCCCGAAGAACTCATCGCGTCGCGTCCTGACTATGTGCTCATCCTGCCTTGGAACCTCCGGGACGAGATAGAGGCTTCGTTGGCGGAGATCCGTACATGGGGAGGCCAGTTCGTCGTGGCTCTGCCCCGCCTGGAGGTGTTCTAGATGTCTTCGAATCCGTGGCCTTGTGTGCGGGGCCCAGTGGCTGGGGTCGAGGTGGTCCCGCTGGCACGCATCTCTGATGAGCGAGGCACGATCCACCACATGCTCAAGCACACGGATCCGCACTTCCAGCAGTTCGGTGAGATCTATTTCTCGTCCATCCACCCCGGAGTCGTTAAAGGCTGGCATCGCCATCGCGACATGACGCTCAACTACGCGTGCATCCATGGTCGGGTGAAGGTTGTCGTCTACGACTGCCGTGAGGAATCAGACACTCACGGTCATCTTCAGGAGGTGTTCCTCGGACCTGACAACTACGCTCTCGTCGTGATCCCACCGGACCTGTGGAACGGCTTCAAGGGAATCGGAGATACAACGGCGATCGTGGCCAATTGTTGTACGCATGCTCACGACCCGCGGCGCAGCGATCGCATGGATCCGTTGGCCAATCCGATTCCCTACAGTTGGGATGTGCGGTGCCACTGATCCCGCATGCATGTTCCGGGAGACCCCAGCTGTCGTTGTGTGGTGACGTTCCCTACAGTTGCTCGATCAGGCTGCCGATGGCCGGCGTGATGTCTCGGGAGTGGAGTCGCTGACGGAAGGTCTCGGCGAGAGAGTCCAGGTCATCCCGTTGCAGTGTTTCCTCACAGAGGTCGACCCACTGGTCCGTGGGCGCAGAGAGGAAGCAGTCTTGGAGCCACTCTTGGTCGGGACACTCTTCGACGACGTTGATTCCCCCATTGGCAATCAAGTAGCAGATTCGAGCGTAAGGCAGGTGGTGCATGTCCAGCTCACGCTTGATGGTGAGGTGGACGCGAGACCGGGCGATGAAGTCATTGCGGTAGATGGCAGCCGCGTCGAACAACACGAGGACATGATTGCCTCGGGCCTGGAGTTCTCGTAGGAGCTTCGCTCGATGCTCCGAGATGCTCCCGTAAAAGAGGAAGTCGATGTCCTTTGTTCGCTTCGGAGCGATCTGGTTCATGCCCGGGTGGTAGCCCAGCGGAAATTGGTGGCCGGCGACTCCCAACTGCTCGAGGATTGGCAGTTGACCAGGCACACACTCCCAGACAGCTCGTGCGTTTTGGAGCAGCGGTAGATAGCAGTTGGTGAAGTGTTCTCGATTGCCTGTGAAGTTGACCTGCCCATCGGAGATCACCTCCGACTGGAGGACCATGAGGTCAACTCCGGCATCGAGAATCTGTTTCGTTACCCCCGGCTCGGTCAGGGTGTGACTAGCGACCAGGATGTTGATGCGGTCTTTCTCGAGGTTGTTGCGCGTGATGCAGCAATTGTGGCCGAGTGATTCGAGGGCGAGGCGAATGAGCCGTGCGGTGTCGAACAGGAAGTGAAGGTATTGGAAGTTGTTGCCCGCCATCATCGCGATGTTGAAGCGCATTACTGAAGCTCCTCCAGTAAGGGTGCCAGGCACTCCGTCATCGGCCGGCTCTTGAATCGCTGGTGAAAGGTCTCAGCCAACTGGTCCAGGTCGGACCGAGCGAGCGTATCCGAGCAACACTGAACCCATTGGTCGGTTGGAGCCGTTACAACACAGTCCTCGAGCCCATCGAGGTCACCGCCCTCTTCGACGACGACGACGTAGCCATTCGTCAGCAAAGTAGCCAGGCGAGTGAAGCTTGGATTGGCAGCACCGTCACCCCAGCGTGGATCCACATGGACCCGCGCGCGAGCGATCAAGTCGTCGCGGAAGAACGGGTCTTGGTCATCGCAGTGTTGTAGCCCGTGGCCTCGCCCTTGGAGCCTTAGTAAGAGTTGCTGGCGGTGTGGCGTTACCTGCCCAAAGAAAAAGAAGTCGAAGTCGCGCTCTGCTTTCGGAGGTAGATAGGCCAAGGCCGGGTCGTAGCCGATGGAGAGTCGCCGAGCTGAGAGACCAAGTTCTTTCAGTCGGGGCAAGTGACTCGCCTGGAAGTCCCAGATGAACTGGGCCCCCTGGAGCATCGGGGTGTAGAAGTTCTCAAACAGCGCCTTCTCTGGCCCGTAGGGCAGCCCCACATCGAGGAGCCGGTCGGTCTGGATGATCCCGTAGCGCACCTGTGGTGACTGAAAAAGAGCGAGGTGCTTCTCTTCGTAGATTGTGTGGCCGCCCACGATCAGGTTCATC
Source organism: Deltaproteobacteria bacterium (assembly GCA_002724675.1). Lineage (GTDB taxonomy): Bacteria > Myxococcota_A > UBA796 > UBA9615 > UBA9615. Next base: position 6,921 of record PBPL01000081.1, on the reverse strand, counting down.
CTTCCCGGATCGGGCAGGTTGCGTGAGAGCGTACAGTCGTGCCCCAGTGATTCGATGGAGCCCGCGAGCAGGCGAGCGAGGTCGTAGCGGAAGTGTCCACGATTCCGGAACTGGGGCTCGGTGATGACGACAGTGAATTCCATGAAAGCTACCTCCCACCAGGGAGCGCAGCGCCTGCTGGGTTGGCGTTGCTGGCGTGACGGGCGAGCCCTGTCTTGAGCAGCATGTGCTGGAGCCGGAGCTGGATCGTGTGGCGTTCGCGGACGGCCGCCATGCCGGCCCTGGCGATGGCGGCGGCCTCTTCTTTGTGCTCTAGGTAGTACTCCACCTTCTCCAGTAGCTCACTCAGGTCGCGATAGCAGTCGAGGTGGGTGCCCGGCTCGAAGAGCTCGACGAGGGCGTCACTGTACTCGGCCAGCAAGAAGCCGCCGCACGCTAGGACATCGAACACCCGCATCGTCACGATGTCGCTCTGATAGAGGCGTCCGATGTCTACGTTGATGCCTGTAGATGCATAAATCTTGGTGAGCTCATCGTGGTGCCCCGCAGGACCCATGTAGCGGGCGCCGTGCTCTGTTGTGTGTCTCCAGCCCTCGTCTCCCCAGACCTTTACGTCCACCTGGCCCAGGTTGCTGACATACAAAATCCGCTTGTCTGCGGCCGCCATCTCCGCCACCAGAGTCACGGGGTCCGTCTTGTCCTCCGAGCGCATGGCAGCGACGAACTGTGGCAGACGCTCTTCCAGCATCTCGGGGAGGTGAAATTGTGTGTAGTCCTGTGCCTGGGCAGTTAGCAGTGCTGAGAGGTGCTCCTCGATCTCTGCACGGGCCGAGGCTTCGTCCTTATCCTTCCAAGTGACATAGAGGTCGCAGAGGTTCTCCTTGAATAGCTGGCCCTGAGCCACCATGCTGTTGCCCACGAAGGAGACCTCTGAACCGTAGTACTCCGAGTCCGTGTGGGACAGGTCCAAAGGCCGCCTCTTGTCGATGTCGGCTGCCAGCGGCAGGGACTCCGTCTGGAAGAATCCGGCCTTCTGAAACACCTCGACGTTGGCCTTTCGATAGGTGAAGACGTGCGCTACGTCGCCTACCCCCGTGGGCGCTAGCCTGTCGGTGGAAGGGTCAATCTCCCACGCAATCAACGGCAGGTTGGCATCGGCACAGGCTTCTGCGAGCCCATGGAAGTAGTTGATTGAGGCCACGAACTTCGGCTGAAAAGTGAGGACGAGGCGCATCAACTCGTCGGGGGAGAGCCGCGTCAACGGCCACGTCACGACCGAGAGGCCCTCTGCACGCAGCGCCTGGGCCAGATCGTCCACGAACAGGCCGCCCTCGCAGACCAAGGCTGTTTGGTCACGCAGTCCCTCGACGACGAGCCGGGATTCATTGTTGTAGACCGGTGCCAGAAAGGGGTGGAACACCGTGGCACGCTCAGCGCTCGCCGTGGTGATCTCGAGCATCAGGTCAGCGCACAGAGACAGCTTGAGTCGACGGGTCATCAGCGACTGGCTGTAGTCCTTGCGACTCAAGAGGAGTCGCAGGAGGTAAGGGTCCGAGTCCCACACCGTCACCAGTGTGCCCTTGGGCCCGGCGATGAGTGGGTCGATGAGCTCGCCCATGCCGGCCCCGATGACGAGCACCTCTCGGGCATCTCCCACGGGTTGGAGTGCTTCCTCCACCTGCCCGGGCGTGAGAGTCAGCGAGTGCCAGCTGCGATGGATCCTGTAGCTGAGGCTGCCGTCTTCTTCCTCGCGAAGATGCTGATCGCCCACAGGACCACAGATCCGTTCGGCGAGCGCTCGGTCTACCTGCAGTAGCGCTTGCAGGTTGCGTTGCAGTGACGGTGAAAGGGGCGCGGACACGGCGGGAGCCTAGCCTGGTCGGAGGCTCCGGGCAATGGAGCCCCACGGGGTCCATGGTAGCGTGCTTCGCCACCTCGATCGGGGTCTGTTTGAGGGGGTGTTGGTGACAGGAGAGGTGCATCCATGACCCTCGCGGTACGTTGGATCGATGCCCACCGGGGAGCGGCGCTGATCTTGGTGGGTCATGCGGTTCTCTTCTGGGGGGTCGTGGGTCTAGGCAGCCCCTGGGCGACGATGTCGCTGGAGTGTGCGCCTGGGGCGATCTCGCAGCTGTTGCTCGGTGTGGGCCCGTGGCCGTTGTGGGACAGCTACGACGGCGCCACTGGTGGCTACTTGCTGATGGCGATCCTCGCTTCCCCCTTGTTTGCCTTGTTCGGGGCCAGCGGCTGGATCCCGCAGACGCTGGTCTATCTGCTCTCAGTGGGCCTCATCGTGGTGGTGTTCCGATTCCTGGACGCTTGGGTAGGACGCACACCAGCGGTACTGGGAACTGCCGGCGTGGCCTTCTCTCCCCCTGTTCTGTTCCGAGCATCCCTGACCTTTGGGGATTGGCACTGGACACAGTTGTTGTTCGACTATGGCTTGGCCATATGGGTCTTGTTGCTGGCTGCCCGGGCGCGTCGTGACCGCGCGGCACCGTCGGGGCTGCCTTCGCTCATTCTCCATGCCCCCTGGTGTTGGCTCGTGCTGGGCTTGGGGACGGGGTTGGCCGTCACAAACTCCATGGGCTCCGTCCCCTTTGTGGCGCTGGTGTGGTGCATGGCTCTGCTTCTTCATTCGAGCCTTCGTCAGCCCCTCTCACTGTTGGCTGGGCTGGGTGGGGCCGTGCTTGGTGCCTCTCCTTTCCTCTACAAGCTTCTCCTGCATCGACCGTTTGGATTGGAGGTGCAGGGTGTCGAGAAGACGGTCAGTCGCTTGAGACGGCTCGATGCAGAGGCGTCCAAGGTCTGGGACTTGATCTTGGGCGAGCTGCCGCGAGCGCTGCATATGGAGGCAGCCCTGCCGGCGCTGCCCCAGGGCCTGGTGAGCTCCGGGGCCAGTCTCTGGGTGGTCATCGTCTGGTTGGGCCTTGCTCTCGGTGTCGTAGCGGCCATTCGCGGCGCGAGAAAGCCGCCGGAGCTGGCGGCCTCTCTACTGCCCGCGGTGTTTGTTGGGGTTTTCTGCCTTGCCTATTGTGTCCTCGATATTCGGCTAAGGCCTTTGGCTCTGGAGTTTGCCAACCCACGAGGCGCGGCCGATCGCATGTTGCCACCTCTACTGGTCGCTCTTCTGTGTTCGTCGGGCGTCGGCTGGGGCGCAGTTGTCGAGCATCTGCGTGCTAAGGGGGCTACGCTCTCTTCGACGCTCATCTTGTGTGTGGGCTTCGCCCCGGCGGTGGTGGGCGGCATCTCCCAGGTTGGGCTTGTGCATGCGTCCGCCGATATCGCAGCATCCCCCGCCGTGTATCGCTCGGCATGCTTCGAGCCCCTCGGCTTTTTTGCGTCCCGCCCCTACCGAGATGATCCGCAAGCGCTTCAGCTTCTCTGCTCGGGACTCAATTCCCCGGAGGCCGCTCGTGGTTGTCGTGCGGGTGCCGCTTGGGGCGAGGGGTTCTATGCAGCAGGGCTGTCCTTTGTCCCGGGGGACGCTGGCAGTGCGAACGGGTCCGTGGGCTTATCGGACCAGGCCAAGGCAGCCTGTAGCGGTGTAGCGGGTCGACAACGGCAGTCGTGTCTGCTCGGGTTGGGCTGGTTCCTGGGGGTCACCAACTGGGGCCAGAAAGGGTGGCCACTCTCCGTGTGCAATGACCTTGTTCATGATCAGGACCGAGCGGGCTGCTGGCGTGGACTCGGGTTTCCACTGGGAGATCACCTGCACGCAATGCCAGAGCGCCTTGGAGCTGCGCTGCAGCGTGTGCCCGAGCCCCATCGCTATCACGTGGCTCGCGGCGCCGGGTATTCGGTGGGAAGGACCTACAGCTCAGCGGAGCACGGGCTCTCTCTGTGCGGTCGGCTTGATCCTACTCTTGCGAGGGGCTGTGAGGCGGGGGTCCTGGAAGCTCTGGCCGAGCGCTGAGTTGACTCTCACGCCCTTGTTTCCTGGTCATCCTTTCGCTTCGTTGACCACCGGACGCATGTGGCCAGCGCTACGCCGAAGATCACCCCGCGCTCCACGTGTGGGGTCGAGAAGAGGGTGAACACAAAGGTCGCGACGGCCACGATCCCATCGGAACGACGGGTCTTCCAGAGGCGGTGAATGGGTCGTGGGTCGAGCAGCGACAGGATGGCTGCGATCACGATGGCGCCCAGCACGGCCTGGGGCAGTGTGGCGAGGATCCCTGCAAAGGGCAAGAACACCAAGACAGCGCCCCCCGTGACCATCCCCGCTCGGGGTGTCTGGGCTCCCGCGAGGCCGCTCAGCGTGCTTCGTGAGAACGACCCGCCGACCGGAAAGGCTGATACGAACGCGGCCGCTAGATTGGCTGTCCCTTGGCTGATGAACTCTCGGTTTGGGTCCCAGGTCTGGCTTGGGTCCGTCTTCACAGTCTCCGAGACCACGACGACCTCGGCGAACCCCACAAGGGCGATCACGAGTCCTGCAATGAGCAGGGTTGGAGCCATGGACCAAGGAAGGTCCAGGTTCAGCGCAAGAGCCGCCTTGGGCACTTCACCGACGATCAGTGAAGGCGGGTAGTTGGAGACGACGCTGTAGATGGATGCGAGCACCGCGGCGACCAGCACCCCCGGGAAGGTGCGGTGGATGCGACGGCCCGCGAAGATCAGAAAGATGGTGGCTAGGGCGATTCCGATGGCCTCTGGGTGCCACGACGACGGGGCCAGTACGGAGGCCCATGCCCGAGCCATTACACCCTGCTCGCTAGGAAGAGTCCCGAGGGCTGCAGGGACCTGACTCGAGAAGATGAGTAGACCGGCTGCGCTCGCAAAGCCCTGGACGACCGGCGGCGACATGATGCGTGAGATGCCACCTCTTCGGGCTAGGCCGATGCCCAAGCGGATGGCCCCCACGATCAGCGCGAGGAGTGCAGCCAAGGCGATGTAGTCCGCTGACTGGGGGGCTGCTAGCGTGCTGAGGGTGCCGAACGTGAGGAGTGAAGTGAGCGCTGTGGGCCCGGTCTGGAGGGTTGCCGAACCCGTGAAGAAGCTGGCCACCAGAGACGGCACACCGGCTGCCAGCAGCCCGTAGTGTGGGGGCAGACCAGCCAGAACCGAGTACGCCATCGCCTGCGGGATGACCAGCAGGGCCACCGTCAGGCCAGCCACGACGTCAGGTAGCCAGGTGGTCCGTGAGGACCACGGCTGCTCTTGGTCGGCGGTTGGCTTCTCCGGTGCGGGTCCAGTCACCAGCAATGGCCTCCTGCGTTGAGCGAGGTGGGCGGCTCCCTACGTGGTGGGCCCGGGTTGCGATGGTTTATCCATCCTCTGGTACCAGCGGCTTGTGAAGTTCGGTGCTCTTCGCGTCCAGAGTAAAGCGCAGCCTACCTTGCTGGGGCGTCCTTGGGGCATGCTGGGGCCCATGGAGTGCTTGTCCAGCGGTGGTGGTTCGACCTGTGACGACGACGAGGCTCGCGGGAAGGAGTCGACCTCCTGGTCATCGTTGCCGTTGGCTGATCTGCACCGACACCTCGATGGCTCCCTCCGGCCGGAGACGGTGGTGGAGTTGGCATCTGCGAGGGGGCTGGACGTCCCGTCGGACTTGCCTTTTGTGGCCGGCATGGGCCTTGAGGCGGCTCTAGCTCGGTTCGAGTTCACACTCTCGCTACTGCAAGAGCCCGAGAGTGTTCGTCGTGTGGCGTCGGAGATCTGTGAGGATGCTGTCGATGACCACGTGACGACCCTGGAGATCCGTTTTGCACCCCAGCTTCACCGCGGGGCGGTCCCAGAAGAGATCGTGGATGCCGCTCTCGACGGCATTGGTAGCCGTGCGGGGCTGCTCTTGTGTGGCCTCTATGGAGAGCCCCCCACGGTTCTGGAGCACCTGGTCTCCATTGCCCAATCGCGGCCTGGTGTCGTGGGGATCGATCTGGCCGGTGGCCCGGCTCCGGGCCACTCGTTTGGATTGAGTGACTACGGACCGGCCTTTCGACGCGCAGAAACGCTGGGGCTGGGGCGCACCGTGCATGCTGCGGAAGGTCGAGGGCCGGGTGAGATAGCCGTTGCGATTGAGGAACTTCGTGCCCAACGCATTGGACACGGTACGACATTGCTGAACGACCCTGCAGTACTCGACCTCGTGCTCGAGCGAGGCACGGTGCTGGAGGCTTGTCCCACCTCCAACTATCAGGTGGGGGTGATCGAGACCGTGGCTAGTCACCCCATCGCGCGATGGGTCCAGCTGGGCGTGGCTGTTTGTGTCAATACGGACAACACACTCCTGTCGAGGGTGACCGTCAGCGAAGAACTGTCCAGGGTGGCCTCGATCCCGCAGATGACGACCTCTGCAGTGCGAAGCGTGATTCAAACGGGACACTCGGCGGCATTTCGCAGACGGTGAAGCCACCGGTCTTGGGCGACATAGCCCCAAAAACGGCGAGCTAGTTCCCGACTCTGTGCGAGAATGACCTGGATGGCAGGGGGAGTGGAAGACAGCGTCTTGGCGCGGGCTGCGCTCTGGAGCGTCGTCGTTGCGCTGCTCGTCTTGGCCCTCAAGGTGGCGGCCTGGCAGTTGACGGGCTCGGTGGCGTTGTTCTCAGACGCAGCCGAATCGGTGGTCAATGTCTTGGCGGCTGTCATCGCATTCGGAGTCCTCCGTTTTGCGCGACAACCTGCCGATGAGGGCCATCCGTTCGGCCATGGCAAGGCTGAGTATTTCTCCGCTGGCTTCGAGGGCGCCATGATTGTCGCCGCGGCTTGCCTCATCGTCTCAGAGGCCAGCGGCCGGTTCTGGGACCCTGAGCCGCTTGGAGATCTCGGTCCTGGCGTTGTCGTCAGTGCTGTGGCTGCCGTCTTGAATGGCGGCGCTGCCCTGTGGCTCGTGCGGGTGGGCCGTGAGCACCGCTCGCCGGCACTTGAGGCAGACGGGATGCATCTGTGGAGTGATGTCTTCACGACCTTAGGTGCTCT
>PBPL01000080.1 GCA_002724675.1 Deltaproteobacteria bacterium | reverse complement strand
GGGTATCGCGAAATGGGGTCCTCCATAGCCGCCTGGCAGCGCCCTAGATGTTCTCGCCGAGCAGAGAGGGTCTTCTCCACGTCCAGCACCTTGTGACGCTGGTCCTCGGGCAACCACGAGTCCTCTGCAGACTCTTGATAGACGAACAGCTCGGCGGCCTGCTCCAGAGTCGTACGCCAGCCCTCGTAGTGGTGGGATAGCCACTCAGCGTCCGACCACTGACGCACGTACCGAGGCATTAGCTCCTTGTAGCATCCGGGACAGACGCCCTCTTCCGCCCACTCCGCGGCCTTGCCCGTCCACTCTTCGCCCATGGTCTCGCAGCGGAAGTCCTCAAGGGGCGTCATGGCACCGCAGATGGGACAGGCCGTGTCTTCTTCTACCGGTGTCGTCGTCGTCCGCTTGCTGCCCTCCGGATCGGGGCCCCGATCGGTCACGACCTTTACTCGTTGAAGCGAGGCAGAGGACACCTTGGGGTCTGCCCTGCATCGAGGGCAGGCTGTGCTGCCTCCCTCCGGCTCATAGTCGCCGTGCAGAGGGCAGAAGCGGGTGTCGACCATGGTGCCCCTCTCCCTCCCGGATTCTACATGCTCGGCTATCGGCCCACCTGGACTGGTTGGCGAAGCAGAGCAGCGGCCAATACCTCCAGCCGTACAGTCGGGTCCCGCGATGCCAGATAGGTCTGCCCAAGTTCGGCGCTCACCTCCAATTGCCAAGCGAGAAGGGAAGCCGGATCGGGGCTGGCGCGGAGTTCACTCTCGGAGTAGCGCACGGGAAGATCTGCCGCCCTCAGTCGCTCGATCACCAAGTCCAAGGTCGCCTCAAATGCCCGGGGATCGACGATCCCCTCCTGAGGCACCGGCTCCACATCGACAAAGCCATCGCGGATGTGACCTGAGCGGACCCCTGCCCAGGGGCGAAGTACACCCAACCAGATGCCATCGGGCAAGGGTGCCAGTTGGAGCAGGCGCACGACCGATCCATGAATCGCGACGACACCTGAGAATTGCGGCACGAGACACACCCAGCCATCGGAATCGAGGACTCGCCGGGCCGTAGCAATGACGTCGGGCCGCATGGCGGGGGCCCAACGAGAGGGTCCAGGTAGACGGACCGGGCCTTCCAGAATGATGACGCGCATCCGCTCTGGCGGTGGAGCTTCCTGAGTGTTTACCGAGCCAGGTTTCCAGGGGAGTCCCCCAACCAGCGCCGATCCTCGAACATCAGTCAGCATGACCCGCTCAGCAGGGGTGGAGCCAGCCAGGTTGAAGTGAACAATGCTCGGCAGCTGAGGCCCACGTGGGTGGTTGCCCCACACAGAAGCCACGACGCCAGCTAGTGGACGAACCGAACGCGGAGATATCTCGACTCCCAGGAGTGCCTGAACCCCCTCAGCCCAAACTCGCGGCACACCCCCTTGAGCAATCTTGCGGACCGCTCCCTTGCGGGGGCGCGCCAGATGGTAGCCAGAAGCCGCGATGTCGCCAAACTCGAAGACGGCGAGCGCGGGCATGCCCGACAGAGCCGAGAGACGATCCGCCACATCATCTAGATTCCGAACCCACCAGCCCGAAGACGACATGGCAACCGCCATCCCACCCCCCGGCGCGGGACGACCGCTGACCAGCGCGAAGATGTCCACGCCACGAAATACCTGGAAGACGGTCTCGTCCCACTCTGGCCCTCCTTGCTCAGCGAGAGCACGAGTGATCAGGTTGGGCTCGATTTCGGCGGACAGCAGCAGCAGTCCGCTGGGAGTGCCCATCGTCGCTTCAGTCGACCAGAGTGTCCATCCCCGCCGTCGGCTGGCTGGGCCGCATCGACGCGCCGGAGCGGGGACTAACACCGGAACCATCGGTCAGAGTTCGCAGTGAAGCATGGGAGATCTCAACATCGTCCGCGTCGCCGAGTTCGCGGCTCAGGTCACGAATGGCCTGGCCCACGCGCTCAGCTTGATCGGCTGGGTATCGAATACTCACGACATCCGTACTGCGATCATCACGTTGTGGACGCACATCAGCAATCGGCGCCCCCACCCCACCGAGCAACTCGTCCATCTTGTCGAAGTCCGAGAGGCGCTCCTCGGGCCGCTTGGCAAGAGCTCCCATGATGAAGTCACACAGCCCCTGTGGCAGTCCCGGTCGCACCTTGGCCACATCCACAGGCGCCTTGCGGACATGCATTTGCAGCAACTCCCGGATGGTATCGCTGTAAAACGGCACCCGTCCTGTGGCCATCTCATAGCCCATGATCCCGAGGGCATAGATGTCGGCACGACCATCGGCCTGTTTGCCCATCGCCGACTCCGGAGCCAAATAACGAGGTGTCCCCTCCACCATCTTGGCCCGCTTCTGCGACGGGTTCTTCTGAATCCGACGGGCAATGCCGAAGTCCATCAGCTTGACGTCGCCCCTGGGGTCCACAGCACAGTTCGCGGGCTTGACATCACGATGGACGATGCCCTGATTGTGCGCATAACAGAGCGCGCGACATAGTTGCCGAAGGATGTCGCATGTCTCTTCAGGGGACAGCACTTTTCGAGTGGCCAGGAGCTTCGCGAGATCCGTCCCCTCCACCTTCTCCATGACTATGAAGTAGGTGGCGTAGCAAGCCTCGGTATCGAAGATCTGGACGATGTTGGGGTGGGTCAGGCCCGCAATAGTGCGGGCTTCTTGCATGAAACGCTCCTTGAAGGTGGAGTCATACAAGAGCGAGTGACTCAGCATCTTGATGGCCACAACTCGGTCCAGACCTGGATGAATCGCCTGGTACACCTTGGCAGTCGCGCCCTCACCGAGCTTTCCGAGCAAGCGATACTTGCCCACCCACTCGATGCCGCCGCCTTGCTCCAGCCTCTTCCCAAGAATCTCGGTGAGAAAGCGAGCCAGCGGCGGATGCTCTCCCAGTAGCGGCTGCAGGGTCTCCCGGTTCATCACCAGGGTCTTGACCTTCTTGTCTGCAATGACGTCTGCCGTCCGGCGCTCACCCGTCAGCAGCGCCATCTCACCCACCAAGTCACGAGGACCCAGGTGGACGACCATCTTGCGCTCACCGTTGGAGTCGGTCAGGGGAACCGCGACCTTGCCCGACACGATGATGTGCATCGTGTCACCGGCATCCCCCTTCTTGATGAGGTATTCGCCCTTCTTGTAGTGGCGCTCCTCAAGCTGACCGGCAATGGTCTCCAAATCCTCCAGCGAGATACTGGAGAAGCCGTTGACCTCCGATAGGAAACTAGCGACCGACATAATGGAGGCGTGAGCGTCGCCCCTCGCAGGCCTCTAAGTCAATAGGCAGTGGCTAGGATCGACCGGTTTTTTGTAGGGCAACGACTGCCTAAACACGGGTCGGTTCGACCGCAGACAAGCGCCAATGCCCCCGAACAGACCGCCCGCAACCACCTCTTGCGGGCTCAAGGAAAAGACAAGGCCAAGGGCCCCTTCTCCTTACGAGTCGCAAGCAGAACCCCTACAACCTTCGCTGCTATCGACCCATACAATCACACTGAAACCCGCCAGCACTGGCGCTTTGCGGCCATAAGAGGTTAGAGTTCGCGCCCCCCAAACCCAGGAAACTGCATCCATGCCACGAATCCTCCTCCTCAGCATGCTGACAATCGCTCTCGCGCTGCCAAGCCTAGGAAGCGCTACAGAGCCCAATCGCGAGGCATCCACAGCGCATCCTCTACCCCCAGGAGCCCAGAACTGGTTAGACGAATTCCAGAACCAGAGTGTGGACTTCCCCGAAGCACTGCGTCTCGTTCCCCGGGTCGTCGTGCCGTGGGCTGCAGGGACCCGGGTGCGCCTACAGCAAGAGTTGATGGGCATCCCCGTGTACGGAAACGAAATCATCCTGTCGCTGGACAGAGACGGGACTGTCCGTCGAGTCCATGGCGAGCCGCTGTCTGTGATTCTTCTCGACCCACACCCGGACGTTCCCAGCGCAGAAGCTGAATTCAGCGCGCAGCAGGCCGTCCGAGACATCTACGGGCAGGGTTCTTTGTGGCCTGCTCGCAGTGAGCTAGGGGTCCTCCTCGATGCCCTGGGCCATCCTCGGCTCGTCTGGCAGGTGGACGCTAGCGCAAGTGAGCCTCTGGGCATGTGGCGGTTTTTCATTGATGCCCACACAGGAGAGCCCCTAGGGCACCATGCGACCTTCCACACGGCACGGGGTTACGTGTATCCCACCAACCCGGTGGTCAGCGAGTTGACCGAGGTGGAGCTGCCCGCCATCACTGGGGCTGAGCTCGGGGGCGATTACTCTACGGTTCGCTCCTGCGTCACCTGGGTCGAGGCCGACACCGAGTGCACCGAGAAGACCACTCATGCCCAACCGGACGACGAGGGCAACTATCTCTATGCGCCCGATGCTACGTCCATCGAAGACCCCTTGGCAGAGATCCAGATGTACTACCACTTGGACGTGATCAGTCGATGGTTCGAGTCCGAGTTCAACTTCCAACACAACTTCGGGCTGCTCCAGGGGCAGGCCATCGAAGGTGTCGTGAACTTCGATTACAACAATGCCTTCTGGGGAGATGTGGATGGTGACGGTGTAGGCGAGGTCTCGTTTGGCCAGACCGTCAACATCGACTTCGCCTACGACGCCGATGTCATCTACCACGAGTTCGGACACTCGGTCTTTGGCCGCATCGTGAACCCCGGCTTCATTGGCGCAGATGAATACGGCATCGAGTGGGCCACGGGCGCGCTCAATGAGGGCACCGCCGACTTCTTCGCCATCGCCATGACCAGAGATCCGGACCTCGGCGAGTACGCTGGAGCTGGTTTTGGGTTCACCTCTCCGTCCATCCGCGACCTCGACGAAGACAAGAAGTGCCCTGACGACCTCTACGGTGAGAGCCACCGGGATGGAATGATCTGGGCGTCTCTCGGCTGGAACATGCTGGAGGACGAGACCCTCGGATTCGACATCACGCCCCAAGTGATCTACGGAGCCATCAGCAGCTGGCCCTCTGACGTGAACTGGGCCACTGCTGGTCAGTCCCTCGTCGAGGCCGCTGGCGACATGCTGGAGGCAGACGAACTCACTCAAGAGCAACACGACGCTGTCATCGAACACGGAACAGCCAGTGGCGTCATTGGCTGCGGCCGAGTCATGCGCCTCGACGAAGAGCAAGAGCCCACACAATTCCTCGTGAACGTTGGGTTCCTCGCAGACACGCAGATCCCCTTGGGCAACCAGTTCAGCCTGGATGTCCCCGACAACGCCGAGCGACTGCGATTCCGCATCAAGGACTTCCTCGCTAGCCACCCCAACATGGCCTGGAGCCTCTACGTGCGACGAGGAAATCACATCGTGCACGACCTGCAGGAGTTGGGTTTCTTCGAGGTACCCGTCCCCGACATCTACGACGAGACCATCGATGGTGAGGGTGACGACTTTGCCTATGAACTGACGCTGGACTCCGAGCCGCCTCTGGAGCCAGGCGAGACCTACTTCTTCTCCATCGCATCCCGCAGGCTGGGCGCCATGGACGGCTTTCAGTACGCAGAGGTCACGGTGGACGGAGACGTCTGGCTGGCCGAGTCCGAGGAGGAAGAGGAGAACGCCGACGAGGCTGGCTGCGAAGGCTGTGTAGCAAATCAGAGCGGCGCTAAGCCCACGGGGTCTTGGGCCCTCCTTGCTCTTGTGCTGTTGACCGGTAGACGATGGGGGCGTCGCCGCTGACGAAGACAGCGGCCGAAAAAGCCGAAGCCTCTAAGGCGAGAAGAAGCCGCAGCCTCTAAGGGCTAAGACCCTCAGAGCGTGCCGCCGCGCGCTCGCCAGCACCGCCTGTACGCACCACCAAGGCCGCCAAGCCGGCTAAGTGGACGCAGCAGACTGAGCTGGGAGACTAGTGTCGAGAGGTCAAGGGCAGCTGGGATTCACCGTGCCTGGCGTACCCTCGTCTCCGGGGGTTCCAGGAGGGCCACCTACCCACACAGGCGCTCCACCTTCGATAGAGCACCAGTTGCCGAAGTCTTGGGCTGCTGAGCCGTTCAGCAACAGAGGGTTGAGCCAAGTAGAGCGACCACCGCTGACCGCGGGGGACGGGCCAGTGTCGCCACTCCCATAAGCGAGGTTAAAGACCTCAGCCCCGGCCACATCGTGCAGCACGATCTCGTCGTCCCCATTGGCCAAGTACCATTCAGCCCCATAGGACCACGCCACGGTGACGCCGCCGTTGACCAAGATGTCATCGTTGTTGCCGAGGACCACGTAGGCCTGCGCTGGGACAACCAGGCTTGCTCCGGGAGAAACACACGCGCTGTCCTGTTGGGCATCGGAGATCGTCCAGCCAGAAATATCGATGGCCGCTGCGGTCGTGTTGTAGATCTCGAACCACTCGCCGAACTCATCATTCACCGCATCGGGGTTCGCCATGAACTCCGTGACGATAATGTCGCCTGCTTGAGCCGCCGAGCCGACGGCCGGGCAACCCACCGCGGCATCGTCGTCGTCATCGCCTGCCGTGTCGTCATCGCCTACCGTGTCGTCGTCGCCTGCCGTGTCGTCATCGCCTGCCGTGTCGTCATCGCCTGTCGTGTCGTCGTCGCCTGTCGTGTCGTCGTCGCCTGCCGTGTCGTCATCGCCTGCCGTGTCGTCATCGCCTGCCGTGTCATCATCATCGGTCGCGTAGATCACACGCTCACAGCCAGCCGCGAGCCCTAAACACACAGCAAACAAGACCAGGTAGTAGAGCCGGTTCATGCGTCAATCCTCGCGTCGTTGACCTTGTGGCGAATAGTCACCCCACCGCTCTCGGGCAACAAGAAGATGACCTCGTCGCCCTCGTAGGTGGTCTCGACCAGTTCTCCCAAGTGCTCGTCCGCCACTTTGTAGCGGACCTCGCCGTGGACAGTCGTCCCATCGAAGTTCACATAGCCATCGAGCGTGCCGCGCTTCCACTTCTGGTAGTGCTTGCCACAGAAGCCCTTTGCTCGAACTGCAGAGTCACAGTCGTGCAGCTTGCAGTCTCGGGGTCCGATAGGAGGACGTCCGACGGGCCGTCGGCCACTGGGAGCGACAGCACCATTGTCACTGGCAGCTGCCTTGCTCGTCGCCGCTGCCGCTGCCGCGGCCACCTCGTCACGGAGGCCCTCCAGCGTGGACGTCAGATCCGCAATGGTCTTCTCCAGACGTTCGAGCTTATTGCGCAGATCGCGGACCTCCGACCGTGTCGGCAAGCCTTTCTGATCTAAGACCTCGTAGATGATGTCTTCTACGGGGGTGTGGATGGCTGGAACCAATCGCTCCGCTACGCCACCCAACACAAAACTAGAGATTGCTCCCACCGGATTGTCCTTCCCGAGGCACCTTTCGCCCCGCTCGCCCTCAGGCGTCATCGCTGCCTTCTGCCAGCTTCTTGACCGACCCCCGCACCTCGTTGAGCAAACGAGTTGCTTCACGCGTGCTGAAGTCCAACATATCGATGCGATTCCGTAGATCACGAAAGTCCTGCCGAGTAGGCAGGCCCTTCTGTTTCACTACCTTTTCGAAGACATCCTCCACCGGCTCTCGCAAGTGCGGGATGACTCCATCGTTCAAGGACGAGAAGATGTAGCTGCGAATGACGCCCATGAGAAGCCCGTCTCCTGAAGCCGCTTCGACCGCTCCAAACGGCCACGCGCAAGGTAATTGCGGGGTCTACGCGATGTCAAGGAAACCCGCGTCTTGCCAGACGTCCCAGTCGTCGCTTCGGCTCCTTGTTCTGGCTGCACTGACCGCGCTGGTGTTGAGCTGTGCGCCCTCTTCAACTGTCGCTACGCTGGAGATTCGCCCAGCCGGAAAGGTCGGTGAAGTGCTCAGCTGGGCTGGCACCACAACAAAAAAGGGGCCGAGACACAGGATCCGCATCTCGTTGGATATCGATCCTGCGAAGTTGATGGGCTGGGCACGTACAAGCCTCCAGTATCGAGTCCTGGCCGATGTCCGTTTCCATCCCCCAAAAGGGGAGGTGCGAACCCGAACCCTCGTCATTCCCATCACGGAGGCTCGGAAGATTGGCGAAGACCCCAACACGGGAACCATTCGGATGGCACACGGTGCCGCTGGAACGCCCCTGGAGAATGGCTTCCGGCGGACAGAACCCATGGAGGCCTACTCGGTCTGGCCCAAAGCCGGCGACCACAAAATCAGTGTGAGGATGCGCATCGAGAAAGGCGCCAACAGAAATGCGCTGAAGACCATTCGAGCATTGCGGGTGGAGGTTCTCGCAAGCGGCGACGGAGGGGGTGTCCTGAGCGAGTGGACGGAGCTTCCACCCGTCTTCGAGTAAACAGCGCATGGACACAAAGAGCGACCCGGTGCTGGGCCAACCCAACCGCCACCTCAGCCGCCTTGGGGGACCCTCCCGACCAACGTCGTTGCGACAGCAACCACGGCAGCGACCTGGACCTCAAGAGGCATCGACACGTCCCCTACGGCTGCACGGGGGTTGCGTTCAAGGGCCTTGAGCGCCGCTCCAGGCAAGGGTGGAAGGTGCAAGAAGAGCGCAGGCAGTCCCCGCGGCTGCATGCGCAACAGCGAGTGGAAATACATCGCGTTACACAAATAGGTACCGGCATCGGTGGATAGCCGATGAGCTATGCCTGCAGCGCTCAGAGCCGACGACAGCGCCGCCACATCCGAGTGGGTCTCAAGGATCGAGGCGGCCCCGTCCAACAGCACACCATCCTCCGCGAGGTAGCCGTCGATGTCGGGAAACGTGAAGTGAGCTCGATTCAGCGCCCGGCACTCCACTTCCACATCCGCGGAACGACCCGAGAGGCCTGTCGCCAAGATTCCAGCCACTGGCCCCTCGTCGAGCAACCGGTCCAGTAACTGCGGAAGCCGCGCCAACGAGACGTCCGCAATGTGTCGCCGCACGGGAATTCCCGAGCGCTGGAGTTCCACTGCCGCCTGAGCGGTCACATCGACCGTGCTGTTGTGCTCCCACGCGCCGAACGCCCCATAGCCCATCAGCAAGAGAGGACGATCCATGGGGCGCTCTCTAGTGCTGGTCCTGCCAGAGCTCGAGACCCTTTCTGAGATCTCGCAGGAAGCGACCCGACGCAGCCCCGTCGTTGGCGCGATGGTCGTAGCAGAGAGTCAGGAACATCATGGGGCGAATGCCCATGGCGTCCTTGCCCTTGTCGTCGGTCACGACGACCACCCGTTTGCGGACAACACCCATGGCCAAGATCGCCACCTGGGGCTGGTTGATCAGGGGCTGTGAAGCCAAGTTTCCGTTGGAACCCACGTTGGTGATCGTAAACGTCCCGCCGGTCAGGTCCGCTGCCGTGAGCCGCCCCTCCCGCGCAGCATCCACCCGGTCGTTCAGAGCCGCAGCCAACTCATCCAGGCTCATGGCGTCCGCACCATGAATGACGGGAACAACCAAGCCTCCGTCAGCCCGCGCCACAGCAACCCCGAGGTTCACGGGGGCGTGGGAGACCCGACGTAAGTCATGGGTCAACGAGGAGTTGAAGCCACGGTGACGGGTCAGCGCCTGGGCAACTGCATGACAAACAAAGGCTGTGTAGCTGGGCTTGCTGCCC
>PBPL01000079.1 GCA_002724675.1 Deltaproteobacteria bacterium | reverse complement strand
CGTCGTCGCCCGCGGAGTCGTCGTCGTCGCCCGCGGAGTCGTCGTCGTCATCGCCGGAATCGTCATCGTCGCCCGCGGAGTCGTCGTCGTCATCATCGCCTGAGTCGTCGTCGTCGCCCTGAGCGCCCGCCCAGTCGATAGTGAACGTCCAGTCAGTGGCTGGTCCTTCCCAGCAGAGCACTGCGATGTCGAGTGGTCCGCCAGCTTCGACCGTTTCGGTCTCCGGTGGATCGGTGCTGAACTCGTAGCCCACGGAGACCGGGTTCTTCTCACTGATCATCGGTGCGTAAACCCGATAGTCCATGTCGGTCTCGGTGCCGTTCCAGGTCAACGTGAACGTAGCCTGGCCGCCGCATCCGAAGTCCACACTGAAGAGGTCCGTGTCACCAGACCACTGGTCTTCATCGTTGTCGCACAGGGACGCGGTACCGGTGATGATGACATCCCCGTCAGTTGCCTCGATCACATTGACGGTGTCCCCATCATCATTGGGCTCCACCTCGACGAACGACGTCGTGCCTCCGGCGCAGGCAGGGAGCCCAGTGGTGTCATCGTCGTCTGCGGGGACGGAGTCGTCGTCGTCGCCGTCGTCGTCGTCGTCATCGTCGTCGTCGTCGTCCGCGGTGTCGTCGTCGTCGTCGTCTGCGACTGGCGGGCAGCCAGTGGTGAATGCGAGCACTGCTCCCATCAAGGTGAGAAGCAGGAAATACATGAGCCGTTGGTGCAACACGGGAATCCTCCGAACGGCTGTGACGTGACGTGCAGTCCGTCATGCCGAGTCTGGCGCGCACCATCTCAGCAGCAGCCCCTATTGTCAACCGGTACTGCCGTGCCTCATTGGCATGCAGCACGTCGTTTCGCTCTTATTGAAGGCCATGGACCGATAGGAGTGTGCCGACGGTCTCTTCCTGCCAGGCTTCGGTGACTCGGGCTCTGGTGACCTCATAGGCCACCCGGCGTGACCATCGAACCGCGACCGAAGTGGTGGGATGCATCCAGGCCTCCTCGGTCCCGGTGTAGCCGTTACCAGTCAACCTGCTCTTCACGCGGAGGACCCGAATTCCGTGAAGAAGTTCCCACCCCTGTGCAGTGCTCGAATACTGGATGGCTATGGGCCGACCGTCGACGATTCGCACATCTTCACCGTTCCAAGACTCCCCCGGACTTCGGACCCCCTGGCTCCCCGGGTCATACACCCGTTTTCTCTTCAGCATCCCCTGGATCTCTGGCCCCAGCATCTGGGGCCGCATGCCCCGGTCCGGTCCGTCTCGGTGCCACTCAGCTGTCAGCACGTCGCCCCGTCGATTCACCAGGAAGCGCATGGGCAGACGTTGGTTGCTCATCAGGAGCCGGTAGTAGAGGGGCAACGCTCGGTCCATCTTCGGAACCTCGAGTTTTCGAACCAGGCTGTAACTTTCGCTGGTCGCATGGCCCCGAAACGACAGGAGCTCGACCCAGGACATTTCGAACGATATGGGGCTCTTGACCGATTGAGTGACTCCGTAATCAAGGTGCATGGGCAGGGGGACTTGTCGCGCCAACTGCGCCGGGCTTGAGTCCTCAAGAGCCATGGGCTCTGCGTCGAGATCCAGCTGCCCTCCAAGGCTCTCGACCAGGTCTTGAGCCTTCTTCTGAGCAGCAGCCTCGGCTGCGAGTTCGTCCTCTAGCTGGTGTTGCAGGAGGGTTGCTTGTGGGACCGCAGGAGCGGCCTCTCTTGCATCATTGATGGCGTCTTGCCGACGACCGGCTTTGGCGTGCAGTTGGGCGCGGGTCCAATAGGCTTGGATCAGGTTGGGACAGGCTGTGACAGCCTTGGTTACGGACTCTATGGCCTCATCGTCTCTAGCGACGACTTGTTGCACCTCAGCTCTCCGTATCAGGTGTAGACCTCGCTCCGGGCACTGGCTGTCTACGGCTGCGGCCCAGAGCAACTGAATTGCTCGGTCGTGATCGCCCTCAGCGATTGCCAGCTCTACCTTGTCCTCGACGCTGCTGCAGCTCGTGGTCATGGCGAGTAGCGCCACCCAGAACAAGAGGACGACTCCGTATAGAGCCCGAGGCTCGGTCCAGGATGCTGGGGATGTTTGGCGAGCTAGCATTGGCAAGGCTGAGGGGTGGGACAGAGAGAACTTACGATTGCTCAGTTCAACACAACCGGTGGCTCAAGGTCGTGGGTGGAGGGGTTTGTGGGTGGATTCAATCAACACGATGCGATGAGCGTAGCCGCTGCGGGCCGCACCGAGAGTTCGGTAGCGACGGGTATTGCGAGAACACGGTCTCAGATCCCTTGGCAGGTGAATTCAACCGCTTGCTGTGTGGTGGAGATCGATCCATCACAGTCTTCGACCGCGAGCTCAATGGTTGTTGTCTGCGAGGCCGAGACAAACCCGGTTGGGGTGATCGAAACGCCCTCAAGGGAAGGGGTGGACGTTTCAGCGTTGGTCAGCGTTCCAGGCCCGCTCAGAATGGACCACGAGTAGCTGAGCGCGCTCCCCGAGTCGTCGGGATCCGAAGACAGGCTGCCGTTGAGCGCCTGACTGCTGAAGTTACAAGCATTACAGGAGGGGCTGCTGTAAAGGATGATAGTGCAATTGGCGGTCATAGCTCGGCTAATGTCAGCCCCGGCGTCAGCTACAGGTGGCGCGCCGGTGGCGCAGTCTTGATCCTCCCCGTCGAAGCAGATCTCCGTGTTGCCGGGAAACCGTGTGTCGTCCGAGTCGTCGCAGTCGCCGGTGTCGGGCGATTCACCACTGTCACTGCAGTCGTTGTCCACGGACTGGATGACTTCCGAGCTTCCGCTGCCGTCGAGATCTGCATCCTCGAAACAGAGGGTCGAGTCGGAGCCATCGCAGTTCTCGTCCGTGCTGTTGTTGGGGAATTCGGGCGCGCCTGGATAGATGGCCGGATTGTTGTCGTTGCAGTCGTCGCCGCCTGCGGCCTCACCGGTGAACGAGTCGTTGTCTACGTCGACCAAGTCGCCATCTTGACAGTCTTCATCGATCCCGTTGTAGGGGACCTCTGCGGCTCCTGGATGGATCAGGATGTTGTTGTCATTGCAATCGAATAGTGGGTCGGTGGGGTCCAGATCCCCGGGGCTGCCATCGCCGTCGACATCCACAAGATCGCCATTGAGGCAGTCGTCGTCGATTCCGTTGTAGGGGACCTCTGGGTTGCCTGGGAACCGATTGGGATCCGTATCGTCACAGTCAAAGGACGAGATGGATTCACCAGCATCGTTGCAGTCACCATCTGTGGACATCAGCTGGACGGAGGATCCGATGCCGTCTCCGTCGCTATCTTCGTAGCAGTGCACGGCCCCCAGACCATTGCAGTCCTGGTCAATGCCGTCGTCCGGCACCTCCACAGCGCCCGGGTAGACCGTCGCATTGCCATCATGACAGTCGGTCGCGTTGCTCGACTCGCCCTGGTCTTCACACTCTCCGTCATCGGCCAACACCGTTTCCGTGAGCGAACCAAATCCATCGAAGTCTGCGTCGAGGTAACAGGTGACCGTGTCGAAGCCGTTGCAGTCCTGGTCGATGCCGTCGTCCGGGGTCTCTGCGGCTGATGGGTAGCGGAAAGAGTTGCTGTCGTCGCAGTCCGTGGCGATCAACGACTCGCCGGGATCGTCGCAGTCGCCGTCGAGCCCGAGCAATGGAACCGTCGTTCCGTAGCCATCGAAGTCTGCGTCGGTGAAGCACGAGACGGTGTCGGCGCCGTTGCAGTCCTGATCGATGCCGTCATCGGGAATGTCGGTCTCGCCCGGATTGCGGGAAGCGTCATTGTCGTCGCAGTCCGAACCTGTGCTGGGGTTCCCCGAATAGCCGTCCCCGTCGATGTCGCTCAGGTCTTCCCCATCACAATCTTGGTCGATACCGTCGTAGGGCACCTCGATCATCGCGGGACTGACGCCGCTGTCGCCGTCGTCACAGTCCTCTCCCAGCGGGCTCGCCACATGCCCGTCCCCGTCCCCGTCGGTCAGCAGGATCACGTCGAGGACTACTGTGGTCACATTGCCGCAGCCATCATCCACAGAGACCGTGAGTTGGTGCTCGCCGAGGCTGAGACCATCAAATGTGAAAGCCACGGCGCCGTCTGCATCGGCTGGTCCGTTGTGGAACACGCCGTCTCGGTCCGACTCCCAGACTGTATGGAGGAATTCCGGTGGGGTGCTGTCGTCGGCAACCTCAGCCTCAAAGAGAACGGGGTCGCCCAGCAGAAGTAAGGAGGTCGCGGGCTCGGTCAGTGTGATGGAGGGCGGTTCCCCCACTTCACAGATCAAGAGGGTTGTCTCGTCTTCGCACTCGAAGTCTTCTTCATCGATGACGGTGAGCGTGACCAGGTGTTCTCCTACAGAGAGCCCGTCGTAAGTGGCCTGCATGAGGCCAGCGCTGTCGGGACTTCCGGTGAGGAACTCGCCGTCCAGATCGCTAGCCCACGCTACCGACAACTCTTCAGGGGTGACGTCTGGGTCGGAGACCTGTGCCTCGAAGGTCAGCGCCGTGCCGCTGGTGACCCCGCTGTCCAGAGGCCCCAGAATTTCGCATTGTGGCGGACCGTGGTCACTCACTACAACGACGGTGACGCTCGCCGTTCCCTCGGCTCCCACGGTGTCGGTGGCGGTCACCTCGATGGTGTGCTCCCCGGCCTCCAGGTGGAACTGGGTGACGAGGTTGCCGTCGGCACTTCCGGGTAGGTCGTGGGTGATGGGGCCGGTCAGAGAGCTGGTGAGCGAGATCACGAGCGACCCCGGGGAGTCGACATCGTCACGAAGGGAGGCCTTGAGCATGACGGCCTCGTCGGTCGAGAAGCTGTCTCCGTTGTCCGGCTCTTCAATGATGACCTCTGGGCCCTCATTGCCGGTCACTGAGAGTTCGATGGAGGCAGAACCCGTGTCGTCGTCTTCGTCCAAGCAGGTCAGTGTGACCTGGTGATCGCCTTCTGAAAGCGGGTCGACCTCACCTGTGATGTTGCCCTGTACATCGGGCTCCATCTCCGCCAAGTCGCCGTCCAGGTCGGATGACCAGAGCGCGAGTACCCTGGGCTCATCTCCGTCGGGGTCGACGCAGGAGCCCGTGAGGCGGACAGCGTCACCTGGCCCCAGGCTGATGCCATCGACGGGAGCAAAGATCCGTGCGATCGGCTCTTGATTTACAGTGGTCTGATTGTCGTAGGTCGAGCAACTGCCCAGGGCCAGGGCCACAGCGAGGCAGCCGACGATCTGGGAGCGAATCCGCGATGCAGTCAGAGCCTGGGCCATGGTGAGCCTCTCGATAATCCAACAGTGGAAGCTGTTCCCGCGGTGGCGGGCAAGACTTCTCATACTCCTCAACTTTACAGTCCAGTTGAGCACCCGTCCAAGAGAACGGGCCTACGCTAGATGTGCATGCGAGCCCCATTTTGAACGAGTCCCCCCAAGGAGGCAGGCGCTTCAATCAGTTCGTGTTGTCTAGCAGCGCTGACAACCGCTGATTCACCACTTGTGGGTTGCCTTGACCGCGCATGGCCCGCATCACCTGGCCGACGAAGAAGCCACGGAGCTTTGTCTTGCCTGCTCGGTATTCTTCGACCTCGTTGGGGTTGTCCGCCAGGATGCTCTGAATAATCGTGTCGATTGCAGCGGTGTCCGACACTTGCTTCCAGCCGCGGTCTTCGACGATGGTGGCAGGGTCTACGTCGTGTTCCCAGAGCTCGTCGAAGACCTTCTTTGCGATCTTTCCAGAGATCACCCCATCGGTGATGAGCGCCAGCAACTGGACCAGTCGTTGGGGCCGGATGGGAATGGCCGTGGTGTCCAGGTTCTCTTCTTTGAGTCGTCGCAGAACGTCGCCCATGATCCAGTTGGAGAGGGCCTTCCACTCGTCCGGTGTCGAGACCATGCCAGCGGCCTCCTCGAAATAGTCGGCCAGCTCGCGTTCTGCCGTGAGGACTCCTGCGTCATAGCTCGGCAGGCCGAGGTCGGCCTGGAAGCGCTGGGAGCGCTCATCAGCGAGCTCGGGGACTGTCTCGGCGATCTCCGCCACCCACGAGGGGTCGAGGTCCAGAGGCAGTAGGTCCGGCTCGGGGAAGTAGCGGTAATCGTGGGCATCTTCCTTGCCCCTCATGAACATCGTCACGTGCTTCTTCGAGTCCCACAGGCGAGTGTCTTGCTCCAGGCTGCCGCCGCTATCGACCACGTCGATGTGCCGTCGAATCTCGTACTCGAGCGCCTGCCCCACAAATCGGAAGCTATTGATGTTCTTCAGCTCACTCTTGGTACCAAAGGGCTCGGTCCCCATGACCCGCACGGAGATGTTGGCATCGCATCGGAACGAGCCCTCTTCCATGTTGCCGTCGGACACTTCGGTGTATCGGAGGATGCTACGGAGGGCCTTCATGTAGGCCATGGCCTCTTGGGGGCTTCGCATGTCGGCTTCGCTCACGATCTCACACAGGGGCATTCCAGAGCGATTGAGGTCCACCAAAGAGTGCCCGTCGCCACTGTGAGACGACTTCCCGGCATCGTTCTCCATGTGGATCCTTGTCAGCCGTATGAACTTACGTCCGGTCTCTTCGGTGTCGATCCACACGCCCCCGCCAGTACACAGTGGCTTGTCAAACTGGCTGATCTGATAGCCATTGGGCAAGTCGGGATAGAAGTAGTTCTTCCGTGAGAACACTGAACCGCTGTGCACCGTTCCCCCGACAGCGGTGCAGAGGCGGATTGCTAGCTCGACAGCGCGCCGATTGATGACGGGCAGCGTTCCCGGCATCCCTGTGCACACGGGGCAGCAGTGGTGATTGGGTTCGGCACCGAACACGGTGGGACAGGCGCAGAACAGCTTACTGGCGGTCCGGAGCTGAGCATGAACCTCTAGTCCGATTACCGGTTCGTACTCAGTGCCACTGGCACCTGTCCAGATGGTCATGGCAGGCTCCCGGCTGAAGCCACGTGGCTCTCGATTCGTGTGGCGAACTGGAACATGCTGCCTTCTTCCCAATGGGGCGCGATGACCTGGATGCCCCAGGGTAGGCCTTTCCCATCGGCGCCCGCGGGCACAGAGATAGCGGGCAGGCCGGCCAGACTGCTGGGTACAGTGAAGATGTCGCTGAGATACATCTCCAGCGGGTCCTGCGTCCGAGCGTCCAGCTCAAAGGCGGTGGTCGGTGACGTCAGGCTGGCGATCACATCCACCTGCTCGAAGGCCTTGTCGAAGTCAGACCCGATGGCGGCGCGAGCTTGTTGAGCCTTTCCGTAGTAAGCCTCGTAGTAGCCAGCGGATAAGGCGAAGGTCCCGAGCATAATGCGGCGCTTCACCTCGGGCCCGAAGCCCGCGGTCCGGGAGGCCACATAGACGTCTTGGAGGTCCGACTCGGGTTCAGCAACCCGAACGCCGTAGCGAATACCGTCGAATCGAGCCAGGTTGGCCGAGGCCTCGGCGCTGGCGAGCACGTAGTAAGCGGCGATAGCAAAGCGCGTGTGAGGCAAAGCAACCTCGACGAGCTCTACGTCATCCATGGCCTCGAGTGGCCCTAGCAGTGCTGCTCGCGCTTCGTCCGTCAAGTCGGCTGTGTATTCCACCGGAAGCCCAACCCGGATGGGTCCGACGGGCTTCTCGCACTCGGCTGCCCAGTTGTCCATGGGTTGGTCGGGGCAGGTGGCGTCCATGGGGTCGCCACCGGCGATGGCCTGAAGGACGCCGGCGGCACCCTTGACGGTGGTAGCGAAGGGGCCAATCTGGTCCAGGCTGCTGCCGAAGGCCACCAAGCCATTGCGGCTCACGCGGCCGTAGGTGGGCTTGACGCCGACGACGCCGCAGAGTGCCGCGGGCTGCCGTACCGAGCCGCCCGTATCGCTCCCAAGGGACAGGGGGACGATGCCCGCTGCTACTGCGGCTGCCGAGCCCCCGCTGCTTCCACCGGGTACACGGCTTGTATCTAGGGGGTTGAGCACAGGGCCGTAGGAGGAGTTCTCGTTGGACGAGCCCATGGCGAACTCATCCAGGTTGGTCTTGCCGATGATCACGGCTCCCGCATCGCGAAGACGCTGGACTGCAGTTGCATCGTAAGGGGGGGCGAAGTTGTCCAGGAATTGGCTTGCGCAGGTGGTGGGCATCCCCTGGGTGCAGATGTTGTCCTTGATGGCCACCGGCACTCCGTGGAGTGGCCCCCGGTCGTGGCCGGATGCTAGCTCTTCGTCGGCCTTAGCCGCCGCTTGTTGGGCTCCTTCCGGGTCGAGACTGAGAAATGCGTTTAGGTGTCGATGCTCTTGAGCTCGACCCAGGGCCTGGTCGATGAGCTGGGCGGCACTGCATTGTCCAGAGCGCAGGGCCGCGGCCATCTCGTCCAGTGTTTGGGGTGTGTCCATCTCGTTGCCCATCGCTGGCTGTGGCCTAGTCCTCGCCACCGAGGACGGCGGGTACACGGAAGTGATAGCCCTCGCGGTCCGGCGCGTTGGCCAGCATCGCGTCCGGCAAGTTGGCGTTGGTCACTGCATCTGGCCGCATGGGGGTGGGGGCCGACGAGTCCGTATCGACGCCTTCCACCGCGGGCAGTTCTTCAAGCACCTCGACCATCTCCAGAATGGCGGCGAACTCTTGTTGAAACAGTCGCAGTTCCTCGTCCGAGAACTTCAGCCGAGCGAGCCCGGCGACATGGGCGACGGCTGAGGGGTCGGGGGCTGTCATGGTGCCTCTTGGTCCTCACTCATCCCGAACAACTCGGCCAGGTTGTGGAAGAGCGAACTCTGGTCGTCTCCGGCGAGCTGCTCCAACTCGCCGGGATCAAGCAGGACGGCTCCGCAGCCTGGACAGACTTCGATTTCGACCCCCTTGAAGACCGTCGTCATCATCTTCTGGCCGCACTTGCCGCAGTGCATGTAGTGGGCAGCCTTGAGCGCATCCGCCTCTTCACGGGCTCGTTCGTTGTCCAGTTGCCGGGCAAGCCGTTCTCTTTTTTCCGCCTCGATGCGTGCGAAATACTCTTCTTCGGGGCTGTTCTTGTTGGCCATGGTGTCCTCGTGAGATGGGAGCAGCGGCGGCATCTGTCCGTCCGCCGGCGGGGGCGAATCCTACCAGCGAAGTGAACGGGCTGCCCGCCCCAACGAAGGACTGGGGAGGATTGCTCGTCGGGACGTGGAGATCGGTTCCGGTTAGACTGGTCCGCCGATCGGCCCTGGGAGTAGCATCGGACGACGATGAACCGTATCAAGCGCATAGACAAGCACGCCGCCTACGAGGTGTTCGATCAATTGCTGGACCAGGTCTGTCCAGAGGCCGACCCTACGGACCGGCGGCACATGCGCCAGCTGCTCTACACGGCGGTCTTGGTTGCCCAGGATCAGCCGGGAACGCTCAACCTGAAGATCATGAACCGGTCTTTGCGTGAGCTGCGGCGCGGCTTCAATACGTTTGCGCCTTGGAGCGACTACAGGAAGATTGCTGTCTTCGGAAGCGCCCGAACAGCGGAGGACGACGCCCACTACAGCATGGCTGTAGAGTGCGCGAAGGGGCTCGTGGATGCGGGCTTCATGGTGGTCACTGGGGCGGGGCCGGGGATCATGGAGGCGGCCAACCGAGGGGCCGGCCGGGACAACTCCTTCGGGGTGAACATCCTGTTGCCGTTTGAGGCCCAAGCCAACGACTACATCATCGATGATCCGAAGCTGGTCAACTTCAAGTACTTCTTCACCCGGAAGGTCGTGTTCGTCAAAGAGACGGACGGGGTGATCTTGTTCCCCGGAGGCTTCGGGACGCAGGACGAGGGCTTCGAGACGCTGACCTTGATTCAGACGGGAAAGACGGACCCGCGTCCAGTGGTCATGATTGAGCAGCCGGGAAGCACCTACTGGGAAGAGTGGGACCGCTACATTCGGACGGCGTTGTTGGAGCGAGGTTTGATCTCGGAGGACGACCTAGAGCTCTATGAGGTCGTCAATGACTCGGCAGCGGCGATTCGCCATGTGTCGCACTTCTACCGCAACTTCCACAGCATCCGTTACATCGAGAACCGTCTAGTGATACGGCTCAAGCACCCCCCCGCGGCGGGGACGGTCGAGATGCTCAACGATGAGTTCCAGGACATCGTTGAGAGTGGGAAGATCGAGGAGGTTGATCGACACTCGGTGGAAGACGATGAACCTGCCGATGACTTGTTCCGACTGCGCTTGCATTTCGACCAGCGTCACCTGGGTCGGCTCCGACGGATGATCGAGCGCCTCAATGACGCTGTCACGGACGAGCAGGTGTTGAGCAAGCCAGACATCAAGCCGGTGCACGGCATTACGCCGGAGGCGGAGCGGGATGCCGACGACGACGAATGATGCTGGCTCCGGGGAGAGGCCGGCTCGCCCCAAGCCATCTCTGAGCGGTGGGGTCCCGGCCCGTGTTCCGGACCCACCTGTGTTGCCAGACCCGCCTCTCTACAAGCGCTGGTGGCGTTGGTGGCTGACCAAGGCCGTGGTGATCGGCGCGAAGCAGAATAGGGTCTTTGCCTGGATGGCCTTCTACGTGGGCCTGGGGCCAGTGGCTTGGATGATGCGAAAGAAGAACATGGATCGGCTGGACCGGGCAACCCGCCCCGTGGGTGAGACCGGCTGGCGTGTTCGAGAACAGCCTATTCATGTGGATCCCGATCGGATCCGACGACCGGTCTGAGGCGAGAAGCGCATGCCTACCTGGGTTCTCGGTATCTCGTGCTTCTATCACGATGCGGCGGCCGCGCTGCTTCGAGATGGGGTGCTGGTGGCAGCTGCATCGGAGGAGCGGTTCACCCGCATCAAGCATGACCCCGACTTCCCAGTGCGGGCGATTTCCTATTGCCTCGGGGTAGCGGGCATCGGGATTGAGGATGTGGACCACCTGGGCTTCTACGACAAGCCCATGCTCAAGCTGGAGCGTCTACTGCTGTCTCACCTTCAACACTTTCCGGAGAGTAAGGAGCAGTTCATCGCTGGGATTCCCCACTGGATGAAGCAGAAGCTACCTGTGCGTCGGGTCGTGCAGAAGGAGTTGAATTGGTCTGGGCCCATTTGGTTTGCGGAGCATCACGTGAGCCATGGCGCCTCGACCTTCTTTGCCAGCCCTTTTGAGGAAGCTGCGATCCTCACGGTAGATGGAGTCGGCGAGTGGGCAACTGCGACCCGCGGTGTGGGCCGAGGAAACCAGATGGAGCTCCACTCGGAGATCTTGTTTCCCCACTCCCTAGGTCTGCTGTACAGCACCTTTACGGGCTATCTGGGCTTTAAGGTCAACTCGGGTGAGTACAAGGTCATGGGGCTGGCTCCCTATGGCGAGCCCCGCTACGTCGACGAGGTCCGCAAGCTCATCGACATCGCTGAGGATGGGTCCTTTCGGCTCGACATGTCCTACTTCGACTTCGACTTCGGCATGCGCATGGCCAACGAAAAGTTCTTCGAGTTGTTCGGCCGCCCGCCCCGGGATCCAGAAGGACCCATGGAGGACTTCCACAAGGACATCGCCCGTTCCCTGCAGGAGGTCCTGAATGATGTGATGGTTCGACAGGCCAATGCGCTCCACGAGGAGACAGGGCTCTCGAACCTCTGCATGGCTGGTGGGGTCGCGCTCAACTGCGTGGCCAATGGACACATCTTGAGAGAGACGCCCTTTGAGAGGCTGTTCATCCAGCCCGCTGCCGGCGATGCTGGGGGTGCTCTGGGAGTCGCCCTATGGATTCACTGCATGGTGTTGGGCAACCCGCGGGTCTGGCGGATGGATTCCGCGGACTGGGGGCCTGCATTTGATCCTGAGCAGGTGGAGAGTGTCCTCCAGCACTACGGGGCAGCCTTCGAGCGAGCCGAGAGTGACGACGCGCTGGTTCGGGCGACGGCTCAACACATCGCAGACGGCAAGGTAGTCGGCTGGTTTCAGGGGCGAATGGAGTTCGGTCCACGCGCCTTGGGCAGCCGCAGCATCCTCGGTGACCCGCGAGTGGTCGACATGCGCGACCGAATCAACCTCAAGATTAAGTTTCGGGAGGGTTTTCGTCCCTTTGCTCCTTCGATCCTCGCGGAACGAGCCGATGAGTGGTTTGATCTGCGCGGACACCCCAGCCCATTCATGCAGCTGGTGGCCGATGTTCTTCCCGAAAAGCGCTCTGTTCCAGCTGTTACGCACGTGGACGGCAGTGCACGCATTCAGACGGTAGAGCGCGAAGACTGCCCGCTCTACCATCGCTTGCTCTCCGCTTTCGAGACGTTGACAGGCTGCCCCCTCGTCATCAACACGAGCTTCAATGTCCGTGGGGAGCCGATCGTCTGTACGCCAGAGGACGCCTTTCAGTGTTTCATCCGGACGCACATGGATGTGCTGGTGATAGGGCCCTACATTCTGGCGAAGCAAGAACAGCGGGAGTATGCGGACATCGAGGATGCCCGTACGGCATTCCCATTGGATTGATGAAGGTTGGACATCTGGCTTTGCCCGCGGTGATTCTCGGGGCCACTCTGATAGGATTTCCCTAATCATGTGGTTCATCGAACTGATTCAGGATTTTTGGTTTTTCCTCAAAGAGCGCAAGGCCTGGTGGATGACGCCGATCATCTTGGTCTTGTTGCTGCTTGTCGTCCTTATCCTGGTTGGCGAGAAGGCTGCGGTGCTCCCGTTCATCTACACCCTGTTTTGATTCCAGCCGCGCTGTCGAGGTGGAGACGATGTCGATTCGCGTTCTCAGTCTGCTCTTGTGCCTGACGGTTCTGTCTCTGACATTCCTATCGTCTTGCGAAGACGATGAGTGGGCCGGCGGCGAGGGCGATCCAGCGGGCGACGATGACTCTGCAGGGGACGACGACACGGGCGACGATGACACCGCCGATGACGACACGGGGGACGACGATACCGCTGGCGACGATACCGGCGATGATGATGACGACGGTCCGGCGGACTATCTGGAAGCAACGGCCCCCGAGTTTGACTGTGACCCGGCCCTCAATCAGGTGAAGTTCATGTTGGGTGACGGCACAGTTCTGGGGCCGATTGACGGCGTGGATTCTTCGTCGTTCGCCAACAACACCGGCCAGTTCAAGATTCAGTTGGGAACCCCCACCTTGTGGGCAGCGATTACGGGGAACACCGGAGCGGGAATGGGAGCGACCGGGCCAGCGATGCCCGAGCAATCCCCCATTGAGTTCCTAGTGCCCGCCGAGACCCCTGGCAATGCTGTGTTGCAGGCGTTCGTGGGCGCCGCAGAGATTGGTGCGTCGGATCCTGCTCTGGCTGTGGCCTATGGAATGACAGCCGTTGACCCCCACCCCACAGTGGGCGGCCAGGTCTTCTTCGACACGCTCCCGAGCCCAGGGTCCCAGACCTCGGGGAACTTCCATGGGGTGGTGCAGTGGTATGCAGGGCCCCTGACCCCGGCGACGGTCTTGGTCGGTGTGCGCGGCTGTTTCAGTACAACGCTCTTAGCGACGGATGGGTGAGTGGGTTCGGTGGGCTTGGGGCCCATTATCTTGTCTGACTGTGCATTCGCGTCAGGAGCCCTGGGCCGTGTTCGCCTTGCTCGACTGATGCGGGCTGTAGTAGGACTGCGTGGACGTTTTCCGGGGGCTCGTGTAGCTCTTCCCCGGATGGAGGAGAGACCATGAGCACTTCCTGGCGCATCACCCGTGGTGAACAGCAATTTGCGGCCAAGGATGTCGCTGAACTCAAGCTCATGGCGGTGGGTGGCAAGATCTACCCAGGCGATCTCGTCCAGCCGCCGGGTCGAACCGACTGGCTCTATGCCATGGAGGTCACCGAACTGGACGGGCTCCTCAAGGCTCAGCCGGGGCTCGATGATCTGGTCCTGCAAAAGGAGGTAAAAGGAGCCCGAGCTCTTCGGCCTCTGCTCCTCTTGACTGCATTCCTCCTGGTGATTGGCGGCTTCGGCGGCTTGGCCTACATGTGGAAGAATCCGCCAGACATCAAGGAGACGGCTCTTGTGGGCGACCACAGCGGAGCTCTCCGGCCTCTGGAGGCTCTGGTCACTCAGCACGCCACGTTGTTGTCCGAGGCTGGGAGCGCTGGGAAGCCCACCGGCGACGTCAAGAAGGACGCTGTCGTTGAGCTCATTCAAAAGCAGGGCGACTTTTACGAGGTGAAGACGGACGGTGGAACGACCGGTTGGGTGGGAACCACGCAGGTCATTCCGGCCTACATGTTCGACAGTGATGTGCGGGCCAAGTATGACCCCCGATTCAATCCCGACTCGTACCTCAAGCTCATCAACTATTCCTGGACCCCGAGCGGGGATCCGAAGGAGCCTGAGACACGAACGAACATGATGTTCCACCTGATCAATCCAACCGAATACGGAATGGCGGGGGTCGTGTTGGAGATCAAGTTCTTCGATGGCCAGGATCGTCTGATCGAGACCCGTAACTTCGAGGTTCCCCGACTCGTGGCGCCGGCCGACACGATGGGGAGCCCCGGGGAGGTCCATCTGGATGGCATCGACATCGACATCGACTGGGACTCAGACACCCGCGCTGAGGTGAAGATTTGGGGCGCCAAGGCGCTCATGCCTGCCGACTACAGCCGGCTCAAGGCCGAAGAAGACCAGCGGCTCGCTGAGGAAGCTGCGGCCGAGACTAAGTGAGCCTCTGGCGGCGGAAGACCGCCCCGATTCCCATCATCAACGCGAGCCATGGGCTCATGGGTTTGGCCCCCCGCTGACCAGGAAGGGCGCAGGCGCAGCCGTGGGTCGCTGGCAGGGCTTCGTCTTCGCTGTCGTCGAATGCGTCCTCTGGCACCTCAGATTCGTCTGGCTCGGCCAGCCAGGTGGCGAAGGGGTCGGTTCGGGTAGCGGCGCCCCATCCGCTGCAGTCCGGCTCACCCTCGCGGAGCACACCCGCCACAACTAGGCCCGAACCCATGCTGAGATAGGCGGGGCCCCCGCTGTCTCCCTCGCAGAGGCCGCGGTCCGGGTCGGCCCAGCTCAAGCTAGTGGGGCGCACCTCAGCGAGCGAGACGCTGACCTGACGTCGGATGGGAGGACCCTCATCGCCTGAATGGCTGTGCCCGAAGCCCACCAGCGTCACCAGGTCTCCCACTTGGAGGTCCGAGAGTTCTTCTTCGTTCCACGGCACTGGACTGACAGGTGCCGTCGATGTGAGGCGCAACAGGCCGATATCGACGCTCGCATCGGAGCGAAAGTCCGGGTGGATGTGAATACTCGCTACCGGTATGCGGTCCGTGGACGTTCGAGGATGCGTGCCAAAGCGCACCTCGAGTCCCCCTTCGTCAGGAAAGGCCTCCAGACAGTGCGCAGCGGTGATGAGAAGGTCGGGCTCCACGACGACGGCCGAGCACTGGAATACATCGGACCAGTACACCGCGGCGACTTCGGCAAACGCGTCGGTGGCATCGCCTCCAACGATTGCAAGCGAAGTATCTCCTCCCATGTTCTCGCTGACAGTGTCTGCGCCCGGCGCAGTAAGGCATCCACCAGAGAGGGCGGCCAGCAGTCCGGCCAGCATGGCGGGGGGCCTGATGAGGTGGCATTGCATCCAGGGGCAGTCTACCCTTTGAGTTGTCTCCTCAATGGCCCATTCACGTTTGTGGAGCGGTTCGTTGGGAGCTCTCATGGCTTACGGAGGCCTAGGTGTTGGCTCGTTTCCCATTGGTGTTGCTCGTGCTCGCTGCCCTGGCGGCTTTGGCTGTCGCAGGCTGTGACCGGCTCGGTCTTGAGCCCAACAACACGGATCCGGTGTGCAACAGCACGACATGCGTCCCCTCGGCGCAGTCGATCCACGAGTGCACTGAGGATCGCCACTGTCGAGGCTGGGAATTTGGCAATGGTCTGTGCAGCCCTAGCGGCAACTGTGAATTGGGAGTCGATATCTGCGCTGCGGGAGAGAACGAGGCCGAGGGTGGCTGCAACGACTGCATCGACAACGATGGTGACATGCTCTGGGACTGCGTGGACCCCGACTGTGATGATGCCCTCGAGTGTGCCGGCTCTGGCGCGGATGACGATGACGTGGTGGGGGACGATGACACCGATGGTGACGACGACACCGACGGTGACGATGACACCGACGGTGACGATGATGACGTGGACGGTGCGTGCAACATCGTGATGCTTAGCCCGGCCAATGGCTCGGCCCAGGGCGGTGAGCCGGTGACGATCACCTGCGCCAACGCTCTCTCGGACTTGAGCGCCGCGGACGTGCAGGTGACTTTCGGGGATGCTGCAGCGACTGTTGTCTCCGTGGCCGGGGATTCTATCGAGGTGCAGACTCCGCCTTACTGCGTGGCCGAAGCGGTTGATGTGAATGTGTCGATCTCGGGCGGCGCGGCGGAGGTGGAGTCGTACACCTATACGACCTGGGCGAACGGGCTGGATGGAGCGGTGATTGGCATCTCTAGAAGTGAGGTGCCGTCGGCTGGTGGTGGGGTTGTGGGAGCGGCTACAGCCGAGATCTTCACACCGACCAGCGCTCCGCCTCTCTCGCAGATCCCTCCGCTGGACACCTGCGATGTGTACAGCGGGGCGACCCCGACCTCTCGCCCCAATTTCAGTGTCGGTAGCTTCGTGACACTGTCAACAGGTGGCACTTCTGTGTCCCTCGCGCTCCAGTCAGACCAGTCGTACTTGGCCACAGACCTGCTGGAGAGCGACGTGCCGACGTATGGATCCTTCTCGTTGACTGGTGGCACGGATCCTGATGGTTGTCCGGTCGAATATCCGGGCATCATCTCGGGAACAGCCCCACTCAGTGTGATTGAGCCGCCCACAGACCTCGTCCACTGTCCGCTGCCTGGGGGAGATACCTACTGCTGGTTCATGGATGCGGACCCCATGTTTCCAGCTTTGGAAGGCGGGACAGTCTCTTGGACGCCTGGGACTAGCGGTGCAGCGGGGAGCGTAGATGGGATGATTGTGACTCTGACTCACTACGACTCAGTGACCGGTCAAGCGACAGGCCTTCCTGGAATGATCTGTCACGCGCTCGACAGCGCGGGGGCCATGAACATTCCGTCTAGTGTCTTCCCCTCGCTTGGGATGTCCGAAGGGACCTATGTGGCCAACCTGATCCGGTACCGAAAGGTCGAGACCACAGACGCTCGCTCTGGTGCCACAGTTCACGGCACCTTCATTGATGCCAAGTCTGCGAACCTGTGGCTCTTTCAGACGGCACCGGGCTGCCAGAGCTTTGCCAACTTCTGCCCTTGAGTTGATGTCGGCTTATTGGCTTGTCGACGGCTGGAAGCCCACCGGGAACGCGACCGTGGATGCTGGGCCTGCGGGAAAGTTCATGCGGCGGAAGATACCGACCAAGCAGCTCTCCACAGCTGGGTTGTTCAACGTCGAAGACTGGGTGCTGACCTCGCTGGGGGTCCCGGAGGCCGAGACCTCCACCTTGGTGATGACCTGACCTGCCAGGGCTAGGCCCTTGGCTGCCTCGGCTTCGTAGCAGGCCAGGAGGTCCCCTAGGTAAGGCTGAATCGCAGACTGGAGGGCTGCTGGATCTGCGCCGCCAAGGACCGTCGGTGCACCCGTGCCCACCTGGCCTAGCCGAGGGCCAGCGGCGGCGGCGGCCCCGGCACCATACGTAGCGCCATAGTCGGCTCCAGCAAGGCCTGATGGGAGCGAGGGGTCGAAGTCGCTCGTCATGATGCCAATCGTAGCGATGCCAGCTCCCTTGGCCATGTCCATGAGGGTGATGGCCTGCCCATAGACGGCGTCATCCTCACCCTCGAAGAAGAGGATCTTCTCGGCGCGGCTCATGTACTTCTCTTCCAGCAACATGGGCAGAATGCTGAGGTCTATTGGCTCCTTGTTGAGTTCTACGTGGCCGTCGGCGAATAGCTTGAGCACCATCTGGTCCTTGATGGTCTCAGGCTGGGGCTCATCCAGTTCGGTCTTTTGGGGAACCTCGACGGGAATGTTCTTTGCCAGCAGCGGTGTGATCACCATGAAGATGATCAACAGCACCAGGACAATGTCGACCAGCGGGGTGACGTTGATGTCTGCCTGGGGGCCTCCAGAGCCACCGATCTTTGCGCCCATGGGGCCCTAGCCCTTCCTGTCCTTCTCGGGTTCGGTGACGGCCTGCTTCTCGTCCGTCTGAAGCGACACCGACTTGGCGCCGACCTTCTCGCAGATCTCCATCGCCTTGCGAACGTCGGCGTAGCGGGCGCGACTGTCCCCCTTGATGAGGATGAACTTAAATGGTTCAGCCAGGAGGATGCTCTCTAACTCTCGTGCCAGGAGGTCGGGCGTGATGAGGTCCTTGCCCAGGTACATGGACCCATCCTGCTTCACCGAGATGATGGCCGCCTCGCCGGAGTCCTCTTTGCTTTCGGCGTTCTGCGCTTCGGGCAGCTTCACTTCAGCACCCCGTTGGAGCATGGGAGTGATGACCATGAAGATGATCAGCAGGACCAGGACAATGTCCACGAGCGGCGTGACGTTGATGTCAGCCTGAGGTCCCTTGCTGTTGCCGGTGGAAAACGCCATGAACCTGGTCTTGCCTCTCTTGAGTCGAGTCTGAAGTGGTCGGTGAGGATGCTGCGGGCTAGATGGCTGCTCGTTGCTTCTTGATGTAGTCGAGCATCTCGGAGGCAGAGTTCGCCATCTCCATGGCGAAGCCCTCGACGCGGGCATTGGCCCAGTTGTAGAGCCACACCGCTGGGATGGCGACGACCAGCCCGAAGCCCGTCATGACCAGCGCCTCGGCGATACCTCCGGCAACCGCCGACAGGCCCGCGCTCTCGGTGGCCTCCATGCCCTTGAATGAGTTGATGATTCCGAACACGGTACCCAGCAAGCCCACAAAGGGAGCCGTCGACGCGACTGTCGCCAGGATGGTCATCCAGCGGCTCAACGCCATGCGCTCCTCGGTGACGGTGCGCTCCATGGCTGAGGCGACGGTGCTCAGGTCCTGAAGCTCGCCCTCTGCGGTGCTCTTGAGGCCCCGGGCGTCGTCGAGGCCTGTCTTTACGATTCGAGCCAGGTACGAGAACTTGAATTCCTCGGCTTCCGTCGACTCGAGTACGGCTGCAATGTTTGTTGCTTTCAGTTCCTCGCCTACCGTGTTGGCAAACAGGAGGCTCTGCGCCTTGGCCCGTCGGAAATGAAACGCTCGGTTGAGCGCTACGGCGACCGAGAGGACGGACATCACGACCAGAACGATCGCTACGCACCATGTGGCAAAGGTGAAGTGCTCGAAGATAGTAGATAGAGAAAAATCCACGGTGTTGTTCCCCGCTTATTTCAGCTTGTAGTCAGTCGTGATGTTGCCCCAGTACCGCGCAAACACGTTGCCCGACTTCCACGGTCGGAACTTGGCGGTACCCCAGGCAATTAGGGTCTCGTAGTAAAGGATCTCTGGCCCACTTACAGCTTCAATGCAGAGCTGCGGATGCCATCTTGTTCGTCGTGTCTTGCCGTCGGCTTCGTGCCAGCCTTTGCAGAACTCGTCTTTCTTCTTCGCGATCTTGCCGTCGATGCCCACCAAGATCCGCACCTTCACGATGCCCTCGATGCCCATCTGTTTCGCCTGCTCCGGATATCGGATGTTCGGTTTGCGGGTACATAGCCCGCGGGACTGCCCCACTCCGAGGGAGGCGATGTCGCCGCCAACCACGCCTCCTTCTACGCCGCCCAGCTCACCGCCGAGCTTGCCCCCGGCGACACCACCCTCTACGCCGCCGACTACGCCGTCTTCTACCTCTTCTTCAGGCTCTTCTTCGGGCTCTTCCTCTTCTGGGATCTCTTCTGGGATCTCCTGAGGTTGCACGAGTTCTTCCGGTTTGATCTCGGGCTTCTTTTCTTTCTTCTTCTTCTTCTTCTTCTTCTTCTTCTTTGTCGCAGCCGGAGGGGGGGGCGGTGGCGGCGGTGGGGCGGTGGAGAAGAAGGTGATCTCGACGTTCTCGGGGGGCTTCTCAATGACCTTTTTTGCGCCGAAGTAAACAATGCCGACGGCGATGGCCGCATGCAGCAGGATCGACAGGAGCGCAGCCGCAGGGCTTCTCCGGGAACGCTCAATCGCTCCTGTCGTGGCTTCGAACACGATGCTTGCCAGTGAAAGACGGGACAGTGTGCGCCATCCCGCTTGGCCTCTTTCTTGAGGCGCGACGAGGTCTTAGCAAGCCGCAAGAATTCCTGTCAAAGCACTTTCGTAGGGGTTGAGGGGGCGAGTTGGGCACAACGGCTGTGCAAATCAGGTTCCGAGGGAGGGTTTTTCAGCCCTGTGCTAACGTTCGGCGCTACGCGATAGTGCCTCCTGCTGGCCTCTCGCTCTCTATTCAGAACGATGTTCGACTCCCTCGCTACGATCATTCAGCGGTTTCGCTGGCTCCTTCTTGCCGGCTTGGCGGTGGCTACCGCTGTCGCTTGCTCGGTCGCGATAGACATTCGCTTCGACTTTTCGCCGCGGTCGTTGTTCTTGACGACAGATGACGAGGTCCTATTCCTCGAAGCCCATCGCGAGCAATTTGGCGACGAAGATGCTCTGTTCATGCTGTTGGTTGAGGCCGAGGATGTCTTCCAGCCGGAGGTGCTCCGGCTGGTGTCCGAGCTCACCGAACGTGTGGAGGGGCTACCTCACATCGAGAGCGTGTTCAGCTTGAGCACGGTCCAAGAAATTGAGCGCGGTCCCCTTGGCATTCAGGTGAAGCTCTTGTTGGAGGAGCTCCCTGAAGGGGAGGCGGCGACTCAGGCCTTGAGGGAACGGACTGTCCGGAACCCGCTGTTTCTCCGACGCTTCGTCAACCCCGAGGGCACGGCGACTGCGATTCTCTGCAAGTTTGACAACGGGTTCGTCGAGGAACTCGAACGCAGGCCAGTTCTTGCTCAGGTCGAGGACCTGCTGGCGAGCTTCCGAAGTGATGAGCTGGAGGTGACTCTCGTGGGGCTCCCGGTAGTGAATCGGGAGTATGCCGTGTTGCTACAGAGTGACATGGCTCGAACGATCGCCGCCTCCGTCGTCTTGCTTGCACTGCTCCTCTACGTGCTGTTTCGCAATCCATACAGTGTCTTGCTTCCGATTGTCGCGGTGATCGTCGCAGTCGCCTGGACAGTGGCCTTCATGGTTCTGACTGACGACTACTTCAACATCATCAACTGCGTCATACCGACCTTGTTGTTGGTCATTGGAGTGGGCGATGCGGTGCACTTCATTACGGCCTATTACCAGGAGCTCGGCGCAGGTAGTGACAAGAACTCAGCGATTCGCGCCATGGTGGTGCGGGTGGGTGGGGCCTGTTTGCTGACCTCGGTGACGGCCGCGGTGGGCTTTGCCAGCCTCATCGTTGCCAGGATCGACATCATCAAGGCGATGGGGCAGGTGGCTGCTGTGGGCCTGATGGCGTCCTACGTTGCAGTCCTCGTTTTGCTTCCCGCAGTGCTCTCGCTGGTTCGCTGCCCAACGGCGGGGGTCCGCGCGGATCCATCGGAGGGGCGAATTGGATCCCTACTTGTCTGGTTGGGTCGGGTCACGATTGAGCGCAAGATGTTCATCACGAGCGCTACCTTGCTGTTGTGTATCGCCTGTGCTTTTGGAGCGATGCGTGTCAAGACCGACAACTTCTTGCTCGAGGAGCTGCTGCCAGGCAACCCGGTCTCGCAAGCGCTGCATCACACCGAAGAGGTCTTGACTGGCGTGATGCCTTCGGAGATTTCGATCCGCACAGCGGCCGATGGAGGCGTCCTGGAGCCGGAGGTGCTCCGCGGCATGGAGAAACTTCAGCGCCACCTCGCTGCGGATGCCTTTGTGGGACATAGCTTCTCGTTGGCAGATCTGGTCAAAGAACTCGCGGTGGCTATGGATGGCGAACGTCGCATTCCCGATTCGCGAGAGAAGGTTGCGCAGTATCTGCTGACGTTCGAGATGAGCGAGGACCCCAGCTTCCTGGACTCGGTGGTGGATGGTTCGCGGCGAGTTGCTCGCATCAGCGCGAGTCAGCGCGACTGGGGAACCGAGAACTTTTTCGCCTGGTACGACGGCTCGGGTCAGTGTGATGCACGCTCTGCACGCTGCGGAGAGACTCCTTCGCTCCCGATTCTCGCGGCCATCGACGAGGCCTTCGGGACGGTCGATGGCCGGAAGGACGGGCTTGAGGTCCGAGTGACGGGGGGGAATCTGGTGGCTGCGAGGGCGCTGTCGCGGGTAGTGGACGACATGATGTGGTCACTGGCTACTGCGTTTGTTGTGATCTCCTTGCTGATGATGGTGCTGTTGGGATCGCTGAGGATTGGTCTGCTGGCCATGGTGCCCAATGTCATCCCTTTGTTGGTTACTCTGGGTTTCATGGGCTGGGCGGGCATTCCGCTCCGCACAGCCACGGCGCTGATCTTCTCCATCTCGCTGGGTGTGGCTGTCCACGACACGATTCACTTCTTGACCCGCTACCGGGAAGAGCTGTTGGCTACAAGAGATCGGGAGGAGGCTCTGCGTCGCACGTTGTTGACCACTGGCCGAGCCATCATCTTTACGTCTCTGCTTCTTGTGGGCGGCTTCCTGATCATGATGACGACTCGCTTCGTAGGCATCTTCCAGATGGGCCTGCTTGGAGCGATCACGTTGCTGGCGGCCATGATCGGCGCACTCGTGTTGCTCCCCGTCTGTCTCTTGCTTTTCAAGCCCTGGGGCCGTTGGGTCGAGAGAGCACCGCGCTAGCAAGCGCCACCGGGCTCTTGTGCGGTTCTGGCTCTCTCGCGGAGCGGGGTCTTGCTCGGCCTAGGTCGGCGAGGCACTCAAGCCATCTACGTTCAAGTGGTCGATCGCGGCTCTGCCATGGCCAGGAGCGTCTGGGCGTCCATCTTGGGTCCGAGCTCGGCAACACCCACGTGCAGGTCCAGTCCTGCCGTGGGGCCGTCGTCGTCCCCGGGATTGAGCAGCACCTCACCAGCCGCAGAGCGGAGACGCTCGATGGTGGGTTGGACCACGTGGCGACCGGTGTGTGGCAGGAGAATCGCAAACCGACCGCGTCGAAAGCGGGCCAACAGATCGTGCCGGCGGAGCTTGCCTCGCAGCGCCTCTCCGGTGGCTTGGAGTAGCCTGTCGACTGGTCCGGCAAACCTCTCTTCTGTTACGTGCTCCAGTGAATCAGTGTCCTCGGGCTCGGGCAGCCCAACCAAGTCGGCGACGATCACGGTCAGAGGAAGGTTGTACCGGTCGGCCCGATCGATCTCTTCGCTCAGGCGTATCTTGAAATAAGCGGTGTTGACTGCGCCGGTTAGGCCATCGCTCATGGCGACCGCAAGCGCGTCTCCTCGCCGCTCAGCGAGCTCCCGGTAGCGCCCGCGGACCCGAAGCAGAACGTCAATGCGTGCGAGCAACTCACGCAGGTCAACAGGCTTGCTCATGTAGTCGTCGGCCCCCCCATACAGCCCGGCGATCCGACTGCGAGTGTCGGAGCGTGCCGACAGCAGCAGGACCGGTGTGATCTGGCCGTGCGGTGACGCCTTCATTCGCCGGCAGACTTCCAGGCCATCCAGCCCGGGCATCATGACGTCGAGGATCACGATGTCGAATGGACCGTCGTCGTGGAACCGCGCGATGGCCTCGTGCCCATCTTGAGCTGGAACAGCCGCAAAGCCCCTGGCTTCGAGGAAGTCACTCAGGATCTTCAGGGCGTCGTTGTCATCATCCACCACCAGTACTCGGCGGGTTGGTTCTTTCGACTCCTGGGTTTCTGGTGCCATGAGATCCCGGAAGGCTTGGGTTGCATAAGGGATGGCGGCGGGGCTCGCTGCGCTGCAATCTGCCGTTTCGTCAGCTTGCGAAGGATACCTCAGAGGTGAAGCCTTCGGGTGAAGGGAGGCAGCTTGAATCAGGTAGCGAGGCGGATGCCGTGAATTCGCTTGATCCTGAACTCGACCTCCCGGTCGAGCCCATGGTGATGACCCGAGAAGAACGAACTCCCACCCGCCTCTTGAACCTCGATGGGCGTGACCCGGCTCAGTCCGCCTGGATCGCTTTCTTCAGTAGATGGATACAGGACCTCGAGATCCAGCTTCAGACGGATCGCAGCCTTGACGACACTGATGGTCTTGGCAGGGGAGAGCTTGAGGAGTGCGCCAGCGCCCGCCGCCGCAGGCTTGACGCTCAGGTCGGCTCCCACCGCATTCGCCCCGACCTTGCCGGTGCGAAAGCCTCGACGTGCCATGGCTTCCTTGCCGCCCTCAGCCGCGGGAGCACCCAGCATGACGAGGGACTTGACTGGAAAGCTGGAGCGTTGGGGCTCATTGCGGTCCAGTGGTTCGTCGAGGCGACCGGGTAGCTTGTGCTGTGTGCCCAGCGCGTCAGCCAGGTCGTGTCGCCGAACGCTTGGAGCGGGGCTCATGCCCTTTGCCTGGAGTGCCTTGAGTACGGTCTCCTGCTTCTCCCGGGGTATGGCGAATACCGTATCGCTCAGACTCTCGAACTGCACGCCCTCAGCGACCAGCACTTTGCGGACAGCGGCTGCCCGGGTGGGTAGGGCGGAGAGCACGAGGGCATCGTGAAGCTCCACCTCCCCGTGCGAGCCAATCCAGTCCGTGATGGTGGACACCACGTTTTGTGGTAGTTCGGTGGCCGACTCGTCGCTGAGAAAAGTGAGGGCTTCCTCGGAGCGGAGGCCGGTAGAGAGCCCTTCCCGAACGGATTCCCTGCTCAGAGTGTAGGTGTTTGCTCGGTCCACCTGTTGGAGGCTAGCCAACTCGCCTAGCTTCCAGAGAACAGAGAGGTCGAGACCTACGGGTGCTAGTACTTCGAAGTTAGGCTGCACCATGAACTGGATACCTTCGCGGGACTCGAGTTCTTGGAAGCCTTCGCCAGAGATGAACCGGCGTCCGAGCTCGCTGAGTCGTACGTAGGACCCCTCGCTGCCCAGACCGCTCTCCAGCAGGCCTGCAAGCTGGATGACTTCTAGGGGCGGATTGGGGTCGTAGAAGCCCGACGGAGGAAGATAGTAGCTCTGACGTACATAGCGTCGGTGAAAGACGCCACCCATGTATCTTCGCCGGTACAGAGTTCGGATGCGCTGGAGGGGTACCCATTCATCGGGTTCCAAGCGGTGGAGCTCCTCGAGCAGCCACCCGAGCAATGGTTCGC
Organism: Deltaproteobacteria bacterium; assembly: GCA_002724675.1. GTDB lineage: Bacteria > Myxococcota_A > UBA796 > UBA9615 > UBA9615. The sequence continues at coordinate 8,422 of PBPL01000079.1, read as the reverse complement.
GATGCAGGAAGTAGCTCAGGTAGAGGGTGCGGCGCGCATCGGGTCCTGCGGCGAGAAAGCCCTCGATGGCTCGATCATCGGCGACTAGGAAGCCTTCTCGGTGGCAGCAGAGGCCCAACTCCTGAACCACGTCCAGGTGCCACTCGAGGATTTTCTCCTCATCGCCGGAGCCCCAGAGGCTGCTGAAGAAGCTGCTTAGTTCTTCCAGGTTCTTCTTGAAGATCTCTCCCTTGCGGGTCACTCGGATCCGGTTCTGCCGAAGGTAGGTCAGAAACGAGATGATGGAGAAGCCCAGGGGATGGCGGTAGTTGGTGTCGGGGCTGAGCCGGATTTCTTCATCCGTCTGAGTGCCCTGAAGCTTCAGGCGCCGGCCAAACTGGTGTTGGAGCACCTCAGCCAGGCGCGCGGGAATGACGTAAAAGAGTGGAGGGCTCTGACGGGAGTTTCCAAATACCCACAACTCGGTGCCTAGGGAGTGGAGCACCTCCGCCCACAGGTCTTCCGACATACCGTGGCTCTGGGTGAGCTCTTGAAGGAGCCAAGTCCCACCACCAATTCCTTGGCTGTGGAGAAGCCCGACCAGGGCGACGTGGGCGGAGCGAGACATTCCGCGCATGCGGCGTCGTACCCACTTCGGGTCCGCGAACAGGGTCGCTAGGTCTGTCGCATAGGTGGTGACTTGCTCGTCACTGAGAGTTACGACTCCTGCGGGCAGGGGGGGCGCCGCGCTGCCCCGCTCTCCGTCCAGGTACAGATCGCGATACTGCACGAGAATCTCGTGGGGCAGACTCGCAAAGAACGTGTTCAAGCTCACAGCGGTTTCATCCCTCTTCTTGGACGCTGAGCCGCGTCCCCCTCGTCATGACTTGTCTTCCCTCCGTCCTCATTCCGGAGGATGACCTGTCACCTCATGCGAACATCGGCTGGGAGGCTTCCCTCTCCTCTTCAGCCGGATCCCACTCTTCGATCAGATAGTTGTAACCCTGCTCCGTCAAGAACAGCTGGCGATTGTGCGCGAACTCTTGCTCGCGGCTGCTCCGCGTCACAACTGAATAGAAGACGGCGTCTCCGCCGCTTGGGCGAAGGATCCGCCCAAGCCTCTGAGCCTCTTCCTGTCGTGACCCAAAGGTCCCCGATAGTTGGATCGCCACGTTTGCGTCGGGGAGGTCGATACTGAAATTTGCGACCTTGGACACGGTGAGGACACGGATCTCTCCGCGTCGAAAGCGACCGTAGAGCTCGTCGCGCTGGGGGTTGGGTGTCTTGCCTGTGATCAGAGGCGCATTGAAGAGCTTGGCGACCTGTTCGAGCTGGTCCAGGTACATGCCGATGATGAGGACCTTGTCGTCGACGTGACGGTTCAGCAGCTCGGCGACCACTTCCAGCTTCCTGGGATTCTCTGCAGCGATGCGGATCTTCTTGCGAGCCTCGGCGTTCTTGTAGGCGAGCGATAGGGGCGTGCTCAAACCGACGCGCAACTCGATGCATTGGGCCTCGGCCACGAAACCGCGACGCTCCAGCTCGCGCCAGGGGACGTCGAAGCGCTTGGGGCCGATCAGCGAAAACACATCGGCCTCGCGGCCGTCCTCGCGCACCAGCGTGGCGGTGAGGCCGAGTCGTCTACGAGCCTGGATGTCTGCGGTGATCCGGAAGACTGGTGCGGGAAGTAGGTGGACCTCGTCATAGATGATCAGTCCCCAGTCCGCCGCGCTGAAGAGGCCTAGATGGGTGAACTCAGACTCGGTGGACTTGCGGTGGGTCAGAATCTGGTAGGTGGTCACCGTCACCGGGCGAATCTGCTTCTGGGTGCCACTGTATTCCCCGACCTGATCTTCAGTCAGGTTGGTGCGTTCTAGGATCTCTTCAATCCATTGCCGCACGGAGCTCACTCCGGTGGCCAGAATGAGGGTCTGCGTCTGGTTTGCGGCCATGGTAGCGAGGCCGACGATGGTCTTTCCTGCGCCACAAGGCAGCACGACAACTCCATGGCCGCCGTCGTCACCACCCTTGCGCGACCAGGCCGCTATCGCCTGATGTTGATACTTGCGCAAGCTGAACTTGTCGCCACTACGGGTCTCTTGCCGGAGGTGGACATGGAGGGATGCTCCATCGGTGAAGCCAGCTCTGTCTTCTACCGGGTACCCCATGCGGAGGAGGATCTGCTTGATGCTGCCCCGGTTGACGAGGGGCACACGGAACAGTCCTTCTCGAACCGCTCCTCGCATGGCGGCAATGGCTTTCTTGTTGGAGGCGACCTTCCGGGCGACTGTTGGCTCGAGCACGTCAAGGAGCAGCGTCCCGGGGTCGTCTGGCCTAGGAGGAAGCAGGACGACCTTGCCGAAGCGGGCGACCTTCTCGTGAATATCGTCCACCATTCGGGGCGGCAGGTCGTACTTGCTGAACTCGATGAGGCCGGCGACGACTTCGTGGGCTCCAAGCCCGGCAGAGGCCGCATTCCACAGCGAGAGTGACGTGATTCGATAGGTGTGGATGTGCTGGGGAGACTTCTCAAGTTCGGCGAAGCGCGCGAGGAAGTCCCGAGCGTCTTCGTGACGCTCGTTGTCCACCTCCAACAGGAGTGATCCGTCCCCCTGCACAATGAGGGGGTTTTCCGGTCTGAATAGCATCGGAACTTAGCCTCTTGTCGATACAGGAACCGGCCCATCTGCCTGCTGGTGGAGGGGCATGATTTCCGGTCAACACCCGTCCTTCCGTGAACACGCTGGTGCGGTCTACTTCTGGTACGGGTTCGTGAAAATAGTGAGGGGCCCCAGGCCAGTCAAGGTCCGATTTAGCCCGCTCTTGCCTAATTCACGTTCGGTTCGTTCAGAGTCTGTTCGACGAGCTTGGAGAATCGGGCACTGACTGTCCCCGGGTGCTCGGGTCCAAAGACGCGCCGGCACTCGCCGTGCGCTGTCATAAGGAGTTCAGCGGCGAGTTGCCACTGCCCGTCTCGGAGCTCGGGAAGGATGCGAGATGCGGCCCAGGCGTACGCCAAGACTTGATCTGAGTAGTCTGCAACCAGGGTGTCGGGGTCGCGATGGTCTGTTTTGTAGTCGAGCACCACCCAGAGCTGGTGCTTGGCATCGCGATACAGCACGTCGATGACCCCCTCCATCCAGAGTGGTTGCGTCGATGAGTCGAGCGAACTCGCAATCGGCAGGCGAAAGGGCACTTCTCGGAGAACATCCGGGTTGTCGGGATCGCATAGCTCCGGTGGAGCAGCCTTACGAAAACCCAGCAGATGAGCTTCTACGTCTTGAAGCAGCTTGTCCCGCGTCTCTTGTTGCCAAAGGCCGGAGGCGATCGCCTGTTGGTCGACCCGGCGCCGCAGTGCACGGCCTGGTTCGGTGATGCCATCCTCCAAGCAGGAGTGCACGAGGGTTCCCCGCAACCGACCGACCTTGGCTCCTACCGCGCCTCGCTTGGTTTGAGCTCTTCGCCGGAGCGTCTCTGCCTTCTCAGGCTTTGGGGCGGCCAGGGCGTGTGGGCTCAAGATTCGAGTCGTCTGAGAGAGAATGGGCTGGAGAAAGTGTCTGAGTTCATGTGTGTGCAGTTGCGTTGCTACGGTTGGGGGGTTGTTGTTGATGTGCTGGTGAGCTGCGCTGGCCTTGGTCTCGGTGGGATTCCAGGGGTCGACCCCTTCGAACACGGACAGACCTTCTGGCTGTTGCTCCGCGAGCCATGACCGCAGCCACTCTTCCCAGGATGTGCTGCCCTGGCGACCTCGGGGTTTTTTGTTCCTCGGCTCGGGCGCTACACACACCACGTTGTCTTGGGCTCTTGTCATCGCCACATACAGCAGGCGTCGTGATTCGGCGATGTCCTCGTGCTGCGCTCGGCGTGCTACGAGCTTGCGCAAGAGCGTTGGCTCCATCGTGCGTCTCTTCGCTTCTACCGGCAGTCGCATTGCTGGCTCCCACAGGTCGTCTTCACCTACCCGATGATCGAGGCGGCCGAGTACCAGTGGTTCCGAGATGCCCTTGCGGAGGGGCTGGTGTAGGTCGGGGAGCACGACGGTGGGGAACTCCAGGCCCTTGCTCTGGTGGATTGTCATCAGTACGACTGGAGCCAATTCATCCAGTGGTGCGTCGCCTTCGTCGGCTTCGAGTTCCTCTTGCTCTCGGAGATAGAGCGCGAAATCGGCGACTCCGTTGGGGCCGAGGCTGTCGTAGTCGGCGGCGACGGCCACCAGTTTCTCCACGTTGGCCAGAGTCTGGCCTGTCGGGTCGTTCTTGGCGAAGAGATAAGTACCAGCGCTGTCGTCCAGAATTTGCCGGACAAACTCGGAGACGGGCAGAAGCGTTCTCGCCTGCTGCCAGCCTAGGTAGCGCTGGGCAGCTCGCCGGAGGGCTAGTTGAGCTGCGTTCGGCAGCTGGTTCCAGCCCGTCGTTGCTTCGGTGGACTCTCTCTGCGTCTCGCGTAGGACCTGGTCCCAGCCTACGCGTAGCGCCCAAGACCCAGCTTCGCTGCCCAGTCGTACGAGCCACAGCAGCCACTCGTCTGCAAGGTCCAGATAGGGACCTCGTAGTGCGCCGAGCAAGGACACCACATCATCATTGTGTGCCAGAGCGAGCAGCAGGTTGGTGATGTCGTGGACTTCTTGTCGACCGAAGAAGCCACGGCCGCCGACCACGGCGGCCGGTACACCTGCTCGCCTGAGGGCCATTGCATAGGTGGGGAGATGCTGTCTCCTGCGGACCAGTACGGCAGCCTGCACAGCGGCGTTCTTTGCCGGGAGCTTGAGGTGGCGGTCTCTCAGCCAGGCTGCGACGGCCCAGGCCTCCTCTCCATGGGGTACGAAGCGCAAGACGTCGTCGCCCGGTAGCTCGTGGGTGCCCTCTTCGGGGCTGCTTGGCTCACCGAGCCAGAGGAGTTGGACCTCACCGCTGTTGGAGCCGGGCTCTACTTTCTTGAGAGCAGTCAGGTGTTCAAATGGTGCTTCCCAGGCTGGTCTCTCAGCTCGGTGGGTGTCCATCAACCACTCGAAGAGAGAATTGAATGCTCGGATCAGGTTGGGTTGGCTTCGATAGTTGGCCGAGAAGGTGATGATGGCGCCACCGGCGTCGCTCACCTCTCGGATCGCACGGTCAAAGAGGGTGACGTCTCCGCCCCGGAAACGATAGATGGCTTGCTTTGGGTCACCCACCAAGAACAGGCCTTTGGTTTCACGGAAGTCATCACAAAGGAGTCGGAGAATTGCCCACTGGATCCCATTGGTGTCCTGGAACTCGTCAATCATGAAGTGGGAGAAGCGGGACTGTAGTCGCCCCAGGACTGCTGGATTGCCCCGAAGTAGCCGCAGCACATTGAGCTGGAGATCGGCAAAGTCGAGGACATAAGCTCGGCTCTTTGCGTGCTGATAGCGTCGTATGGCCTCATCGCCCAACCACCTCAGCGCTCGCAGCACCGGGCCCGCCATTCGATCTGCTGGCCCGAGGAGCTCGTCGAGTGCCTCGCATGCCTCACCGGTCTGTTCGATCAGCATTGTCCGCGCGTGTGCCCAGTGCTCCTTGGCGTCGCGAAGGCTCTGCTTGTCGCCCAGTCGTCCGGCGCTTAGTTGCTTGCGGACCTTTCCCTCTTGCGTCCGGAATGGGCCCAACACCGCCCGGACACGGTCCGACCGCGCGATGGGATCGTCACCCGCCCTGGCTTTGATCTCTTGTAAGGCAAGAGCGCAAGCCTGAAATAGAGGGGAACTCGGGTCTACCCCGGGGCTCTCCGCCAGGGTTTGAATCGCCTGCAGTTCAGCCACGAGCGGTGAGCCATCCTCCAGGCTCCGTTCCAGGGCCTCAAGCCGCCCTTGTGCGTATCGCTCTTGCCAGAGCTGCAGCAGAGCCTCGTCGTCGTGCATCTCTAGTGTGCTGCGAAACGGGCTTAGGTTCTCGCGCCCTTCGACCCAGGTGGTGGTGACGCGAATAAGGTCACGCCGAGACATGGCTCGGAAGAGGGGCCTGAGGTCGGGTACGGCATTGCTACCGTCGCTCTCGAAGGTGCCCTCGGCCGTCTCAATTGCCGAAATGACGGCCTCATCCAGCATGCCTCTAGCTGCGGCCCCCTGGAGCACGCCGAAGCCGGGATCGATACCGAGTTCGCCTGCGTGCTCCCTCAAGATGGATGCACAAAAGCTATGGAAGGTGCCAATCCGGGCGCGGTCAAAGTGGTCATGGCAGTTGCGAAGGTGGCGGAGCATGGTGCTCCGCGAAACGCCGCCCGACTGGAGATCTTCGGGAGACGTCGGGTTGTCGCTGAGCTCTCGGATTGCGGCGAGCAATTCAGCTCTCAGCCGAGTACGCAACTCGGCAGCTGCGCGCTCTGTGAAGGTGGAGACCACAATCTGCTCGGGCCCCCGCGGCGCCCCCGAACTACGAGGCGACTCGTTCCCCAGGTCGCAGAGTGCTCTCAGGTATCGCCGGACCAGGGTACGGGTTTTTCCAGAGCCGGCTCCCGCAGTGATGACCAGGTGGCGACTGAGGTCGAGGGCTGAGGCTTGCTCGTCGCTCAATCCGGCTCGCCCAGCCATCAGGCGTCCATCGGGCTCGCGCTGGAGGATCGATTCTTGGCTCACGGCGAGGTCTCCTCGTCGTTCTCCGGTTGGAACCTGCTCACGGGTAGTGGCACGGGCAGGAGGGTTCCTAGTCGGCCCGACGGAGCCGTGACACGCCCCGTTCGTACGGAATCGTATCGACAAGCGCGTCGGAACGAACAATGCTCGCAGCCCGCGACTACTGGACCTGCAAGCGTGGGCGGGAAGATGCCGGCTCCCACCATCTGCCCGTACAAGTCCACGCGGCGAAGCCATGCCGCCAGGAGCCACCGGTTGAGCGGTTGGCTCGTGCGTCGAAAGCTCGTGTTGGCACGACCTTCGGTGTGGAGAGCCTCAAGCACCTGCGGGTCACCAGTGAGTCGCCGGCGGCTCGTCGTGCCATCCATGGACAACTCAAGATAGCCCCCGACGAGTCCTTGGTCGGGACCCGCCGTATCGATGGCGGCTGCGTAGATTGCAGGTTGCAGGTAGGAGCCCTCGTCAACCCTTGCCAGGAGCGGTGCCTTGCCACTCTTGTAGTCGAATGCTGCTTTGCGGGCGCCGCCGAGACCTGTCGAGCCAGCGCGGCTGACATCGATGCGGTCGATGGTACCGGACAGCTGTACCAGTAGGTCGCCGGTGGCGGTCTCTGGGCAGCCGTCGAGGTCTGAAGCCCGCGCTGCGGGTTCGAACTCGGCAAAGGGCCACTCTAGGTGAGCGGGCTCCAATCCGAGGAACGCGGTGGTCTCCTCCTCCAAGAAGCTAGCTAGCTTGCCTTGGAAGGAGGCTACTTCATGGTCGGCATCGTCCAGCCCGGCAGTGAGGAGTCGCAAGACCCGGTCCCGATAAGGGCCCTGTTGGATGCTTAGAACTTCGGGTGCGAGCTCTCGCACAAGCTCCGCAGCACGTCTCTTGACTCCGGCTAGTTCATCGTGGTCTAGGCCTTCGAGGCTTGCTGTGTTCAGCTCGCCTGAAGTCACCGCCTGGAGTCGTTCTTGGAGAAGGCGTTCGAGCACCCGGTGGAGAAGGACCCCCTCGTCGCGTGCACTGGGCTCGGGGCTCCACTCTTCGGGCTCGTCGGCGCGAAGGACACGACTGAAGAAAAAGCGAATGGGACACCGGGCCCACAACTCGAGGCCGGTTACGGGGAGGGTGAGTCGCTGGCGTTGGGCATGTTGGTCCACACGAAGCCCATCGTGCAGCCAGCCGATGACCTGAGCGCGGTGGTCCCGACCGAGCGCCAGGATCCCATCCCGAGGGCCGAAGCCTGTGGGGTTTGCGAGGTCTAGACACCATTGGTTGTGCGCCGTAGTGCGTTCTCGCAACGTTGGGGAGAGGAACTGAGCTAACTCCGGCTTGTCCGCATGAAATTCGGGGTGGACCAGCAGCTCGGGGACGGCAAGGACGGGCGGCAGTCGGGCTTCTTCTTTGGCCTGGAGGAGGTCCCATACCTCGCCGGCGGTCGTCGGTGGCTTGGTGCCCGTTGGTTTGTCCGCTTCGACCCGGAGGGCCCGAAGATCTTGCAACAGAGGTGAAGCGCTGACGTCCTTGCCTCCGACGGTGCCTGGGCGTGAGATGAATAACGATGCTTCCGCGCGTTGGTCTCCGTGTCCGATGTTGCGCAGCAGGGAAAGAAAGATCGTCCGGTCTTCGTCACCGGTATCGAGCCTTGAAATGTGTGAGGCTGCCTCTGGGGGCAGTAGAAAGGATGGGCGGTGAGCTCGCGGGAACTCGCCGTCGACACAGCCTCCGAGCCACAGCCACGGGACGTCGGCGCCGTGGAGGTCCCTGAGCCCTACGATCGAGACGCCGCCTCTGCTGCCTGAGACTTGGTAGGTGCCATCGCGTGCGGCGGCCTCTAGGGCTTCCCAAAGGAGAGTCAGGTTGTCGTCGTTG
>PBPL01000078.1 GCA_002724675.1 Deltaproteobacteria bacterium | reverse complement strand
GCTGAGGGCATTTCGCGCCGCCGTCCGATACGGCCCCCGCTTCGAGCCGGCCAAGCGCGCTCTAGAGCATCTGGTGGAACTCACCGGGGATGCGCCGGGTCGATCCTGAGCCCTGAATGAGCGCGTCTTCTGCTGACCCACAAGATGGAATGACGCAGCGCGAGGAGGCTGTCCTCGCCCGTCTGGATGCGGTCTCTGAGGCCATCCCACGGGTTCTCAGGAGGCACCCCGACTTGGTCCGTTCCATCGCGGACCAGCAGGAACTGAAGCCCGGTGAACGCTTTGTCGATGCGGCTACTCTTCGAACCGAAGCGTTGTTGATCGCTGATGATGCGTGCGAGGCCAGCGCCAGGGGTCAAGATGGCGATGCTCAGGTGCGTCGTGGCCTGCGCCGCATCAAGTACCGGGTGGTGGGGGCCCTCGTGTTGGATGATGTCGAAGGTGGTCCTGCTGTAGTTCCTCACGTGACAGCGGTTCTGTCGGATCTGGCGGACGCCTTGGTGGATGGAGCCCTTCGCTACGCCGACCGACAACTGGCTACGCGCCATGGGAGGCCATCCTGGAACGAGTCCGGTGGCTTTGTCGTTGTGGCTATGGGCAAGCACGGCGGTCGAGAACTGAATTACTCCTCGGACATCGACCTCATCTTTGTTGCCGAGCATCACGAGGGGGTGACCGACGGGGCAGATCCAATCCCCGCGAGTCAGTACGCCGACCGGTTGAGTAGCAGCATCGCCAACATTCTTGCCGAGCGGACGGAGGATGGATTCTGTTTCCGTGTTGACCTGCTGCTTCGCCCCGACGGTAGAGCTGGTACGCCAACCAGCTCGCTGGCGGCAGCGGAGCAGTACTACTTGTGTTGGGGGCGCACTTGGGAGCGTGCCGCTTGGCTCAAGGCTCGACCCTGCGCCGGAGACCTGAGCTTGGGCGAGCAACTCATGGAGCGGTTGCGTCCGTTCCGTTACCGTCGCTCCTTGGATTACGGAATGCTGGAGGACATTGGGGCGATGCGAGATCGCATCGCGGCGGCTGCCCGAGCCGATCAAGCACGACTCGACCTCAAGACTGGGCCAGGTGGGATTCGCGAGCTGGAGTTCCTCGTCCAGGCGCAACAACTCATCTGGGCTGGTCGGCGGCCCGTTGTGCGCGAGTCGGGCACGTTGGCGGCAATCGGTAGGTTGCAGGAGCACGACTTGCTCCCGGAAGGGGTCGAAGGGAAGGCCCTCTCTGAGGCCTACCTTTTCTTGCGTGCCCTAGAACATCGAGTTCAGTGGGCGCAGGAAGCCCAAACCCAGTCCTTGCCGGCAGACGATGATGAGGCTGCTTGGTTCCGCCTGGCCCATTGCTTCGGTCTCGAGCCCGTTGCTGGTGTGGCTCGTGTCAAAGAGCTCCTTGGAGAGACTCGCGCGGTGGTCGAGGGAGCTTGGCGGATGTTGATGAGTGGTCGTGGTGGTGAAGCCTCGCCTTCGCCCGTCATGGATCAGCGAGTCATTTCGTCTAGGTCGGGTGACTACACGGCAGCGCTGGACCCATTCGCGACACCGGAAGAGCGTCGTCGGAGCCTGGAGACTCTGGGCTTCTCTGATGTGGCCGATGCGGAGCGGCGCCTTGTGGGTATGGCCCGTCTGGGGGAGTCGCGCAGGATGTCGGAGGTGGCCTGGAGGCGCTTCGAGCAGGTCGCTCCATCGCTGTTGCGCTTGACGGCCTCTTCCGCAGCGCCCAATGCCGCGCTGGCCCGGCTGGAGTCCTTTGTCTCTCGGGCTGGCGCACGAGCGACGACCTACGCGCTGCTGCAAGAGAATCCGGCGGTCATGGACACGTTGGTGCGTCTGTTTGCCTCCTCTGAGTTTCTCTCTGAGCGTTTGATTGCCCACCCCGAGCTTCTGGATGCTCTCGTGCTCAGGGGCCAAGGTGGTGAGGTGCAGCCCAGGGATGTGGAGGCCTTGTGGGACGAACTCAAGGCCGACCTGGCCCGACGAGGAGATGAAGCAGGCGCCCTCTCGACCCTCCGAACCTTTCATACGGTCGAGTTGCTTCGGATTGGGCTCTCGGATCTCGCTTCATCCCTACCCGACCCGGGAACGCCACATCCATGGTTGACGGACCTTGCGAAGGCCTGTGTCCGTGGAGCCCATGCGATCGCGAGCGATGCGCTTCGGGACCGATATGGCCCGCTCGTGCCGGGGAGCGATTTGAGCACACCCGATCCGCTCGCTGTGGTGGGGATGGGGTCTCTCGGATCCAATTGGATGACTTACGGCAGCGACCTTGATTTGGTGTTTCTGTACGGAGGTGCTCCGGACCAAGGAGGAAGTGGGCTGGATGTCGATCCTCGGACCTGGGCCAATCGGTGGAGCCAGCGGCTCATCACCGCGCTGACTGTGTTGACCCGAGAAGGTCGCTGTTACGAGGTGGACATGAGGCTTCGCCCTGACGGTAGCGCCGGCCAGATTGTCGTGCCGTTGACTGGATTCCGTGCATATCACCGTGACCGGGGCCGGCCCTGGGAGCGCTTGGCGCTCTGTCGTTCCAGTCTGGTGGCTTCGCAGGACCGGGCTTTTGCCGAAGAGGTCAATGAAGCGCTCGTCGAGCTGCGTCACCTAGGGGTCGATGCCGGGCGGATTGCCGTGGCCGAATCCCAGCACATGAGGAGTCGCCAGAGAGCTGAGCTCGCCCCGGAAAAACCAGGAACCTACGACCTGAAGCTTGGCGACGGTGGTTTGGTCGACATCGAGTTCGCCGTGGCCTGTGTCCAGGTGACGCGCCCAGCAGGACATCCGGTCTGCCGCCTTGCTGATCCAGTGGCTGCGATCGAGTGCTTGCGAGCTGATGGCTGGCTGGATGAGCAGTTCGCTGAGCAACTCTGTGGGGGCTATAGCTTCTTGCGCTCGGTGGAGAGTCAGCTTCGGCTTCGCTCGGGTCGAGGGGCGGACCGACTGGTCTTTCCGTCTCCGGCTGCGGACGCCGTGGCCCGGGCGCTCGATCTCGGTGCCGCTTCGGAGTTGGAGCGGCTCGTCGTAGACTGGCGAAATCAATTGAGGGTAGCGACCGCCCACGTCTTTGATGGGGTGGACTCAGGTCGCTGAACGTACTTCGCGGGGAGAGCGCATGGAAGACGAAGAGACCGGTAAGCCGGATGTAGATCGAGACGAGGCGCTCAGTTCCGCTCTCGACGCGATCATTGGCTTGTCCGATGCTGACATCCCCAGCCCCCAAGACAATGTAGAGATCGCTCTCGGGGACTCGCCGGCAGCAGGTGATGAACAGGGCTCAGTGGAGCTGGATTTGGGTTCTGACGACAGCCCGCCAGGAGGAGAGGGTGAGAAGCCAGAGGGCTCCTCCACCGCCAGTTCAGGTGTCGACTTTTCTTCGCTTGCATTTGGTAGTCAGGCCCCACTGGATTCTGCTTCCACGACGACCCACTCCAGCTCCGTTCATAGTCGGGAGACCGTGAACCAGGGAACCGGGGGTGCCGGGAAGGTCCAGGTAGTCAACGCCGATCATGCTGTGGAGGTCAGTCGACTGAATGCCGAGGACACCGAGTCGCAGGGGGAGAGACCCTCGTCTCCTGACATAGACGAACTCGGCGATGGGGATGCCTTGGCGTCTCTGTTCGATGGCGGCGGTGCTGCAGTGGGAACGTCCAGTGGTCGGCGCAAAGTGGCGCCGCCTCGCGTCGGCAACAAGGGTGGGGACTGGGACCTAGGGTTCGATGAAGCGGACTCGGAGCCCGAGCCCGACGAGTCGCTAGAGAGTCAGGAGCCGGAAGGCGAGCTCAACCCCGCCGTTCCGCCTGCAGGGAACTGGACAGCGATTTCTCAAGAGGATTGGGATCGACTGACCACCAAGGACAAAGACCGTGTCCTCGGGCTGGCTCAAGAAATGCGGAAGATGGACGCGGATCCTACCTACTTCGAGTGGTTCGAACTCAGTCACGAGTCCCCGCCGGCCGCCCTCAAGAAGGCTTATTTCAAGCTCGCCCGCCGCTACCATCCCGATGCGTTAGTGGATGAAGCTGAGGCATTTCGCTCGGTGGCCACGGCCCTCTTTGCCAGGGTCTCGGAGGCTTACGAAGTGCTGGCCGACGAGGAGAGTCGTGACAAGTACGTTCGCAAGCATATTCATGGCGAGAAGGACGAAGAAGAACTTGCGATGGAGCAGGTTCAGGTCGTGCTGGCTGCAGAGGCCTCCTTCAAGAACGGGCTCCAGCTGTTGAACGCCGGGAAGGTGGGGGACGCGATGCGTCACTTCAAGTCGGCCGTAGATGGTTACCCAGATGAGGCCGAGTATGTGGCCTACTACGGCTACACCCTGTTCCGAAGTCGGATTGGCTCGGATCCGGTGGGGGCTGAGGATGGCGTCGAGTTGCTCGAAAAGGCCATGGAGTTGAAGCCGGCAGCGTTCAAGCCTTACCAACTCATGGGAAAGGTGAGTCTTCAAAAGGGGGATGCGCGGGCCGCCAAGAACTGGCTGCGTAAGTCTCTGAAGATTAATCCGGACAATCCCGAGGCGGTGCGGGACTATCGCCGGGCGGATGAGATGGACAAGGCAGCGGCGGCTGGCGAACCTACCGAGGCCGAGTCTAGCAAGGGCCTGAAGGGGTTCTTCGGTCGCTTCAAGGGCGGAAAAAAGAAGGCGGTAGAGGAGAAGCCCGAGTTCAACCCGGAGGACTTCCTCGTCAAGGATGGTGATTGAGTGTCAGCGCTTCAGTGGGGGGGCGACGGTTTGAGCGCGCTGCTGAGGTATCCTGAGGACAGGTGATGCAGATTCGGTCTCCAGTTGTTGTTCTCGCTGGGCTCCTGTTGGGCGTATCCGTGTTCGTCTCGGGGCGGGCTGAGGCCCAGATGATTCCCAGATCGGTCGAGGTAGATCTGTTCGGCTCTTATTTCTCGTTCATGGCGAGAGGGGGCGAGGGAAGAGACGCTACGGTCAAGCTGGAGAATTTTCAGGACAACTTCGAAGGCGGCGCCCGCATTGGGTTTCACTTTGCCGAGTTCATCGCCTTTGAGGCGACGTTTGGCATGGTCCAGACCTCAACCGATGACACACGCCGCAGCGCGGACTACATCAACGCCCACTTTGACGCTGTAGCGCACCTGCCCTTTCCCCACGTCGTCCCTTACTTCGCGCTGGGTGCGGGGTTCCAGCACTACAACATCATGGAGGAGTACGCGCGCGGTGAGGGCCCGGCGGACTTCACTCTCGTGTACCGGGACCCCTATGACGACCATCCTCGGCTCGATTCGGGGAACTACCTCACGTATCGCTCTGCCGACGGAGACTTTCTTGTCGATGCGGGAGGTGGTGCGAAGTTCGTGCTCTACGAGAACGTAGAGACGGGAGTGGGGTTCTCGGTAGGTCTCCGGGTTGATGTTCGCTGGAAGCTGTCCATTGGCGATGCGACTCCCGGCGATGGGATCCCGACACTGGACTTCGAGCGGGACGACGATGGCAACGCAGTGGCGACCGATTGGAATGGTGTCTTTCACCATGTCTCGGTGGGTGGCGGTGTGTTCGTGCTCTTGGGGGGCGGTATCGGCCCCGATCGTGATGGAGACAAGATCACCAACCGAAAGGACGCGTGCCCGGACGATCCCGAAGATATGGATGACTTCGAGGATGAAGATGGATGTCCCGATAATGACAACGACAAGGACGGCGTGGTTGATAGCCGGGATGATTGTCCGCTGGAGCCTGAGGACAAGGACACCTGGGAAGATCAGGATGGCTGTCCCGACATCGACAACGACTCCGATGGTTTCTTCGACGCGCAGGACGCTTGCCCGTTGGACGCTGAGGACAAAGATGGCTTTGAAGACACGGACGGTTGCCCGGAGCTCGACAATGACGGCGATGGCTTCCTAGACGAGAACGACTCGTGCCCACGGGCCATGGAGACCTTCAATTCCTATCTCGACCGAGACGGCTGCCCCGATGAAGTGCCTGCCGATTTGGTCGAGTTTGCTGGGGCGATTCCAGCCATTCAGTTTGAGGTCAACAGCGCTCGGCTGAAGCGTAGTGCCTTGCCCATCCTGAAGAAGGCGGCCAATGCCCTGAACCGATACCCGGATCTGCACGTCGAGGTCGCGGGTCATGCCAGCTCTGAGGGCCAGGCAGACGCCAACATGCGCCTCAGTCAGGACCGCACAGTGAGTGTGCGGGACTACCTCATTGATCGAGGTGTCGATCCCAGCCGTGTCTCTGCTCGTGGCTACGGGGAAACCCGGCCTGTGGCGCCCAACGACACAGAAGCAGGCCGCCGAGCGAACCGTCGAGTTGAGTTCCTTCTGGAGCGGATGACGGACTGAGAGCAGGACGTTTGCTGTGTGTATCGACCATTCGCTGAACTGGCGTGCCCTAGCGCTCGGCAGCGTCCAGTGGTGGTGCCGGGGATCGAGCGCGTGAGTATCGGAGCGCACCTGCCCGGGCGTTTTCGCGACATCGAGCCGCTGGGGCAGGGGGGGGCAGGCACAGTCTACCGAGCGTTCGACGAGTTGTTTGGTTTTGAGGTCGCCCTCAAGATCCCCTTCCTAGATCAAAAGGGGCACATGGCCCGCTCGCTCGCCGTGGAGTTGCAGGCTGCAGCAGCCCTGCGTCACCCCAACATCATCCAAGTCCTCGACTCGGGAACGATTGAGGATGATCAACCCTACTTAGTGATCGAGTATGCGGACCGGGGCTCCTTGGACTCGCTTGTTGAGGCGGCATCGCCCTGGCAGGAACTCAAGCCCATCTTGTTGGGTGTCCTGGCCGGATTGGGACATGCCCACACGCGCGGAATTGTCCATCGGGACATCAAGATCGAGAACATACTGCTGTCCAGTACTTCGGAGGGGACCTTGGTGCCCAAGGTTGCGGATCTGGGCATGGCCAAGCTCCTCCAGCGCAAGGGCCTGTATTCAGATACGCGGGTAGGAGGAGGAACTCTTCTCTACATGCCCCCGGAGCAGTTCGAGTCGGAGCTGGCCGCTGTCCACCCCACCGCAGATTTCTACTCGTTTGGCGTGTTGGTCTATTCCCTGGTGACTGGTCGTCTGCCCTGGGATTTTGACGGTATAGGGGCGCTGATCGGAGCCAAGAATCGTGGCGAATATCGGCCCATGGAGCCGCGGGATGTCCAGCAGGTGCCCAGAGGCCTTGCGGATGTCGTGGACCGCCTCTTGGCGGTGCAGCCCATGGAGCGCTTTCACTTAGCAGCGGATGTACAGCGAGCTCTGGAGGATCTGGACCGTTTTCCTCTGGGATCTCAGACGGGCTCGCGGGGCATGGCCGTGACGACAGGCAGACCGCTAGTGCCGCGGGCCCTGCAGGACAGAATCCCCGGGGTTGAGGAACTTGTCCGCTTCCCCGTCACGCCTGCGCTGACTTCTCTGCGGTCACCTCGTTTCGTGGGGCGAGTCGCGGAGCGAGAGATGCTGTGGACCTATGCCCGAGAGTGCTTCCGACGGCCCCAGGGCTTGTGTCTGACGGGTGCCCCAGGAGTGGGTCGTACTCGGCTTGCATCCTGGTTGGGTGGAGCGCTGGAGCAGGGTGGACTGGCACAGACCGTTCGTATTCGCTTAGAGGCAAACAGCGGCGTCTTCGAAGCGATGACGCAGTGTGTGCGGAACCTGCTGGGGCTGGGCTCGCTGCAGGGGGATCGCCTGACCGAGAAGCTCGGAGGCTGGGTGTCCTCGATGGGGCACCAGCACGAGTCGGACTTGAACCTACTCTTTCGGGGCCTGGAGGCTTCGGGCGAAGGGGGGGGTGGCGAGAAGGCCTTGGGAGTGGCGGCGCTGTGGCCGGCCCTCTTGGTGCGTCTTCTGCAGACGCTCTCCCAGCGGGGACTGGCCTACTTGTTCGTCGAGGACCAGACCCCAGCAGGGCTTGCTGGCTCGCTAGCTGGCGAGATCTTGAGGCAGGCGCAGGCGCAGCCCTTCCCGCTCTTGATCGTTTATGAGCCGAGGGTGGTGGATCCGCAACGCTCTCCTTTGCCGGATGGCTTCGAGGAGAGACCCATCGGCCCGATGCACGAGGAGCAGATCCGGGAATTAGTGGGGGACTTATTGCCCCACAGCCTCATTGGGCCGGACTTCATCGCTCGGCTCCAGGGCAACCCTCGGGTGGCGGTGACGGCGGCTAGGCTCACGGCCTCCCGTCATCTTGAGGACGAGGGCCCTGACGGTGACGGCGACACGTGGTCTGATGATTCCAGCAGCCTGCTGAGTCAGTCGGTTGTGGACGCCGAACAGGTGTTTCTGCCGACGATGAGTCTGGACAATGTGGCTGCCGCGCGGGTGGATGAATATCTTGCGCGTTCTGGTGCCCCGGAAGCGGCACAGGCTGTTCTGGTGGCTGCTGCTCATCTTCCCGCTCCCGTGGATGAGTCGTTGCTACTCGACGCGGTGGCAGAGGCTGAGGATGTGGACGGCCTAGTCGCTGGTTTTACGCTGCACGAGGCTGTCCAGGCTGGCCTGCTACAGCCTGACACAGAAGGTCGGCTGAGCTTCTCAGACCCGGCTCTTCGAGAGGATGCTCTCGAGCGAGGGGGCTCGGATCTACTGCTCGTAGCCTGCGCGCGGGTGCTCTTGCGGGGGGATGCCGTGACGGTGGCTCGTCGTCTCTGCGCAGGTCGTCTCTTGCTTGTGGCAGGTGAGAGAGAGGAGGGCCTCTCGGCGTTGATTCGGGGGGCGGAGTCTGCGCTGGCGTTCGAAGTCGCATCCGCCTCTGTAGCCTTTGGCGAGGCCATAGCGCTGTGTGACGAACTGGGAGTGGATTCTGCCGATGATCGGCGTGTCCGGGCGGTCCTCGGTGCGGCTAGAGCAGCTCGCGACTTGGGCGATGCGGGTCGGGCCGCATCGATTCTCAAGCCTCTGACCCTCCGATCTCTCGCCGGTGCGCAGGGGGCGGAGGTTGAGACCCTAGAAGCATCGCTCTATCTCATGCGTGGGCAGCCCGGTGAAGCGCTTGTGGCGGCTCGTAGCGCTCGAGCAACCTGCGCCGAGCTCGGCGACCAACTGGGGGTGGCGCGCTGTGCTCTTCTGGAAGGCCAGGCGCTGGAGCAGAAGCGGGATTTGGAGGGGGCTGGAGAGGCCTTCGATCGTGCCCAGAGCGCGGTGTCGTCCCTGGCTGAGCCAGCGCCCCACCTCGAGGGACAGTGCCTCTTGAGCCTAGGCCACAACCTGCGCCTGCGTCAGCGCGTGGATGAAGCCGCACGATGTTTCCACGGGGCGCTCGACCTAGCTCGTGTGACCCAGGACCCTTCGGTCAAGGGGGTTGCTCTGCGCGAGATTGCTTCGCTCGACCTTGCCAGTGGTCGGTATCTGGAAGCTGAACGACACCTTCGAGATGCTGTGGACTGTTTGGAGGCTGCTGGGCTTCGGGGCGAGACCGCGACAACGCGGCTCACCCTGGGTGAGCTGGCTCATTCCCGCGGGGAGCTTCCCGTTGCGCGCACCGAGTACTCCGTTGCGCTCGGTGTCGCCCGTGCTTACGGCTTGAATCGAACGACCTGGTTGGCGCTCACGAACCTGGCGGTGACCGAGGTCGCGCTAGGGCGTATGGGCCGAGTCCGTCGGCGTCTGACGGAGATCGAGAGCATGGGCTTGACCGACGCCCCCGATCAGCACCAGCCCTACTTCACAGTCCTCTCGTTACTGGTGAAGGCCGAGGCCCGAGATTGGGCTGCGGCGGAAGACATGTTGTCCTCGCTGGAGACCGATGCCTTAGAGCTGCCCAGAAAGGCAGACTTCATCGACCTGCTCGGTCGAGTGGGGATGGCAGCTTGTGACCGAGGGGAGACGCCTCTGGCTATGGATGCCTGGACCCTCGCCATGACTCTGGCTGAGCGCGCTGGAGACACCGAGCGGCTCCAGAGCCTCCGCGAACTCCTCTCCGGCCTCGGGGCCTGAGGAGGCGCAAAGCCTCCCCTAGGCGCTGGCGGTCGGCCTCGTTAGCTGCCGTATTTCTCGATGAGCGCGCCGACTCGTGGCATGGAGGCTACGACGTGTGCGTGTCCCTTCGGGCGGAGCTTCTGGTAAGCCTTGACCAGTGTGCGGTGGTCGCTCTTGCGAGCCCGTTCGTCCGTGATCGACAAGAGCGCGTCGGCCACCTCGCCTCCTCGCGACTGGAAATAGCTAGCGCAGGAGCCGGCTCGTCCGCCAGCTTCCCACGCCTCGTAGAACGGCTGGACCTTGCCTGCGAAGTCATCCAATAGGGCGTCGATGGTCGTAGGGATGAAGTCGGGGCTGATGCCCCGCACCATCTTGAACGTTGCTTTGACCGCGATTCCACTGACCCCCCCTTTGTCGCGAACCTCGGCATTGAGTACGTCAGTGGCGTCGCGGATGACATTTTGCCGCTTCTGGGGATCGCTCAAGGCATCGGGAAGGGACATGGTGGGGTCTCCTGGAAGGGCCGCGGGAAGTGTACACGAGGGCAGGCAGCTTCCGAATTTGGTGTGGACGGAATTGGAGATTAACCATTGCCCGGCTGAGCGCCACAGTGGATATGCGCTCATCTTGCTGGTCTATCTGGCGCTGCGGAGCTTGACCCGCGAGCCCATTGAACCCAGGCTCTTCGGCATGACTACCGTCATTGGCCACCGGGCACCACGATCTGTCCTGGTGGCGTTCGTCTTGGTCCTGACCTTGGGTGTTGTCCTGGTGCCGGCCAGCTCTTCCGCTGCGCCTCAAGAGGATGAGGACTTACAGCTATTGGACAGGCACTTTGGCCTGCACATGGGGGGCACGATTGCCTCGGGTGTTTTTGGCACGGGTGCTCTTGTAGTCGGCATCCACAACTTTGCTCTCTTCGCTGAGGGTGAGCCCACCTTTTTCCTTGCGCTGAGTCTGACCTCCCTGGGAGCAGCCACGGTTGTCTCGTCGGCAACGTCGACTCAGCAGGGGGTCTCCAACTGGTTGCGCATGCGGAAGCGTCTGGGGTCCTCCTCGCCGCCCCAGCGTCGTCTGATTCGTGAGGCGGAGGCGGATCGGCTGCAGCGCAATGCCATCCAGAGGGCGATTGGTCTTGCTGCCGATGGCCTGTTCCTGGGGATTGGCATCGCCTTGATGGCGGCGGCTTCACCAGAACTGGGTCTTCCCCTGGTGCTCGACGGCGCCGTGCTACTCGGGATCGACATCTATCGCATTGCGGTGGATGACCAGGTGGCGAGGAAGTGGAGGTCGCGAGACAGGGATGCGGATCGGGGTTACTTCAGCCAGAGTCGCGATGTTCACCGTCCTTCGCGTCTCCGCGGCTTTCTGGTCGCTCCGTCCCTGGTGCCTGGCCCGCGTACACTTGAGCCTTCGGGATTGATGGTCGTTGCTGCCGGAGCGTTCTAGTCGCTACAGCGATGATTACGGCGCATCGAGGAAGCCAAGCCATCGGACCAGGAAACCCACCAGGTCGTGGACTTGAGGGGTCGGAGTAGCGCGCTTCAGGGCCCCGACACAGGTCGTGTCCCCCGTGATGAGCCACGCCTCTTTGCTCACAGAAGAGTGCCGCTGCGACCATCGGGCGACCTCTCGAGCCGCTTCTGGTCGACGAAGGTCATGAAAGTCGCCAGCACCACAGCAGGTGGACTCATCAGCGGAGGGCGCGAGCCGAACCGGCCGCTGTCCAGTGACGGCTTCTACGACGTCGTGTACAGGGTCCCCCCGACCGAGTCGCCGATGGAGTCCGCACGAGTCGTGGACGTAGAGGGTGGGGATGGGTCTGTCCTGTTGTTCCATGGTTTCCATAGCTTGCTTGCCGAGCTCCGCCAGGCGGTCGCGAAAGAACAGCAGAAACTCACTTACGTGCAGGACCTCTGCGTTGACCAGCACGCCCGCTTCCGGGTAGCCAGTGCGCACCGCACCGAGGCATGCACTGGACGGGGTTACCCAGGTGCGCTGGCGGTTGAAGAACTGCTTGAGGCCAGCGGCAGTTGCCTCGAACCCGGTCCGGTCACCAATCACCCGAAGGGGAGCTCCACAGCAGACTGGAGTGTCGTCTCGTCCCGGCAAGCTGACGTGGTCAGCCCCGAGGGATCGGAGTAGGTCCATGGTGGCCCCCACGGTGGCCGGCTCTTCCGCCAAGACTCGGCAGCCCGGCCAGTAGAGGACGCGCCCCTTGCGTTGGAAGTCACCATCTCTCGCTTGTTCGAGCAAGATCTCGCGCGGATCCATCTCGAATGGGTTTCCATGAGCAAGGTAGGTCTCGTGGAGAGCCCGAGAGCCATCATGAATGGCTCCTTTCTCCCAGGCTTCAGCACGCGCCATGTACAGGAGCTTTGGGACGTCCTGGTCGTATTCACAAGGGGCCCTGCATGCCTCGCATCCGGTGCACTTGGCTAGGTTCTCGGCCGCGACCTCCCACGGGATCTGTCCCGCTCTTGCTTGATGGTAGCTATCCATCATGGCCGTGGGTGTTGCGCCCTCGTCGGCTGTTCCGGCCGCTATGGGGCAGGCAAAGCGGCAGAGCTTTGGGCACAGCGCACAGAGCTGAGGATCGCCAGGTGTGGAGTTGGCGGCCTCCGTCTCCCGACCGGTGCTCGGAGCCTTATCGCTCATCCCAGGGCCCCTTCCAGTGTTGCTCGAAGCGCACTGCCGAGGCGATCGACATCGGCGCCATCAGCATCGGCTGTGGACAGGATGGTGCCTCTGCCTGGCTCCATCCCATCGGGTATAGCGTCGACGGAGTTGAAGTGGATGTGGGCGATTCGGCCTCCGAAGCTCTGGAGCGTTTCTCGGAGCTGATGGGTGACGAGTGAGCTCGTCGAGCCCCCTTTTCGGCTGCTCACGAATCGCCATTGAATGGTGCAGCCAGTCTCCAGGGGCGCCTCAATCCAGCCCGATGCACGGGTCGGTCCGCCGGTCAGGGTCTCGATGGCTCGCAACAACAGCATCGCCCGGCCCCAGGGAACGACCGCCGTGCAGCGCCCGATCTCCCGCGCATCCTGGAGGGGGCCGGTTGTGGCGAGGGCAGCGCTGCCTTCCCGTGCCGCTTGGCCCCAGTGGTCCTCCCACCACGCAAGTGCCGCGTCGTCGCCCAAGAGGGAGCCACCAGCCTGTTGGAGGGCGCGGATCACCTGTTGGCTTCCGGCTGGGAAGCCATCGGGCTCACCGAAGCAGAGATAGACGATTCCACCGTCTCTGGCTTGCTGCTCGTCCTGGACTACCGAGCGGAACCCGTTGGGGTCCGAGCCGGGATAGAGCATCCCTGCCAGTGGTCTGGGGGCTCCTCGTAAGCTGTGGGCCAGCGCGGGCACGGCGGTCTCTAGATGGTCGAAGCAAAGGCCTACGGGCCTGAGTTGGGGTGGGTTGAGCGTACGGAGTGTGGCCAGAACAGGCTGTGTCGGTAGCGTTGCCCCAGCAGTCCCAAAGGGAAGGTAGGAAGGGCCTGCAGCAGAGCGCGGTAGGCGCCCACTGACCCACTTGCGGTCTCCGTCCATGCGCCCCTCCACGGCAAGGAGAGGGTGCTCCCAGGCGCCGTGGACTGCTGTATGGGCAGCGTGTGCGGGGCTCTCCAGCCAGTCGCCGACAGTTCCTTCGAGAAAGTCTCGGCCTAGAGGGGGCAGAAAGTGACCTCGCAAGGCGAGCTCGGCGGCCAGATCGACTCCTCTCCAGCCCATGCCGACGTCGGCTCGTCCGTCCTCCCCTGGGGCGAGACGGAGCGCTAGAGAGTCGACAGCGGGTGCTGGGGGACCGGGTGGAGGCACCTCGTCGGGAAACAGCTTGCCGACGTTCATGCAGTGTCGCGAATCCAGGGCTCTGCGAGCGGCCTCATAGAGTCTCCTGGCGTCTCCGTGCTCCCGATCCATGAAGTCACGCTTGAGGACACCGACCCCGTGGTGGTGGGTGATGGTGCCTCCTGCTGCCAGGACCGCCTCGAGCGCGGCATCCCAAGTTCGCTGATACAGAGTGCGCGTGGCCTGGATGTTGGCGCCATAGCCGACAAACGTGAAGTAGATGGAGCAGCCCTCGTGATAGGCATGACTCAGGTGGGCCATGACCAGAACATGAGGGGCGACTGCTCTTCTCACAGCATCGTAGAGGCCACGGACTTGGCTCCAGGGAGCCGCGGTCTCCATCGTGTCAGCGAACCCACCCTGCTGCAGGACCTTCGGGAGCTTGAAGGAGACGTGATAGCGGGTTCGAAACCAACGTTCACCGGGGCCTGGGCCGAGATCCGTTCCGCCGAGCCGGTGGGCGGCTTGGACCACGGCAGCGAGGTGCTCTGTCGCTTCGGCTTCTCCTCCCTCACAGCCGACGATGGCCAGGCATCGGCCAGGGAGCAAATCGACGGTGCGATTGACGAGTGCAGGGTTCGCCAGGAGCTTATCCATGGGCAGGTTCTCGGGCTTCAGCAGATGCGCGAGGCGGTCTTTCAGGAGGCGCTCCTTGAGTCCGGCGAGAGGTCCGCCGGTGTCCACCGAGCGATGTGTTCGTCGTCGAAATCGGGACACGACTGCGTCGGCAACGGTCCCCGGGCTGACGACGGATCCCAGGAGTCGAGGAGTGGAGCTAGTCGAGCCATCGGCGGTCTTAGGGTCCACGGCATTTTCTGCGGGTAGAGGGCGCGCGCCACCAGAGAGGGGGCTCCCAGCACCTGGCACTGGTGCTGCCCCCCCCGAGTCATTGGACTTCTGCATGGCCATCCACGTATCCAGGGGGTCGTAGATGCGCATGACGCTGGGCCTCAAGCCACTCTGAAGTACTTCGCGAAACGTGGCGATCCCCGAGTCCAGCGAAGGCAGTCGAATGCCTCGAAGCACAAGAGCCTCGGGTAGCGGGTGTACCCGAAGTCTGATCGATGTAATGACTCCCAGAGTGCCCTCTGAGCCCACGAACAACGGCGTCCAATCTGGGGTTCCGCCGGCGCGGTCCATGGAGCCGGTGGTGAGGATGCCGAGGTCGGGAGTGACCACTCGTAGCCCCGTGACCATGTCTTCGATCTTGCCGTACCGGCTCGACAGCTGACCTGCACCTCGGGCCGCGACGCATCCACCGATTGAGGCGCAGAAGATGGATGAAGGGAAGTGTCCAAGCGTGTAGCCCGCAGCGTTGAGTCGCTCCTCCAGTGTCTGCGTGATGAGACCAGGGCCGCAGGTGACTTGAAGGGCTCCCGCGTCCACGGACTCCAGGTGGTCTAGATGCTTGAGATCGATCACCACTCCCCCGAACAGGGGCGCCGCTCCCCCGCACACACCGCTCCCTGCGCCAAACGGGACGATGGGTACACCGTGTTGGGCTAGGACACCCACTGCCCGCGCGACGGCAGCCTCGTCCCGCGGCCTGAGGACGGCAAGGGGCTGGGGCCCTGGGCCTTGGTTGTCTCTTGCGTCTAGCGTCAACGTGGGGAGCATGTCGCGCCGGTACGCGTGTCGTGTGGCCTCGCGCACATCGACGGCGGCCTCGCCGACTGCGTCACGCAGCTCGCGCAGCATCTTGTTGGGTGATCTGGGCTTGGAGGGCGGCACGAGGCTTGAGAATATCTGATGCTCGTGGCGGCTGCCTTCCCTGGCTGGGGCCGGCCGCTCTGTCGGCCTGTCCCGGTTGTGCCCCACTCGGGGCCCTCCGTCTTCACCTCCGGTACGATGCCAGCCATGGACAATCGGCGTCTCGGCGACCGGCGAGGTGAAGATCGGCGGGAGTTTCGGCAGCAGGAGGGCCGGCGGGACCCCGAACGGGACCCCCGCAACCTACGACGGCGGCAGATCTTGGCGCTGGTGCTGCCTGTGCTCCTTCTCGGAGCGGCGGCAGCCGCGCATCAGGTCTGGGTCGTACAGCCGAACCAACGCGCTCAGGTCATCTTGGAGTCTTCGCGGGCATCGATTGCGCCGGTGCTGGCGCGGACACGTCTGCCCATGCTGGCCCTCCCAGGTACTGGTGGACCCGAGGCTGGGGACCCGTCGGTGGTGGCCATTTCTCTGTTGCCTGGTGATAGGTCTCAGCTGGAGCGAACGGAGACTGAGCTCGATGAGCTGTGGTCGACAGTGCCGCGGTCCGCAGCCCTAGCGAGTCAGCTGGGCCTGATTCGCCTGGTCCTTGGCAGAGATCGGGATGCTCGACGTGCGTGGGAGTCTGCTCTTGTTTATGGGAACTCCGATGAACGCACTGGGGCCCGGCTTGGTCTCGCGCTGGTCGCGCTTCGGGTGGGCCTCCGACAGGAGAATGAGCAGGACAGACTGTTTGCCCTCGAGCACGGCCTGACTCATCTGCAGCGGCTGAGCGATGTGCGGTCGCCGGAAGTCCTCTTCAATCAGGGGGTCTTATTGGCGGCGCTTCAGCGCGCCGATGAGGCTCGCAGCGTGGTCTCCGAACTCCGGTCGCAGGCCTCGCCTCCGCTGCTCATTGAGTTGTTAGAGTTGTGGATTGAGGGACCCCCTGTTGCCTCTACAGCGGAGATAGAGGGCGGCTCTCCCTCTGCTGATTCCTTGCCGGAGGCCCGGTCGTTGCCTACGATCGACCTACCAGCAGACCCTTCTCGGGAGATGGATTCCATTGGCTCGACTCAATAGGGAGAACCGCGCGGTCCTCCAGACCTTGGAGTCGATCGAGAAGTTCCTCCGCGTTACGAACAATGAATTCGAGATGTACTTCATCGGGATCTTGAAGGTCCCGCCGAAGGACAAAGAGCGTGAGTTGAAGCGCATGTTCATTGACCTGCGTGAACTCCGTATTCAGAACACGTCGTTGCTCTTCAAGGCTCGCACGCTCACAGCTCGCTACAACACGCTCAAGATGCGGTGGCTTCGGACCACCAAGCAGATTGAGAATGGCACCTACCATCGTCAGAGAATCATGGCCGATCGCCGTGAGAAGGATCGTCAAGGGGAGGCCGGTCCGTCGGCCGCCGAGATCCGGGAGCAGATCCGTTCGATGGTGCGAGGAGAGAAGGTCGCAGAGGCTCGGCCCCGGGCTTCAGGGGGCAAGTCGACGGGGCATAAGGTAGGCAGTGATGACCTCTTCAAGGAATTCAAGGAAGTGCGCAGGCAGCTGGGCAAGGACGATGAGGTGAATCGGAAGGCCCTGGAGAAGCAGCTGAAGGCGCGTGCTGAAAAGGTGAAGAAGGACTACGGCTACAAGAAGGTGACCTTCCGGGTGGTCGCCGAGAATGGGCGCAGCCGCATCAAGGTCATCCCCGAGAAGTGATGGACTTGCCGGCCGACGGGGCCCCAGCTGTTCGGCGCCCAGTCTGAGAAATACGATGACGGATTATGCAGCCGACCTGGCATCCATTCGTGCAGCTTCACAGCAAATAGCTGAGCACGTTCACCGTACGCCGGTGTTCACCAGCTCCACCTTCGACGAGTTGGCGGGCCGGAAGTTGTTCTTCAAGTGCGAGAACTTCCAGCGGGTCGGAGCATTCAAGATGCGAGGGGCGCTCAATGCCGTCTTGTGTCTCGATGATGAGCGCGCTCGAGCCGGTGTCGTGACCCACAGCTCGGGCAACTTTGCCCAGGCCCTAGCCTTGGCAGCACGGATTCGCGGAATTCCGGCCCACATCGTCATGCCCAGCACGGCCCCCGAAGTAAAACAGCAAGCTGTTGCGGGCTATGGCGGTGTGATCCGCCTCTGTGAGCCGACCTTAGAGGCCCGCGAGGCCACAGCTTTGGCGGTCTGCGGTGAGACGGGCGGCACCTTGCTTCATCCCTTCGACCACCGGGATGTCATTGCTGGGCAGGGAACCATTGCCCTTGAGTTGATGGAGCAGGCTCCCGAGTTGGATGCCGTCATCGTTCCCGTAGGAGGGGGCGGTCTGATCTCCGGGATCGCGCTGGGCTACCGGGAGTTGGATCCCCGGGTGTCCGTGATCGGAGCGGAGCCCGCCGGCGCTGACGATGCGGCTCGCTCCCGAAGAGCCGGCACTTGGATCCCTCAGACTGCACCGGATACGGTGGCGGACGGGCTCCTCACTAGCCTCGGCAGGCTGACCTGGCCGGTTGTTCGGGATGTGGTTTCGGACATCGTCGTTGTGGAGGACGACGCCACTGTGGAGACCATGCACCTTGTTTGGGAGCGCATGAAGATCGTGATTGAGCCTAGTGCGGCGGTCGCAGTAGCTGCGGCCATGAGCGATTCGCTCCCTGCGGATGCGCATCGGGTTGGAGTGGTGCTCAGCGGTGGCAACGTCGACCTGAGTGCTCTTCCCTGGGTGCCCCGCGAAGCTTGAGAGAACCGTATTAGGTCAGGAACTCGGAGACCCAACGCACCAGCAGCACCCCAGCAAGTAGGTGAAGCGGCCAGGGCACTTCTCGTGTTCTTCCGGCGGCTATCGCTAGTCCCGAGGAGGCGATCAAGCCGAGAGAGATGCCGTCGGCAATGGAGAACGTCAGCGGTATGCCTGCTACCACCAGAAAGGCCGGGATCCCCTCCAGGGGGTCCCGCCAACGAATGGCTCCAAGGGATCGAGCCATCAGAGCTCCGACGAGCAGGAGCGCCGGGGCGGTGACGGGATGGACGAGGTAGGTGTGAGTCTGGAAGCTGGGGGGGCCTCCATTGCTCGTGACCAGGGTGCTCTGGACCGGGAAGCCGCCCCCCACGGTTTCGACGAGTGGGTAGAGGAACAGCGCTACCAGGAACAAGAGTCCAGTGACGACGGAACTCAGCCCGGTTCGTCCGCCAGCCTCCACTCCAGCGGTGCTCTCGATGTACGAGGTGACGGTGCTAGTGCCCAGTAGGCCGCCGGTGATGGTCCCTAGAGCATCGGCTAGAAAGGCACGGTTTCCACGAGGCAGTTGACCATCACGCAGGAGGTTTGCCTGTGTCGCAACGCCCACGAGGGTGCCGACTGTGTCGAACAGATCGGTGTAGAGGAACAGCAGGACTAGCCCCAAGTGGGTTGGTGTGAGTAGGGCCCTCAAGTCGAACTGGAACGCAGTGGGGGCCAGGGAAGGTGGTGCGGAGAACACACCTTGGTAGGAGGCTACCCCCGTAATCAGAGCGACAGCCAGGCTGGTGAGGATGCCCAGCAGGATGGCTCCAGGGACCTTTCGAACGGTCAACATCGCTGCGACGAAGAAGCCTGCCCCTGCGGTTAGGACTGGGCGCCAGCGTTCCCCGAGATCACCGACGTGGACGAAGGTGTTGGCGTCGGGCTCGATCAAGCCAGCCTCTTTCATGCCGATGAACGCAATGAACAGTCCGATCCCAGCGGCAATTCCATGCTTTATGCCGTCGGGAACCAGAGCGACGATGTGCTCGCGGAGGCCGACGATGCCCAAGATGGCGAACAAGCTGCCAGAGGTCAGGACCAGCGCCAGGGCCTGCTGCCAGGGGATCTGCATGGCCCCGCAGACTGTGAAGGCGAAGAATGCGTTGAGCCCCATCCCTGGAGCGAGGGCCACCGGATAGCGTGCCCAGAGACCCATGACCAGTGTGGCCAGCGCTGAGGAGAGGCATGTTGCAGCAAGAACGGCGCCGGGGTCCATTCCTGCAGCACCCAGGAACGCCGGCTGGACGAACAGGATGTAGGCCATGGCCAGAAAGGTGGTGACGCCACCACGGACCTCACCTCGGATGGAGCTACCGGCTTCGTCGAGCGCAAAGTACCGGTGAAGGATCGTCATGGCCGGTTTTCCGCGGATGCGCAGCTCAGATGTGAAGAACCCGACCGCCGGCGTCCAGCGCTGCTTCCCGAACCACTTCGGACAGCGTGGGGTGGGCGTGGCATGTGCGTGCGATGTCTTCGGAGCTGGCGCCAAATTCCATGGCGAGCGCCATTTCTCCGATCAACTCGCCGGCGACCGGTCCGATGATGTGAACGCCAAGAATGCGGTCTGTGCGAGCGTCGGCGAGCAGCTTTACGAAGCCGTCGGTGTTCTCCAGAGCCTTTGCGCGGCCATTGGCGGCAAAGGGGAACCACCCACGAGTGTACTTGACGCCTTGTTCCTTGAGTTGATCCTCGGTCTGACCGACCCAGGCAATCTCTGGGTTGGTGTAGACGACAGAGGGGATGACACTGTAGTTCACGTGTCCCGGCAGCCCAGCCAGCTTCTCTGCCATGGCGACTCCCTCGTCTTCCGCTTTGTGGGCCAGCATGGGGCCCCGTACCACGTCACCGATTGCGTAGATGTTGGGCGCCGACGTGGCGAACTCGTCGTCCACCTCGATGCGTCCGCGGCCATCGAGGGTGATACCAGCGTTCTCGACTCCGAGGCCTGCGGTGTTGGGCCGACGCCCAACCGCGACCAGCACGGCATCCCCCTCGATGCTCTGCTCCCCCTTCTTGTCGTGATAGGACACCGCGACAGTCCCCGCCTCGGAGACTGTCGCTGACTGTACCTTGACCCCGAGCTTGAACCGGAGCCCTTGCTTTCGAAACGAGCGCTGGGCCTGCTTGCGGATGTCCAGGTCGGCTCCGGGTAGCACCGAATCCATGAACTCTAGAACGGTGACCTTGGAGCCCAGACGACTCCAGACCGAGCCCATCTCGAGGCCGATGATGCCAGCCCCGATGATGATGAGGTGATTGGGGGGCTCGGCCAGAGAGAGGGCCTCGGTGGAGCCAAAGATGTGCTTGCCGTCCATGGGTAGGTTGCGAAGGGTGGCCACGCTGGAGCCGGTGGCCACGACGACCGAGCTGGCCTCAAGGACATGGCTGACCCTGCCATTGGAGTCGAGGACCTCGATCTCACGGCTATTCTTGAAGTGACCGCGCCCCTCGAATCGCTCGACGCCATTCTTCTTGAAGAGGCCGTCAACGCCGCGGGTCAAGGTGTGGACGATCTTGTCCTTGCGTGCCAGCAGAGTGGGCAAGTCCAGAGTGGGCTTCACCACGATTCCATGTTTGGCGAACTCGCCGCCTGCTCTGTGATAGAGCTCGGAGCTCTCCAGCAGAGCTTTGCTCGGGATACAGCCCACGTTCAGGCAGGTGCCTCCCAGAGTCGGAGAGCGCTCGATGCACGCGACCTTCAAGCCCAACTGGGCGCATCGGATGGCACAGACGTAGCCGCCGGGGCCGGCGCCAATGATGACGACATCAAAGGACGGCACCTCAGGTCTCCAGGAGGAGACGCGAGGGGGCCTCGATCAACTCCTTGATGCGAACCAGGAACCGTACGGCTTGAGCCCCGTCCACAATGCGGTGGTCGTAGGACAGCGCCAGATACATCACGGGTCGAATCACGATCTCGTCCCCTACAGCAACCGGTCGGCGGTTGATGGCGTGCATGCCGAGGATTCCGGTCTGGGGAGGGTTGAGGATCGGAGTGGACAGCATCGAGCCGAAGGTTCCGCCATTGGTGATCGTGAAGGTGCCGCCAGTGAGTTGCTCGAGGGTTAGCTTCCCATCGCGCGCAGCCTGGGCCAGGGTTCCGATGTTCTTTTCCAGTTCGGCGAAGCTGAGGCGGTCTGCATGACGAACAACTGGGACGACAAGCCCTCGATCGGAACTCACCGCCACCCCGATGTCGTAGAAGTCGTTGTAGACGATGTCCGTCCCTTCGACGCAGGCATTGATGGTGGGATGGTCCTTGAGTGCCTCGATGGCTGCCTTGATGAAGAAGCTCATGAAGCCGAGCTTCACTCCGTGCCGATCGAGGAAGCGCTCTTTGTACTCGGCCCGCAGCGCCATGACCGCCGACATGTCCACCTCGTTGAAGGTGGTCAGGATCGCCGCCGTGTCCTGGACATCCTTGAGGCGCTCAGCGATGCGACGACGTAGGCGGGTCATGGGGACGCGACGCTGGTTCCCTGCGGGGGTGGGCTGTTCCCCCAGCGGAGTGGAGGGGGTAGCGGAGTCGGGTCCCAGTTGTTGGCTGACCTGAGGCTGCTCGTCCACAGCTGGAATCGAAGCCAGGGTGGACAGAGCTGGCGCGTCGTCCGCTTCGTCCGGCTCGTCCCGGACCGAGAGGTTGGCTGCCTTGACCTCTTGGTGCCGTTGCTCCAGGAAGTTCACGACGTCGCCCTTGAGGATGCGACCCTTCTTCCCTGTTCCGGATATGGATCCTGCGTCCAACTCGTGCTCCTCGAGCATGCGGCGCACTGCCGGCGAGAGAGGGGGCGACCCTGGGCTGCC
This sequence comes from Deltaproteobacteria bacterium, assembly GCA_002724675.1. Classification (GTDB taxonomy): domain Bacteria; phylum Myxococcota_A; class UBA796; order UBA9615; family UBA9615. The sequence continues at coordinate 777 of PBPL01000078.1, read as the reverse complement.
GTTGGTTGGTGTGCCGTTGTCTCCCTGTGCAGGTGCTGGGTCCGCTGCGTTGTCTGTAGACCTTGTTGGGAGCACGGCCCCCTCCGCGATGCGCCCCACAATGGCCCCTACCTCGACGTCGGCCCCTTCGGGCGAAAGGATGGCCTCGATTACTCCAGCGGCAGGAGCTGGGAGCTCCGCAGTGACCTTGTCGGTCTCCAGCTCCAGCAGCGGCTGATCTTCACGTACCGACTGTCCCACCTCGACGAGCCAGGTGGTGATGGTGCCTTCTGAGATGGACTCTCCCAGGGAGGGAATAATGATGTCTGTGGTCATCTATGCGATCTCCGTCGCGGATAGCACCAGGGCCTTCTGCTCCTGGTCGTGGAGGTGTTTGGAGCCCGTTGCTGGGGAGGCGGCTCTGTCGCGGCCCACGTAGCGAAGCGGCAGCTCAGACAGTTCGTGAATCAGTGGAGCGACGAAGCTCCAGGCACCCATATTGCGGGGCTCTTCTTGGCACCAGTAGATCTCTTCTGCTTCGGGGTAGCAGGCCAACTCCTCTGCCAGGACGTCCTCCCGGAATGGGTAGAGCTGCTCGACTCGGAGGATGGCAAGGCGATCTTCACCACTGGCTTCTCTTGCGGCGATGAGGTCGTAATAGACCTTTCCAGAGCAAAGGACGATGCGCCGTACTCGGTCTGGGTCGGCCGATGGGTCCTCGAGGATTGGCAGGAAATAGCCATCGGCCAGGTCGTCGAGCGTCGATGTGGCTTCCGGATGTCGGAGGAGGCTCTTGGG
>PBPL01000077.1 GCA_002724675.1 Deltaproteobacteria bacterium | reverse complement strand
CCACCCCAGCAGCATCGCTCCAATCCACAAGACAAGAAGCGTTCCGCGAGCCGGGACAGGAGAAGACAGGACGCGGCACGAGCAGCCTCCCTCCTCACCGGCACACTCGGCAGCACCGCAGGTATCTGCCGGTGTGCCCGAAACAATCTCTGTCAGGGCACTCGATTGACCGCCCTCATCGAAGACCTGCACGCCCACAAAGTAGGTCTGGTTGTTGAGCAAACCATTCAGCGACACCGACTGGACACTCAACGCGTCACCGGCAGTCACCGACATCGGATAGCCCACCGAACCTTCCTCGGTCTCCACCACCAGCTCAGGCAGGCTGGCGTCCGTAGCGTCGAATTCCTCTTCCGCCAGGTAGAGCAGAAAGTGACTGACATCACCGTCCGCGCCCGAGAACCAGGACACGACCAGTCGAGAGTCACCCGCAACAACTTCGAGCTCAGTGACCGCCGCAGGTGGACGATCCAGCACAATCGCTGCCGAATCCACCCCCAGGCCCGTGGGCGACGTCACGAAGACAAAGAGTCGGTTTTCCCCCTCTGACAACAGACTCTCCGACTCCAATGGGACATCGACTGTCTGCCCCGCCTCCACAGCGCCAGTCGCCAGGGAGCTGCCCTCATTCGGGTCCGGTCCTCCACCCACACGAACATCGAAGTCGCCATCCTGATCCGACCGGAAGCTGAGCGTAAAGCTCTCGGACGAGCCCACTGTCTGCTTGTCCACCTGGACCTCAGACAGGAAGGGACGATCCGACAGGACGTGGACCAGACCGTCATCGCCTGCCACGTAGACGGTCTCGGCCGACGACGAGGCCGGCACGATGTCACTAGCCACTCCATCGGACAGATCCATGGAGCGGAGACTCTCTCCTAGCTCATCAAGCACCGTGATGGAGCCGTCATCACTGCCCACATAGACAACAACAGCATCCGACTCCTGGGTGAAAGAAAGGGCTGTAACCTCCCCCAGACCCGAGCCAAACGGCAACGCCACCGTGGTCCCTGCGAGTGGTAGGGACCAGAGCGAGGACTCCTCACTGTCTGCAACCAGCGCGTAACCGAGCTCGTCGTGGAGGGCGACCGCAGTCAAGGTTGCCGAGAATTGAACCAACAGCGCCGCATGAACCGTGGAGTAACTAGCACCGCTCCTGCTGTACCAGCCCAGATAACCATCTGAGCGAGGCACAAGGAGCGGAGTACCCAAAGCCCCCACGCCCAAATCAACGGGAGAACCGGCCAACAGGGGAACGGCGATCGCTGTGGTGACGCTGTCGTCTTGCAATGCAATGCGATGGAGTGTCTGAACCTGCGCCTCAAAGGTGAGCGCGTGCACGACATCATCACCAGGCGCCCAACCCAACCGGATCACGTCCCCAGTATCAGCCCCCAGAGAGATCGCGTCAGACACAGTCACTTCTGGCGGCACACTCTCCACGTCCAGAGCGACGTAGTGCACAAGACCATCGGCGCAGCCCACGTAGAATCGGTGGCTGCCTTCAAAGTCGGCGAAGACCACATCGGTCGCCTTCGTGCAGACTGTCGCCAGCACGGGGCCCGCGCTGAAGCTTGTCGTGTCCCACACCGCAAGACCCGAGCCCGACGACTCGGTCCCAGCCAAATACAGGTCATCATCAGAGAGCGCCAGAGCCTCGATTCCACCCGCACCATCCAGCACCCCTGCTTCTCGGGTTGGTGCCGCCTCGAGCGTCGTAGGGAGCAAGCCGAGAGACGCCGCAAGAATGACCACGCAGAGGGCGTAGTCCCAAGGCTGGGGAATCACTGATCTAGGCCTTCGTCCAAGGCCTCGGCAATCTGAACTGCATTGAGCGCGGCTCCCTTGCGCAAGTTGTCCGCTACGATCCAGAAGTTGAGACTGCAATCGTCATCAGGGTCCTGCCGGATCCGCCCAACGAACACATCGTCCGTCCCCGCCGCCACTCCACCCATGGGGTACTCGTTCTCGGCGAGACGGTCCTGGATGACGAGTCCCTCTCCTTGGGCCAGTGCAGCGCGAGCCTGCTTCGGTGTCACCTTGCGACTGCACTGCACGTGCACAGACTCTGAGTGACAGGCAAACACCGGGACCCGCACAGCCGTCGGCGAAACACGCAGGTCGGGCAGCGCGAGAATCTTGCGCGTCTCGGTGACGAGCTTCCATTCCTCCTCGGTGTAGCCGTCATCCCGCGCGGCCCCGATGGCGGGGATGCAGTTGAAAGCGATCGTGTGGGGAAAGGCTGAACTATTGAGGTCCCGATTGTTGAACAACGACACAACCTGCTCACTCAACTCCTTGATGCCGGCCTGACCTGCCCCTGAGACCGACTGATACGTGGAGATCACCACCCGCTCTAGACCAAAGGCATCAGCCAAGGGCTTGAGGGCGACAACAAGCTGAATGGTCGAACAATTCGGGTTCGCGACAATGCCCTTTCCCGTTGCGCTCAAGGCATCCAGGGCCCGGTCTGGATTCACCTCGGGAACCACAAGAGGAACCCCACGATCCATTCGCCAAGCGGAAGAGTTGTCGATGACAACAGCACCCTGGCTGACGAAGGCTGGCCCAGCTTTCTTGCTTACGCTGGAGCCCGCACTGAACAACGCAATATCGATATCGTCTGGAGGGTCCTCGGGCAGTACATCCACCGCCACCCCCTTGCCCTTGAACTCAATGGACTCCCCCAAGCTCCTCGGCGATGCATACAGACGCAGCTCGGCGACGGGAAAGTCGCGCTCTTCCAACACCTTGATCATCTCGCGGCCGACAGCGCCCGTCGCCCCCACGACGGCCACGCAGTAGCCCCCCTGTTTTTTTTGCATGAACCGATCCGTTGCAGCTGTGCCGAGAGAGCGAGGTCAGACCTGCGCATGCTCCTGGCGGTGAGCGGTGAGAATAGACTCGATGCGATCTCTACCCACCAGTTTCAACCTCTTCAAGCGTCGTTCCTCAGCCTCTTCTTCCGGGCTCAACCATCGCGCTACGGCCAACGGAGCCAGAGACCGCTCATAGTCTCTGTGCTGCTCCATCAACTGAACCAACTCTGGATAGTCGGGTGCAAGGCGCTCAATGAGGTCGAGATCGTGTCGTTCCATTCAGTCGCTCCAGTGCTGCGGGCGCAAGGGCCACCCGTGAAAATCGCCGGGAAAGACTCTCAACAGCAACTGAAGTGGAACACAACACAGCAACCCGGCACGCCTTGATCGTATGGAACCCGAGGCGGTGTGGTCAAGACACACCACTTATGGATTTCTACGACCCAGAGGGGGCCGGGGAGCGACTCCCATCGTGCTCTCGCAGGTACAAGGGGCGCAGCGTGTGCTTGGGGTCCTCGAGACCCCCATCGAGTCGACCGAGTGCGTCCTGGGCAATGCCCACCAGATCGGGGCCCCTAGAGCCGAAGGGGTCCATCCAGACCGCCTCTCCCAGCACCTCTCGGGCCAAGTCGGCATAGAGCAGCGCCCCATCGCCGACCAACCGGACTCGATCCAGCCCGCGCTCAGCCAGCCGCCCGAACCAATCTCTTGGCGACTGAAGTTCCACCTCACCCACTCGTCCTGGCGGTACACCGGCAGCCGTCTCATACAGCGCCGTGTAGACCTCACCGCGGCGAGCATCCAGAGTCACGGCCACCTCAGCGCCACAGTCTCGTACGGCCCAGGCCCAGCCGTCGGTCGCAAGGTAGCCGAGCGCAGGAATGCCTAGCCCGTCCGACAAGCCCTCGGCCGTGGCAATACCCACTCGGATCCCCGTAAACGCGCCCGGTCCAATGACACAGGCAACCACCGACACGTCCTGAACACTTCGCCCGAGGGAGGCCAAGAGCCGAGTCGCCGAAGCCACGAGCGTATCGCCATCTGAACGCGACCTGCGGGCCTGAATCTGGCCCAACACCAGTGGCCCCTGAACAACCGCCAGCACCTCCACCGGCCCCGAGGAGTCCAGGGCAAGAGCCAGAGGCCTGGAGGGATCCGCCTCGATGCGAGGCAACCGCCCCCGAGCGGCCGCACCAGGGCCAGCCCCTTGCTTTGTCATGGCAGCACCGGCCTCACGAAGACAGCCCAGACGAACACGACGACAATCCCAAACTGAACCGCATCAATTCGATCGAGCAACCCACCGTGACCTGGGAGGAAGTTCCCTGAGTCTTTGACCCCATGTGTCCGCTTGATCATCGACTCGGCGAGGTCGCCGAGCACAGCGAAGGCAGAACCAAAGACACCCAGGAACACACAGTCGCGCAGATCCAGCGGGCGAGTGGCTTCGATAAACGGGCCGTAGAACACGAATCGGTAGAGCAGAAGGCCAAAGACCGCGAGAGCCAGCCCACCCGCGAAGCCCTCCCAGGTCTTCTTCGGCGAGATGGTCGGGAGCAGCTTCCGCTTGCCAAACGCTCGCCCCGCAAAATAACCACCGATGTCCCCACACCAGGCGATGAACAGCGGAACCCACAGCCACCCTTGGCCACCGTCGAGATGAAGCAGGGCAGGCATCAGGCCCAAGATCAGTGGCACGTAGACCAAGCCCAGAATGAAGCTCGCCCAATAGTCAGCGAGCCGCTCGGTAGTCCTGGCCATGACCAGAAACCAAGCTCCACTCACACAAAAAGAGACCAGGAGAATGAAGAGCAGTTGCTCGGCAGGTCCCGACAAGAATGGCTTGAAGATGGGCACGCCGCCTGCCGTGGAATAAGCCGCAATGACAAAGACGAAGAGTGAGAGCGTGCCAAAGAGCGCCAGGGTGCCTCGAGGTGCCCCGGACAAAGCGATCCCGTGAAATTCACGACATGAAATGCCAGTAGCGACCAAGACTAGAAGCCCAACTCCATAAAAGCCGCCGTACAGGAGCACGGGGAGGATCACCACGAAGGCGATCAGCCCCGAGATGAAGCGCGTCTTGGTTCCACCTTGCTGAGCAGTCACGAGCCCACCTGCTGGCCAGTCAAGCCATACCGGCGCTGCCGACCTCGAAAGTCATCCAGGGCCAATTGCAAGTCCGGTTCTCGAAAATCAGGCCACGACGTAGTAGTCACATAGAACTCCGAGTAGGCCACCTGCCAGAGCAGAAAGTTGCTGAGGCGTGACTCCCCGCCGGTTCGTATCACCAAATCGGGATCGGGTAACTCCGCCGTATAGAGAGAGGAGGAGAGGAGGTCCTCATCGATTTCGTCCAACGTGATCCGCTCCGACTTCACCTCCGCCGCCAACATGCGGACGGCACGAAGGATCTCCTGCCTCGCCCCATAGGACAAGGCCAGATTCAAGACCATCCCATCGCCGTCCTTGCTCTGCTCCTCAAGGTCCAGAAGAAGCTTCTGAACACCGTCCGGTAGGCGCTCGATTTCACCGCAATGTGTCAATCGGATCCCGTTGGACAGGATCTCGTCGCGCTCGGCTTCCAGGTAGTGCGCCAACAACTCCATGAGAGCGCTCACCTCACCATCGGGACGGCCCCAGTTCTCCGTGCTGAATGAGTACAGTGTCAGCGCCTGCACCCCAAGGCGGCGACAAGCCCGAGTCACTGTGCGCACAGAGTTCACACCCTCCGCGTGACCCTGAACACGAGCAAGCCCGCGCGAACGGGCCCAACGACCATTGCCATCCATGATGATCGCGATGTGACGCGGTACAGCGGAAGTACCCGGACCCATGGCAGGAGCCTGGCGAGATCGCCGAGTTACACCTCGAGGATCTCGGCCTCCTTGTTCTTGATGACCTCGTCGATGAGAGCACAAAAACGGTTGGTCTCTTGCTGAACGGTATCTAGGTAGCCCTTCAGGTCATCCTCCCCGATCTCACCATCCTTCTGCCCCGCCTTGAAGAGATCGTTGTAGTCGCGGCGGACACTGCGGACACCCACCTTAGCCCCCTCGCCCCTCTCTGCGACCTGCTTGCACAGCTCCTTGCGTCGATCTCCAGTGAGCTCAGGAAAGACCAGGCGAATGATCTTGCCGTCGTTGTTGGGGGTGATCCCCAAATCGGACGACGCCAGGGCCCGCTCAATCGCACCCAACATGGAGGGGTCCCAGGGCTTTACGATAATCATGCGGGGCTCGGGCACGCTGAGGCTCGCCACTCCATTGAGGGGGGTTGGAGTTCCGTAGTACTCAATGCGAATGTCATCCAAGACTGCCAAAGATGCTCGCCCTGTCCGGACGCGAGCCAACTCGGCTCGCAGGTGCCTTACGGGTTTCTCCATTTCAGCCGTAACTTCTTCTAGATACTCATCCATGGCCTGCCCCTGACTGTCCCCCTACACCGCGCGATCCCCATCGAACCACAACTCGGAGCGATGGCGAGGAAGTGTACCAGTCCTCGAACCACCGCGCCGTGGACAGTCAACAGTCCCAGAACGCAGTGCGGCCACACCAGAACTCTGGTGTGGCCGCCGCTTCTTGTTGTGAGAGACTCGCTCAGGCCTGAGCCATCCGCGCAACCTCTTCCACAAAGTCATCGGCCTTCTTGTCCAGCCCCTCACCGAGGGTCCAGCGCGTGAAACGACGAATGCGAACATTCTCGCCAGACTTCGCAATGAACTCTGTCTGCAGCTCCTCAATGTTCTTGTCGTCGTCCTTCACGAACTCCTGCTCCATGAGGCAGTTCTCCTTGAAGAACTTCTCCAGCTTGCCGGCCACCATCTTCTCCGCGATGTGCTCAGGCTTACCGGACTCAATCGCCTGCTGCAGGAAGATCGCCTTCTCGCGCTCTACCTCCTCTGCAGACGCCTCATCGCGAGACACCCAGCGGGGTGAAGCTGCAGCGATGTGCATGGCCACGTCCTTGGCGAAGCCCTGAAACTCATCGCCTCGAGCGACGAAGTCAGTCTCGCAATTGACCTCGAGCAAGACGCCCAGCTTGCCGCCGCCGTGGATGTAGGCAAAGACAGTGCCTTCGGTCGCGGCGCGGCTCGCCTTCTTGGCCGCGATGGCCATTCCCTTGGCCTTGAGCCAATCGACCGCCGCTTCAAAGTCACCCTCCGTCTCCGTAAGGGCCTTCTTGCAATCGAGGATGCCCGCGCCGGTCTTACCGCGCAGGTCTTTCACCATGGTAGCTGAGATGGACATCTGGCTCTCCTGTGCCGCTCCTGCGGCGTAATCCGTGGGCTCGTCCCAGTCGATGGCGACCAGGGCGAAAGTTGTTGCGCTGTAGCTGCTCTAGGAGCAGTCGAAAACTACTCGTCCTTGGCTTCGTCGCCGTCGTCGGAGTCATCTTCTGAAGACTCCTCCACTGAGGCGTCGTCACCCGCATCATCTGTAGCGGGAGATTCGTCACCACCGTCGTCAGCCGATTCTGCGGCCGCTGTGTCGTCGGCGGGGGCTTCCTCGGAGTCCTCTGTGGCAGCCTCGGCCTCCTCCGGTGCGGTCTCCTCAGCCGCAGGTTCGGCTGGGGCTTCCGCGGCATCCTCGGACGGAGCGGCATCGGCCTCCTCGGCTGCAGCCTCTGCCGGAGCTTCAGCGGCATCCTCGCTAGCCGTTTCCTCATCAGCAGCCTCGACTGGGGCTTCCGCGGCATCCTCCGAAGAGGCCGCATCAGACTCCTCCGTCGCGCCCTCTTCATCTTCCGCGCCACCCTTGACTAGTACCTCAGGGCTTGCGCTCTCCTCGTCGGTACCCGAAGTCACTGTCTGACCACCAATGTTCATGTATTCCCGACGCGCATAGTCCTTGGCCATCTGCCGGCCCTCGATACAAGCGTCAGCAATCGCCTTCGTGAACAGTCGAATCGCCTTGAGTGCATCGTCATTGCCGGGAATCACAAAGGAGATCCCATCGGGGTCACAGTTGGTGTCCACGACGGCGACGATTGGGATATTGAGGCGGCGGGCTTCTTTCACCGCAATGGACTCTTTGTTGGGATCGATGACGAACATCACACCAGGCAGCTGCGTCATCTCCTGAATGCCACCCAGGGAGTGCTTCAGCTTGGCGATCTGTCGCTCCTTGTTGATGCGCTCCTTCTTGGTCAAGACATCGAACTTGCCCTCTTCCTGCTCCCGCTCGAGCACGTTGAGACGATCAATGGACCCCTTGACGGTCTTGAAGTTGGTGAGCATGCCGCCCAGCCATCGGTGGGTAACGTAAAACTGCTCCGCAGAGCGAGCCGCGTCGGCAACAATGTCCGACGCTTGGCGCTTCGTCCCAACGAACAAGATCTTCTGACCTCGGGCGATCGAGTCGACCACGAAATCACAGGCAGCAGACAACTGAATGGCCGTCTTCTGCAGGTTGATGATGTGAATGCCGTTCTTCTCGCCGAAGATGTAAGGCTTCATCTTCGGGTTCCACCTGCGGGTCTGGTGACCGAAGTGAACGCCGGCGTCGAGCAGATCTCTCAAGGAAATATCAGGCATGTTTTCTCTTCTCCGGTTGAACCACCGCGCCCACCTCGGGACCGTCGTCTCGACCTGGGACCCAATTCCCCGAGCTTGTCGGGGCACCGGAAGGGCCGAAAGGCGCGTGAGTATTTGTGCCTACGAGCCGGGCAACCCGCCCGACTCCATGAGGACGCGGGCATTTAACACGCGTGGATGACGCTGACAAGGATCAAGGCGTACACATCACCCGGCTGTCCCGGAGTGCGAGAGGGTACCGAGGCCTGAAATCAGGAGCCGCGCAAGAGGTCCGAACGTCGCCAGCCCCCGAAGAGGACCAAGAGAAAAGCCAGACCTAAGGCCCCAGAAGGCGACCCCTGAGACGCCTCCTGCAAGTCCCGGCGACAGGAACAACCCCCAGTTGGTGAGCCGCCCCCCGCATTCCCCATGTCTCCTAGAGTGGTCGAGTCTCCATCGTCGTCATCGTCATCGTCATCGTCATCCGATGAGCCCGTGTCATCGCCACCGGAGGAGCCACCGGTGGCGTCGTCGTCATCGGAAACAACCGTATCGTCGTCGTCCCCAGAGGCTGAGAATGGAGCCCAGTCAATCGAGAAGGTGTAGTCGGTCGTGCTCCCCTCCCAGCAGAGCACCTGGGCAAACAAGCGCCCCGAGCCATCCCCCTCATCAAACACAGGCCCCTCAAGTTCTGCAGTCGCGCTCTGAATGACCGGCTCGGAGTCCGCTCCCCAGATGTAGAAATCCAAGTCCGAGTTGGAGCCGATCCAGTCCAACGCGAAACGACCCTCATCGGTGCACGGGATGTCGATCACGAACCAGTCAGAGTCCGCTGTGTATTGGGACCCGTTGTTCCCGCAGTCCACCGTCCCCTCGATAATCAGACCCCCACCGTTGGACTGGAACCAGTCGACGTCATCCTCATCGACCCAGTCGTTGGGCTCTGACTCTAAGTAGCTCTCTGAGCTACCGGAACAGTCTCCGCTCACATCACTGTCATCATCGTCCGCCGGCGGCTGAGTGGCGTCATCGTCATCATCATCGTCGTCGTCGTCGTCGTCGCCGCTGGGAACCCCTCCGCAAAAACCTCCGTTACAGCCGACCGAGCAAGCGCAGTAGCGATCGTGGGTACAGGCATTGCCCGAGCTGGAGTAGAGGGTGCACACACCCTCTGTGTCATCACAGGTGATGGTTCGCTCTCCGATCCCCCCTGTGTAGCTCGCCTGGAGCGTACTGGCTGGGTAGCTACTGTGGTCAAAGCCTATCCAGTGTCCCGTCTCATGGGCCATTACCGCCTGAAGATCGGCCTCGTTCCAATTGCTTGGATTGCCGACAACCCAGCTGTGGGTGGTGCCGTTAACCACCATGTCCGCCGTCGTGATGTCACAGTCCGGCTCGACCCATCCAGTCAACGTAACAGCGAGGGTCGATGTGCCGTAGTTGGCCGGCCAGCCATTTTCGTAAAACCCGATGATGTTGTTGGAGTTGTTGTTGTCGGTGGGATCGCCAACAGCATCTGAGCTCTGGGTCGCATTGAACGAGGAACAGCCAGGCCGCCCCCACTCGTCGAAGGCCGCTGTAATGGCGTTGTCGACCGCTGTATTGGACAGATCGGCCGATGGCAGAGAAGAGGACAAGCGCCACACGGTGTTGGGGTTGCCAGCAGGCCAGGAGAGGATGTTGCCTCCACAGGTCTGCATGGGCTCCCACGCCACCGCTGGGTTAGGGACGAAGGAAGCTGCTACCAGCGACGCAGCAGCCAGGACCGAGCAGAACCTCACTGGGACATACCAGTTGAATCGACGGACTTCATCAGGGCTCGGAAGCTTCGGAGCGTCTTGATGGGTTTCTTCGGTGGCTCCTTGTAGGGCCGGAGTTGAAACGACGCATCGCGGACCACGATGCCATCGGAGAGGTTGCGCTCAAGCAGTTCACCATGCCGTGTCTGGACCAGCCGGTACTTGGACTGCTCCATGGCCGTCAGGAACCAATCGCCATCCACCTGCCGAAGAAAGAGAACACACCGCTCGCCAGTGCGAAACCGAGCATCCCCAGGCACGTACAGGGTCTCACCATAGAGGGTGCCACCCATCTGTTCGATCTCGAGCAGTCCCGGCGCATTCCCCAACAGCACTTCGTCTACCGAGACTTCGGTACGAGTCATGATCCGATTCCACTTGGGATGAATGCCCACATCGGCCTCGCCGATGGTTGCTACGACCACGGCTGTACTACGTTCGGCCTGCTCCACATCGTCGACATACAGGGCCGTCGTCGCCTGAGTCGTGCCAGGCATGAACACCACGACAAGCAAAGACACCATCGCCAGAAGCTGAGAGAAGAACCTCACTGGGGATTCCTCCAAGAGGACGTAGCCAGGAACAGGCCCACAGCCCCAACGGCTGAAGAGCACCAACAGCACACCCATTGGGCGGGTGTTGCTCGACGAGCAAGTTAGCAATCCAGGACCACGACCGCAAAGACAACTCTGTGCCCGACACAAGGCAGAGACAAGACATCACGGACTGCCTCCAAGAGGTGGGCCGCTCTCCCAACAACATCCATTCAATCCCTTGCCTAACGGCCACTGGGCATTAGTGTGCTGTGGATCGGGTCGGACCTGTGCTATCTACCCGCCCGGTCGACGCTGATAGCGTCATCGCCCACAACCCCGGAGCAACCATGGCTGCCGCAGATATCCTGAGGAAGGTCTTCGGCACGAAGCACGGCCGAACAATCAAGAAGATGGGCCCGCTCATCGCCCACATCAATGGGCTCCAGAGCAGCTATGAGGGGGCGTCGGACGAAGAGCTTCGTGGCATGACCGGTGTCTTCCGCGAGAAGCTGGACAACGGCGCGCCCTTGGACGACCTGCTGCCCGACGCCTTCGCCGTGGTGCGAGAGGCTGCCTGGCGAACGCTCAAGATGCGCCACTTCGATGTGCAGCTGGTCGGCGGCATCATCTTGAACCGGGGCGAGATCGCCGAAATGAAGACCGGTGAGGGGAAGACGCTCTCGGCAACACTGCCCGCTTATCTCAACGCCATCGGCGGCGAAGGCGTTCATGTCGTCACGGTCAACGACTATCTCGCATCACGTGATGCCGAGTGGATGGGTCAGATCTATCGCTTCCTGGGCATGGAGGTCGGAACGATCATCCACGGCCTCAAGAATGACCAACGGCGTGCGTCGTATGCCTGTGACATCACTTACGGCACCAACAACGAGTTCGGCTTCGACTTCCTACGTGACAACATGAAGCTGTCGCTGGAGCACATGGTCCAGCGGGGACACAACTTTGCCATCGTCGACGAGGTGGACTCCATCTTGATCGACGAGGCGCGGACCCCCCTCATCATCTCCGGCTCCGCGGATCGTCCGATCGAGCGCTACTACGAGATCGACAAGATCATTCCCGGACTCAAGCAGGAAATCGACTACATCCTCGACGAAGAGAACCGCTCGGTGACTCTCACGGACGAGGGCATTGACCGAGTAGAACAACGCCTGGGCATCGGCAACCTGTACCTGCCCGAAAACATCGAGACACTTCACCTGGTGAATCAAGGGCTGCGAGCGCACACGCTGTACAAGCGGGACCGTGACTACGTAGTCCGCGACAACAAGGTGACCATCGTCGACCCGTTCACGGGCCGGCTAATGGCCGGGCGGCGATGGAGTGATGGGCTCCACCAGGCGGTCGAAGCGAAAGAGAAAATCCAGATCGAGAAGGAAAGTGAGACGCTCGCCACCATCACGTATCAGAAGTACTTCCTGAAGTACGCAAAGCTCTCGGGCATGACCGGAACAGCCGACACCGAAGCGGCCGAGTTCGAGAAGATCTACGAGACGACTGTCACGGTCATTCCCACCAACAAGCCGATCATTCGCGATGACTGCGACGACGTCATCTACAAGACAGAGCCCGAAAAGTTCGAGGCCGTCATCGCGGAAATCATCGAAATGCGGGAACTAGGCCGCCCCGTGCTCGTCGGAACGGCGTCCGTTGAGAAGTCCGAGCTACTCGACCGGATGATGACCAAGGCAGGCATCCCCCACAACGTCCTCAACGCCAAGCACCACCAGAGTGAAGCGGGCATCATCGCTCAGGCGGGTCGCCCGGGGACAGTGACCATCTCGACGAACATGGCCGGGCGAGGCACTGACATCCTCCTGGGGGGCAACCCCGAGGCTCTCGCTCAGGCCGAGCTCGGGCCGTGGAACTCCGAGGAGGAGTCCAAGGAAGACTACGACCGCCGGCTGCAGAGCATGCGCGAGCATCACGCTGAGCAGTGCAATGCGGACAAGCAGAGAATCCTGGAGTTGGGGGGCCTCCACGTCCTCGGCACCGAACGACACGAAAGTCGTCGCATCGACAACCAGCTGCGGGGACGCGCTGGCCGACAAGGCGACCCGGGCTCATCCCGGTTCTATCTGTCGCTGGAAGACGACCTTCTTCGCATCTTCGGTAGCGATCGCATGAAAGGCATGATGGAACGCCTGGGCATGGAAGACGGGGTCCCTCTAGAGCACCCGTGGCTCAGCAAGGCGGTGGGTAACGCCCAAGGCAAGGTCGAGGGACGCAATTTCGGCATTCGCAAGAACCTTCTCGAGTACGACGAGGTCATGAGCCAGCAGCGTGACGCCGTGTACGGAATGCGCATGCAGGTCATCAACGGCGAAGACACCCGCGAGCTCGTGTTGGATAGCGCCCGGCACACCATCTTGGACTTCTGTCACGGTCACTTGCCCGACCAAGGCGGTGAACAAGACCTCGATGTGGACGGCCTGAACCGCGTCTTGACCGAACAATTCAAGATGCCGTTCGAGCTGGAGTTGGAAAAGATCCACGGACGCGACCCCACCGAGATCGCCGACGAAGTCCTTGAGCGAGTGGAGAGTTGGTACAACGAAAAGGAGGAACTAATCGGCGAAGAGAACCTGCGCTATCGCGAGCGCTACTTCCTTCTCAACGTCACCGATGGCCTGTGGAAGAGCCACCTCCAAGCGATGGACCACCTACGCGGTGGCATTGGCCTGCGGGGCTACGGCCAGCGGAATCCCCTCCTTGAGTACAAGAAGGAAGGCTTCGAGATGTTCCAGATGATGTGCGATCTGCGAGAGCAGCACATCCTGGAGCAACTCTTCGAGAACCTGGCCCACGAGCGCGCGCTGACCGACGAAGAGAAAGCTGCGCTGCTTGAAGAGCAAGAGCGCAAGGCTCGTGAACGAGCTGCTGCAGCGGCTGCGCGAGCCAATAAGCTGGGTGGAGGCCAGCGAACTGGTCGGGCTCAGAAGCCAGTTACGGTGCGTCGCGACAGCGCAAAGGTGGGGCGAAATGACCCCTGCCCATGCGGCAGCGGCAAGAAATACAAGAAGTGCCACATGCTCAAGGATTCGGCGGGCGGAGAGGCCGAGGCGGCTCCAGCATCCGCTTGAGGATTCGCGCGGCTCAGCCCGAGGTCAAGTAGCGCATCGGGTTTGTGGGGACCCCGTCCTTGTGCACCTCAAAGTGCAGATGAGGCCCTGTAGACCGACCTGTATTGCCGACACGCGCCAGCACATCCCCTCGTTGAACTCGCTGACCAGCGCGCACCAAGACTCGTGACGTGTGCGCGTACTTCGTGGTGATCCCGTAGCCGTGGTCGATGACGACAAGGTTGCCATACGCCGAATGGTAACCGGCAAACACGACGTGCCCATCCGCGGGAGCAATCACAGGCGTTCCACGAGGAGCCGCGATGTCCAGCCCCGTATGCAACCGCCGCGTACCTAGGACAGGGTTGCGGCGCCACCCGAACCCCGAGGTCAGCCAGCCTCGCACCGGCCAGGTAGAGGGGTTGGCTCGCAGCAGCGAGGTGCGGTCATCGAGATAAGCTCGCACTTCCTGGAGGCTCTCTTCTTCACGAATCGTTCGGTCCTCGAGGGTCTGTGTCCGCCGATCCAGATCGTCCAGCAGGGCCTCCAGATCCGAGACCCCGTTCTTTCGACTCTCTTGGGGCTCCTCACCGGGGAGCAGGACCCCCAATCCGTCGCGCTCAGCCGCAGCAACCTCCAGCTCGGACAAGGGGCCTATACCAAAGCCTCTCGCTCCACTGTCCTCGCGAGTCAACTGTCGAATCTTCGCGTCTGAGGCCATCACCCGGTCGAGCGTCCGGTCCACACGCGCTTGACGCAACTCCAGGGCCTGGAGGCGACTTCTCAGCAAGACGTTCTCTGCGCGAGCAGAGGGGCCATTGCCCCAACGGGCATAGCCCTGCCAAGTGATTCCAGCGATCGCGCTAACACCCACGACAAACGCGAGCACGAGAAAGGCCACCAAGAGGCGCAGCCGCTCTCCCCGGATCCCAAACCGCCGAACAACGCGGCCCTTCTGCTCAACGCTTATGACAACTCGAGTCTTCACGAAAGCCTAAATCCTGCCTTCCCAGGTGCGCTACAGCCCTTCAATTCCAGGCGGCGGCGACTGATAGCCGAGGGTCCAGGGCCTGTCAACGACCCAGTAGAAAGCACCGGGAGCTATGCACAGACCCCCGAGGTCACTTCTACCTTCCGTTTCGGACGCCGAGGACCAGACCTTGAGGCCCTAGCCTTCCGGGGGATAGAGGGGATCTTAGCGTGATGAGACGTTCACCACAGGACTTCTGCGGTGGTCACTCCGTGACGGAGTCGACGCGGGCCAACACCAAGGTGATGTTGTCGTCACCACCACGGTCGTTGGCGAGATCAATGAGATCTCGAGCCGTTTGCTGGAAGGACTTCTCCACCAGCATCTCTCGTAGCTCATCTTCAGTGACGAGGTTCGAGAGACCATCCGAGCAGAGCAAATAGATATCGCCAGGCTCGGCTCGAAGCACCTGCGTGTCGATCTCGACCTCCTCCTGGAAGCCTAGAGAGCGGGTGATGATGTTGCGGAAGCGATGATGCTTTGCAGCCTCAGCCGTGATCAAGCCAGCCTTGATCTGTTCATTGACCCAGCTGTGGTCCTCCGTGCGCTGAGTAATCTCGCCCCCGCGAATCAGATAGCCACGTGAATCCCCAACGTGCGCCATATAGGCCATACCATTGAGAAACACGAGGATGACAGCCGTCGTCCCCATGCCCCGAAACTCGGGCTCTGCCTGAGCCAGATCGTAGATGCGCTTGCCAGCCAGCCGAACGGCATACTTCAGCTTCTCCTGCGTGATCTGGTCGTCGATCTCACCCTTCGCCACATTCTCATCACGAATGTTGGCCAGGACCTCTTCAATGGTCGTGACGGCCACCTGACTGGCGTACTCACCGCCCGCATGGCCCCCCATCCCATCGCAGACCACGTACAAGCCCAAGCGGTCGTTTACGAGGTAATTGTCCTCGTTGTTCTGACGCTTGCGCCCTACGTTTGTGATGCCAGCGGACGAGATTCTCAACGCGAAGCTCCCTTGCTGGACGGAGCCGATCCGTCCTGAACATTGCGAGTGAGTGTAGCCGGCCCCGAGGCTGAGCGGGAGGGGCCCACCTGCGATCTCTCCGCCGCCAGACGATCCAGAAGTTCCTGGGCGAACGTCTCAGCCGCATCTGTCCGACCTGTTCCTGCCACCATCCGCACCAACTCTTCCACGCGAGCCTGGGCTTCAAGCTGCACCACCTGAGTTCGGGTCCTACCACCGTCCACTCTCTTTTCGACGCGGAAGTGGTGATCTGCACCGGCAGCCAGCTGGGGTAGGTGGGTGATGCACAGGACTTGCGACACCTGAGCAATGGCGACCAACTTCCGCCCCACGGCTTCCGCGGTCACACCTCCAATGCCGGCATCGATCTCGTCAAAGACACAAACCTGGACACCGCTATTCCCCGACAACGACTGGTGGAGGGCCAGCACAATGCGAGACAACTCTCCACCAGAAGCTGTCCCCGCCAGAGGCCTCAAGTCTTCGCCCACATTGGACGACATCAAGAAAGCAACACGGTCGCAGCCACCCTGAGTAGCGAACGGCTCAGCTCCCGCCTCGCCCAAACCGACCGCTCCCACGCTGTTCTCCAGCGGCTCGACACTCACCACAAATCGTGCCTTTGGAAGGCCGAGCGACTTGAGCTCATTCTTCACTCGACCGCCCAGCTCGAGCGCAGCCGCTTTCCGAGAGTCCCGGAGAGCCTCGGCACACTGGCGCGCATCCTGGCGGGCCTGCTGTAGTTGATCAGCGAGTCCATCGAGCTCTGAGCTTAGGCTGGAGAGGGCAAGGGCCTCGTCCTCCAGTCGTCCTTGAATCTCCACCAGCTCATCCGCCGAACATCGGTGCTTCCGGCTGAGACGCCGCGCTTCAGCAAGGCGAGCTTCCACAGCATCGAGGCGGGGGGGGGCCTGATGCAGACCCCGAGCGTAAGTGCCCAGGTCACGTCCAGCTTCCTCGGCAGCCACGAGAGCCGTTTGGAGCTCAGCAACGAGTGGGCTTAGCTGCGGGTCGACCTCGGCGAGACGTCGTGCAGCTCGCAGACCAACCGTCAGCTGCTCCACTGCCGCATTTGCCCCGCCGTACAGGGCCTGTTCGCCTTGCTGCGCCACCTCCAGGAGAGACTCCGCATCCCTCAAGAGACGCCGTTCGACCTCCAAGCGCTCCCACTCCCCCTCCTGGAAGCCCAGTTCCTCCAGCTCACTCAACTGGAAACGAACAAAGTCATCCCGCGCCTCCCTCTCGTCGTTCTCCTTCTGCAGCTCCGCGCGACGCACCAGCAGGCTCCGGTAAGCTCCCACAGCCTGCCCCACCGCCCGCAGCCGCTCTCCCAGATCCCCGAAGTCATCCAACAAGCGGCCATGCACAGCCTCGTCCAGAAGGACCCGATGCTCCTGCTGAGAAGCGTAGTCCACAAGCAACGGGGCAAGCGCACGAAGAGAAGAGAGCGGAACGGAGGTATCGCCGAGCCATGCCCGGGACCGGCCAGCCTCTGTCACGACTCGCCGAATGAGCAAGCCATCATCCTCGGACGAATACGCGATTCCGAGCTTGTCTAGAGCCGACGTCACCGATGGCGTTCGATCGAACCGAGCCTGGACCTCAGCGGCCGAGCTCCCCGTTCGGACCATGCCGGCCGAAGCTCGGTTTCCCAGAATCAGCCCGAGCGCGCCCAGGATGATCGACTTCCCGGCACCGGTCTCACCAGAGAGAACGTTGAGACCTGGCCCGAACTCGACGCTCAGGTCCTCAATAATCGCCAGATCGCGAATCTGCAGTTCAAAGAGCACGCTCAGCCTCGCTTCCGCCCCAGAGCGAAAGGAACGCCCAGAGGAGGAACATCTAGTTCAGACCCCAACCCATCTTCGTTCGAAGAATGTCGTAGAAATCCTTGGAGGCACATTGAACGAGGCGAGCTCCCTGCGCTGAACGAGACACTCGGATGCGATCGCCACGCTGAAGCGGGAAGCCCTCTTGCCCGTCAATGGTGACGAAGACGGCCTCGCGGCTCACCAACAGGGTGCACTCCACCGTGGAGTCACCAGAAATGACGAGGGGCCTGTTGGTGAGAATGTGAGGGCAGATGGGGGCAACCAGAATGACCTCCGTACAGGGCTCGACGATCGGTCCACCCGCCGCCAGTCCATAGGCGGTCGACCCAGTAGGCGTCGAGAAAATGATCCCGTCCGCCAGGTAGTTGGACACGAGCCGATCATCGACGCGGGTCTCGAGACGAACCACCTGTGCTAGCGCCCCTTTGTTGATGACAATGTCATTGAGGGCGAGGAAGGGGCCGTGCACCCGCTCTTCCCCGCGATGGATCTCCCCAGAGAGCATCATGCGCTCCTGCACGTGATAGTCGCCCTCCAGAACCCGCCGGAGGACCGTCAACATGTTCTCTGGCCCTGTATCCGTCAGAAAGCCCAGGCGCCCCAAGTTGACGCCAAAAATTGGGACAGCCTCGGGCCCAAACAGCCGCGCAGCCCGCAGAAGCGTTCCATCACCGCCCAGCACAACCGCCAGGTCCACGTCCCGGACCAGGTCGTCGAGCCCCACTCCCTCAGAGAGTCCCGCCGCCTCCGCCGTCGCCCGGTCCAACCGAACACCATGGCCCTCCCCAGCCAGCAAGGCATGCACATCGACCGCAGCCTGCCTGGCGCGGGCATCGTTAGCTTTAGCGAGGATTGAGACGAGCACAACGCCTCCGAACAGGGCGCCGGACCATAGCACGAGGGAGGGCTTCTATCCGTCGGGAACCGCAGGGTTCAGTCGTTTCCTGGGCCCTCACTTCGATGCTCGTCGAGTACACGGGCTAGAGCCAGGTACCGCTCGATAGGAATGGCATCGGCCCGCAACTGGGAGCTGATCTCGGCCTGTTCCAGAGCGCTTCTTAGCAGTTCTGCATCCCCAGGCAGCCCTGGAGCAAGCACCAGAGAGTTGAGCACGGTCTTGCGCCGCGCGTGAAAGGCTCCGTGCACTGTTCGTCGAAAGAACTCGTAGTCCAAGCCGTCGAAGAGCGGCAGAGACCGTCGCTGAAGGCGAACGACCATTGAGTTCACCTTGGGCACCGGTCGGAACGCCTCGGGGGGCACACCAAAGAGCAACCAGACCTCACAGAACGCCTGCACCAAGACCGACAACGCACCATAAGAACGGCTCTCAGGACCGGCCGCCAGCCGCTCGGCCACCTCCCGCTGAAACATGAGCGTAGCGCTACTGAGCTGCGCCCCCCAGTTCTCGAGCAGATGCATCGTGATTCGACCACCGATGTTGTAGGGCAGGTTGCCTACCACCTGATAGGGGCCTTCAAAGGGCATCTCGCCCGGCAAGACGGTCAGCGCATCCGAGTGCAAGATCGCGACGCGGTCGTTGCCCTGAAACTCCCTGGCCAGTCTCGGCGCAAGGGAGTCGTCCTTCTCGACGCCAATGAGCCGGTCACAGCGTTCGGCCAGCACACGAGTGAGCGCCCCCCTCCCAGCACCTACTTCGACCACTGTTTGGCCCGAGCCGAAGTCCACGGACCCCACGATGCGATCGATCACACCAGGGTCCACCAGAAAGTTCTGACCTAGCGACTTCTTGGCGCTCCGTCCCCGCTCAGTCCCCATCGATGATTGCCCCGGACCGCTGAACACTACGAGCCCCAGCCTCGTCTCGCCATTCACGCCGCTTTTCAGAGTAATCGAGAGCCCAGCGCATCCCCACTCTGTACGTCAAGCCGCCCCCCAGCAAGCCGAGCAACGACCCACCGATCAAGATGGTCCACACGTCGTACCAACCAAGGGAGGATAGGTAGGCCCACAGCTGCCCGCCGCCCAGCCCGTCAGGTAAGGGCTGTGGGGCAGTTCCGGGGCTTGGGAGCACAGCAAGTCCAGTCAGTCGGGCCACAATAAAGAAGGGCACCAGAGTCAGCGGATTGGAGAGGCAGACGCCTGCCACCGCAGCAAGACGACTAACCCGCAACAGATACGCGGCGATCACTGCGATGGGAAAGTGCAGTACAAATAACGGGATGAAGGCCAGGAACACTCCGACGGCAAGGCCGCCGGCCACGTACCGTGCGCCACGACGAGAGCGCAAGGCTCGGTACCAGTTGAGGCGCGCCGGGGCGGCCATGCAGGCCACCAGCCCCCGACGACGACTAGCCACGCTCCGGCACCTCCGCGCTCGGCCCAGACTCCAGCAGCGCCCCTGGTAGTGGGGTCGGCGGCTTGTCCGGTCCTAGGGCCAGTCCGGGGCAAACCGCAGTGCTGAGAGAGTGCCGCTCGCCACGGCTCGCGCGCAGCGCTGCCACGTAACCAATCATCCCGGCGTTGTCAGTACACAGCGACATCACGGGACGGTGAAGAGTCCACCCCTCCTCATCGGCAACCTCTTGGAAGCGCGCTCTGAGCCGAGAGTTTGCGGCCACCCCACCAGTGACCACGATGTCGCTCATGGCCCACTCGCGAGCCGCCTTACGTGTCTTGAGCAAGAGGGCGTCGACAATGGCCTCCTGCAGCGAAGCACAGAAATCATTCTGGTCGCTCCCCTGCGGAACTCCGTTGGCCTGCACGTGTTTCCAAACCGCAGTCTTGAGACCAGAGAAGGAGAAATCGAAGCCTGGCCGCTTGGCCATACCCCGTGGCAGCGCATAGCAAGCGGCATCGCCCTGCTGGGACAGTCGGTCAATCACGACCCCACCTGGGTAGCCCAAGCCAAGGAGACGAGCTCCTTTGTCAAAGGCCTCTCCTGCAGCATCGTCACGAGTCTGGCCCACGACTTCGTAGTCTCCTAGTCCTCTCGCGATCACGAGTTCGGTGTGCCCTCCCGAGACGACAAGAGCCAGAAACGGAAACGGCGGCTCGGGGCTTCCCACAAACGGCGCCAACAAGTGGCCTTCAAGATGATTGATGCCCAGGAGAGGTAGGTCACGGGCTGCCGCCAGACCTTGCGCATAAGAGAGCCCGACCAGGAGAGAGCCCACCAAGCCCGGTCCGCGCGTAGCAGCCACGCACCCCAGGTCCTCGATAGAGCAGCCCGCATCAGAGAGAGCTCGGTCCACGACACCGCGGATCGCCTCCACATGACAGCGAGAGGCCAGCTCGGGAACCACGCCACCAAACAGCGCGTGGTCATCAATCTGAGAATGAACAACGCTGGACAAGAGCTGCCCCTCAGGCCCCATAACGGCAGCGGCAGTCTCATCACAGGATGTCTCAATGGCGAGTAGGGGAAACAACACAACTCCAGAGTAGGTATGGACCTGGGCTCATCGCCACGGACTCTACGACCTCTAGCAATGGGAATCCAGCCTCGGCTGAGGCCGCCGGAACTCCTGGTAGCCGTACCACCAGCCCATCGGCCCCACAAGGGTCAGGGCTTGTGGTCCACCTTCGGAAGGTATTCTTCATAGACGAAGCGACTGTCGGTCTGCTCATCGCTATGGCACGACTTGCAATGAGCCTCGCCCGGATTGCGAACCATGTCCACGGCAGTTGGGTCCGCAATATGCTTCCGACCGGGGCCATGGCATGCCTCACACTGAACATTCCGCATCGTGCCCACGTCATACGGCCCCGACGGTCCTCCAGGCTTCCCTGCACCGGTGACGTGGCAGGACCAACAGTCCAGGTCGAAGTGTCGTTTGTCCGCCACCAGGGTCCCATAGGCGTGGGCGTGGCGCGTGGTCATCCAGTCGTCATAGATCGCTCGGTGACACGCCATACAGATCTTGGCCCCCACGAAGTCCCCGTACTCCCGGGTGGTCTTCTTGGCCGCGTGGGGACGGCCCGCTCCGTGCACACCATGGTCGTGGTGAGCGTGACCATGATGGTCGTGACCATGATGGTCGTGACCCGATGAGGAGTGGGCGTCGGGCCCCATCTTTTCGAGCGCAGCATCCACCAGAGCCTGCATGGGAGCGTGGTCGGCAATCTTCCGATCCATCGCCACCTTCCGGGACCTCAAGAGGTTCGAAATCCCCACTTGCTCGGGGACAACAGCCAGGTCAGCGAGCTTCTTCTCGGTGAAGCCTCGCACCCGCTCAAGTCGCGCACGCCCCTGAGCGTCATCGGGGGCCATGTTCTCCAGCTGTTGCTCGAAACGCTTCAGCTGAAGCTCGAAGCGCTTGCGCTGCCGAGCGGATCGTTCTCCGGCCTCGGGATCGAACCAACCTACTGCTCCCTCCCGGAGCTCAATGGTCACCTCGCCCAAGTGCTTGCCCCGGGACCCCGCCTGCATGATGGCCGTGGTCCCAACCAAGAGCGGCTCTTCCTGGTGACTCCGGGAATGGCCGCCGAAGATCAGGTCAATGCTCGGAAATTGCTTGGCGAGCGCCTTGTCCTCAGGAAGACCCAGATGGGACAAGAGGACGACCAGCTCCACCTTCTCTTTATCCTTTAGGACCGCCAGCGCATCTCTCAGGCTCTGAGAGACAGGCAAGACCTGAGCGTCAGGAAAGCTGAACTTGTCGGACAACACCGAGGTAATGCCAATGCGAAGCCCAGACGACTCGACCACTCGGAAGGCGGGGAACAGAAGCTTCCCCTGCTCGTTGGCGAGATTCGCGGAAACGTAGGGCAACTTGCGCTGCTGAACCTCCCGAACCAAGAAGTCGACTCCGAACGCCAACTCGCCATCGCCCACCCCAAGAGCCGTCATGTCGAGCAGCGCCGAGCCATCCAACAACAGCTCCGCTTTTAGCTTGCGCTGAGCCTCCTCCGGCTCTTCGACCGAAGCGCGGGCCCAGAGCATATCGCCCGAGTCCACCTGCAGGAGGGCTCCAGACTTCAGCCTCAGTTCATCAATGTATGTTGCGCGCCTGGCGAGACCGCCGAGGGGGTTCTTGGGTCATCCGCAGGGCTCAATCTCTCCGTCCACGTTGTTTGTGTAGACGACAGTCAAGCGGGCGCGAACCCCAGGGTCAGCCACCTCAGCAACATCCCCTCCCTCGGCAGCTTGGCCCTCGTTGTCCTTCTCCTGCCCGGCCGCAACAGCCAACCGCTCGGAGCCGGGTTCTTCACTGGAGCAAGCCCCTAGGACCAGGCCAACCGCAAGGACAAAGGTCCCCCAGCCCAGCATGAGGCATCGTCTCTTACTCGCTTCACTGCCCTGCATTGTCGTTCTCCAGTCGTTCTCGAGCCTCCTCAGCCTCCTTCGCCTCTGGGTAGAGACGAATCAACTCAGCGAGGAAAATTCGGGAAGCTTCCTTGTCCTGTGCGGTACCCAACGCATCAAACGCCTGGGACTGTCGGAGCATGGCACGAGGCGCCCAGGGGGACCCGTCATCCCGCTCGATCACCTTCTGATATTCGGTGATCGCCATCTTGTACCGCGCCAATTCCATGAGGCACTCCCCCACCAGGTACATGCCTTCCGATGCCCACTGACTCTTGGGGTAGCTACGGAGAAACTGCTGCAGGTGGCCTCCAGCCCTCTCCCAGGAGCCCGCCTTCACCAGCAGTAGACCCGCCTGAAACATGGCTGCCTCGGGCGAAGCCTGGCCGCCAGAAGAAGCCACTGGGGCTGGGCTCGGGTCGCCGCCCTCGGTCTGCATGACAATCTCGGACACGGCAGAGCCAAGCTTTACTGTGTCAGCATCAGCATCCGCCTCGCGCCCTGCACCCTCCGGGGACGTCTCGCTAGTCTCTGATGGCGCAGCTGGCGAGGAGCTCGAGCTGCCCGCGGGACTAGACTCGTTCCCCACAGCAGCAGAGACATCCACTTGAGGCTCCGTCCCCACCGGTTCCTCCGTGGGACTCGACGGCGGGCTATTTGAACTCTGCTTGTCTTCCGAAGGTGCGACCTCGACCGGAGCCACAGCGACCGGCTCCACGCCCATGCGCACCGCTAGGTCTGCCAACATCACTTCCAACTCAGTCAACCGGAAGTCCATGTCCTCGTCCCGGCGACCGACACCGTCCAGTTCGTGCCTCAATAAGGCCAGCTGACCGCGGACCGATTGAAGTTCTTCCAAGAACGATTCGAGTGTTGCACCAGACTCTGCCAAGCGCTTGCGGGAGGCCACCGCTCGGTTCTGCATGTCGTCGATGCGCTGCCGCTCCAACAACAGGTCCTCTTCAAGAGCGCGAGCTCGGGCCCGCGTCGTCTCTAGCTTGGTCGTCATCAAATAGCTGGCGCTACGCCCAGTACGGTCGGTCACACAGCCCGGCGCCGACACGGCAACGGCGAGGCACAACAGCAGCAAACGCGCGGGTTGATACATGGTCAGCGAGCGCTGAACTCGACGCGCCTGTTCTCTGCCCAAGCACTCTCGTCGTGGCCAGTGGAAGCCGGTCGCTCTTCGCCGTAGGACAGGGTCGCCAGTCGCTCCTCGTCCACACCCAAGCTCACCAGGTACTTGCGAACCGAGTCGGCTCGCCTCTGAGCCAGTGAGAGGTTGTATTCCGTGCTTCCTCGCTCATCAGCGTGACCCTCCAGACGAACGGCTAACGTCTCGCGAGCCTCGAGGCACACCGCGTTCTTTTGTAGTTCCTCTCGGGCCCCGCTGGTCAGGCTGGCCTCGTTGAAGTCGAAGTGGACGGTCACTAAGTCACAGTTGCCTTCGTCTCGCGGGAGAGCCTCTACTGTGAAACCAGCCTGACGAAGCGCCTCGGCACCATCCGGTCGCGTAATTCGGACGTCATAAGTACCCGGGGGCAGATCTTCGGTCGCCCGAAAGCTCAATTCTCCGCCATCCAGTACATCCACCCCACGGGCGCGGCGGCTCCCCAGAAAGACCTCAGCCCCCTCCTGAAAGCCAATGCCCACCACTCGGACCGTGACGGGTCGTCCTTCCAGAGTGCTGTCCGGGCGAAGTACATCAATGCGAATTTCAGGGCCGCTTGAGGCCGATTCCTGGCCTGCTTCGACTGGAGGCTTGGGCTTGGGGCACCCTCCCAACACCAGCAGCCCAGCTACCATCAGGGCAACCATTCCCACGGTCTGTGATCGGGGCTTCAGGTAGGTCAACACCCAGTTCCTCGCTTGCTCAGGGCACCCATCTCTTGGACCGCCGTCGATCACACCCCTGGTGGCGCGACGACGACGACGGTGTGCCAAACACACGGTCCGTGCCAGCGGGAAAGTAGTACCGGGCCACGGAGCCTGTCAAACCCCTTGCGAAAGGCACCCCGAGAGTCTTAGAGTGAAGGACAGAGAGTAGCTTCTGCGCGGTTCGAGGTGGCCCAATTGCCTCGCGCCCTAATTTTTTGTCTGGGACTTGTCCCTGGGCGTTGTGTGAGCCCCTTCTGTCAGGGGAACCTAATTCGCCTATACGAGTCCCCCCTTCATTGAAGGGTGCGGACACACTGCCCCGCGGCCGAGGCGGACTGCTCCTCACTTCTATTCACCCGGGTGTTCTCTGTGCGGTTCCGTCTTTCTAGGCGCGCCAAGCATTCTGCGTGCGTGACGATGGGGTCTGTCTGTGGACTCCTCACTCTCTTCACAGGTCCAGCCATGGGCTCGAGCAGCCCATCCCAGCAGTTCGCCGAAGCCAACGCACTCAAAGAGGCTGATGCGTGCGACGAGGCTATCCACCGATACGACGAGGTCCTGAACGCATCGCCAACCCTGCATCGCACGCACGTGCTGGCCCTCTACAACCAGGCCGTGTGCTTCGAGTCCCTCGGGAGCCTAGACCGAGCGACAGCCAACTACACCCAGCTGCTCTCTCGAAACGACGCGGAAGCGAGAGCGATCCATGCTGACGTTCAGTTTCGCCGGGGATTAGTGCGGATCGCCGAGAATCAACCGCGCGCTGCGAGACGGGATCTCTTGGCGGTACGCCACAGGACCACCGACCGGACAGCACGAGCCCGCATCGACGTACAGCTGGGATGGCTGGACGTGGAGTCCCGACACCTGGCTCGAGCGTCGCACCGTCTCTTAGGTGCAATCCGTGTATTGACCGGCAAAGTCAGCGAGCCAACGAGTGAGGCCTATTTCCTAGCCCAGGCACTGTGCGCGCTTGGGGATGTCTTTGTTGCAGAAGCCTCTCGTGTTGACATGCATCGTAGAGGCGTGAAACGGACCGTCCGTGCACTCAACCGGCGAGCAGAATTGCTGTCTCGAGCGCAGGACTACTACGTGGCCGCCATCGATCAACAAGTGCCCACCTGGGCGGCGGCAGCAGCCCTGCACCTGGGCCGTGCTTATCAGGCCGCCGCTGACGAACTCTGGGAGTTCTACAGCAACCAACAACCAACAGCGAAGCCGGAACCAACAGCGCAGGCTGCCATGCAGCGATGGCTACTCGACCGAATCCCCACGCTCCTTCGGAAGTCGTTCGAGGCCTACAGCATCTGCCAGAGTCTCGGATACGAAACCGGCGATATCAGCCGGTTCACCCGGGCGTGCTCCGAAGCCCTGGATTCCTTTCCAACCGAACGGCTAACAGTCACTCAAGAGAGCTGAGGTAAGCTCCCTCTTCTGACACCAGGACACAAGTGATGAGCCCTCGAACCGCCCTCGCCACCAAGCACCTAAGTTCACTCCTAGCTCTGACATTTGTCGCACTGATGGTTGCTCTCGCTGGGGGAGCCTGTGATGCGACTCCATCAGATGACGACGATGACCGGGTGATCCCACCAGCAGACGGATGCTCAAACACATCTCTAGAGAACGTCACCTTCGAGCTCACCATCCACTGGGCGGGCGAGGACTATCCTCCAGACCAGCTAGCCTCTCTAGTGGCCAGTTGGAATCCGCCGGCGCTGAACTTCCCCTTCCTCGGACTCATTACTGAGAAAGGCGATGATCCTGACAGCAACCGCAAGGCCATCACCTTGACGGAACAACCCCCGCCCGATAGTCCGCCTATCGATGATCCCAACTGGGTGCGAATCGTCTACTCAATGCCACTCGGCTACGACCTGCCCGGAACCCTCGGCGAAGAGATTGGGGTTCACACCATCATTGACTACACCACCGGCGTGCTTCTCTCCGGCTTCTCGCTCTGGGAGATCCTGGAAGACGGGTCTGGCGCTCTTATGTTCCTCGCTGAGCCTTCCGATGTGGGCCTCGCCTATCTCCCCGGCGAGGAACACCCAGCCTTTCAGGGCATTGAGGTTCGCGATCGAGCGTGCCCTAACGCCAATGCTCTCCAGTGCGCGAGCGCCTACAACCTCTCGGTCACGTTCGAGACCCGAGCCCCTGCAACAGGAGATGACGATGATTCATCAGGCGACGACGATGACTCGAGCGACGCATCCCTGAGTTGGGAAGTCGAACGATTCGAACTCTTTCCGACAGAACACAAAGACTTCACAGTGGACGGCCTAGACCTGCGCGTGGTGAATGTCTGGTCCTACGCTTACCGAGAGGTAAATCCAGATTGCACCGGTTTCGACTGGGACGCCGAGCGCTTCTCCTACTTCATCACGCGCACCGATGCCGCACCGCCAGAAGGCGGGACACCGTGAACTCAAGCCGTTCAACGACTTGCTAGTAAGCGGCGTAGTCGCCGCCGGCCGCACTCATGGGGTGATTGGGCTGACCGGCGTGGCTCATCTGACCACCACCGCCGCCACCTCGTCGACGCCTCCGTCGACCACCACCACCACCACCACCTCGAGACCCACTTCCAGACTTCTGGCGCTTGGCAAAGGCATTCAGGATGTCTCCCTCATCGTCGAACTCGACGGTGACGAATTCCCAGCCCTCATCTCCAAGCTCAGCGAGCTCATGAGCAGCGAGATCGTGCAGAACGCGGTACTCCCAGCGCACCATGGCAAGATTCTCCGAACTGTCTTAGGTTGGGCTGCGGCTCATCCCCTGAGCTCTGCGGCCCCATTCAATCGAGCACATGCTACCGGTTCTGCGGTCTAGGAGCAAGGAAACCCCACCAAGACCCTCGTGCCAGCCCCGCGATCGACCTAGATCCGCCAGCGCCTTTGCCAGGGCTTGGATTCAGACCTGTGCCACTGCTCATCATTGCTGCAGCTTCCCTTGACAATAGAGCCATATTGGACAGAATTGCGTCGAGATCTCTCGGGTTTGCCGAGATGAGGGGGCGCGCGCGACACTCTATTTAGTTCTCGCCGCCGACCGTTCGTTAGAAGCTTCAACGCTTACAAGAATCAGACTCCGGAGCGGCAGACCCCACCGGTCGACTGCCCCCGGAGGCACCACATACCCCCAAGGAGCACCTTGTCTAAAATCATGCTGATCAACGCGATGCGACCCCAAGAGGTCCGCGCCGCGATCTTAGAGAACAACCGCCTCGAACAACTTGAGATCGAAGTCCGACACGCTGGACTGCTCAAAGGCAACATCTATCGTGGAAAGGTCGCAAACATCCACGCTGGGCTCAACGCTTGCTTTGTAGAGTTTGGCGTCGACAAGCAGGGCTTTCTTCCCTTTGGCGAGATCCCTGAAGCCTGCTGGCACAAGAGCTGGAAGCCCAAGGGCAAGGCGAAGAACAAGAAGCCCGCCATTACGGATGTAATGCAAAAGGGGCGTGAGATCGTCGTCCAGGTGGTCAAGGATGCCATCGGCGACAAGGGAGCGGCTCTGACCAGTCGCATCTCCCTTGCTGGCCGATACATCGTCTTGATGCCCCTCGATGATTGCCGCGGCGTATCGCGCAAGATCAACAACGACAGTCAGCGCAAGAAGATCAAGGCGTTGGCTGAGAGCCTCAAGATTCCAGAGGAGTACGGGTTCATTGTTCGCACTGCGGGTCTGGACCGAACCAAGACCGATCTGAACAACGACGCTGCCCGCCTCGTGCGCACTTGGAAGGGTGTGCAGAAGGAAGCCAGCAAAGGAAAGACAACGCAGCTTCTGCATGAAGACGACGACTTAGTCGTTCGAATGCTCCGGGACTACTACAACTCGGACATCGCCCAGATCATCGTGGACCGGCAGGAGGCCTGGGAGAAGGCCTCCGATTACTTCAAGACCGTCATGCCACGAAGCAAGAGGGTCCTCACGCAGTACGTAGACAAGATCCCGTTGTTCACCCGATATCAGGTGGAACAACAGATTGAAGCGCTGTTCTCGAGACGAGTCGACCTGCCTTCCGGTGGCTACATCTTGATTGACCCCACCGAGGCCCTCATCGCCATCGATGTGAACTCGGGGCGCTCAACCAAGCACAAGTCCCAGGCTGACACAGCACACCACACCAACGTTGAGGCTGCGCGCGAGGTGGCTCGACAGCTCAGACTGCGAGATCTTGGCGGACTCATCGTCATCGACTTCATCGACATGGCGACCAACAAGCATCGCCGGCAAGTCGAAAAGACACTCAAGGATGGGCTCAAGAATGATAAGGCTCGTAGCTACGTCAGCCGCATCAGTGAGAATGGCCTGCTTGAGCTCAATCGCCAGCGACTCAAGGCTGCACTCGCCGTGCAGACCCACCGTGACTGCCCCACCTGCGAGGGGCGCGGAGTCCTACCCTCGGTGGAGTTCATTGCCCTGAAGATCCTGCGCATGATCGAGGCAAGGGCTGCCAACGGCACCTTCGCAAAGGTCACCGTTCAGTTGCACCCCGAGCTGGCCGATCACATTCAGAACCATCTGCGTCGCGACCTAATCCACCTCGAAGATTACTTCGGGATTGTCGTTGCTTTGGAAGGACGACCCGGGCGTGGACGAGGCGAAGAGCGCATCCAGTGGGGAACACTTGCCGATCTCTCAGAGACCGAGCGGGAGCGAGTGGTTGCTCGACGTGAGGAGCTCAAGGCCGAGGCCGAGGCCGACCGCACTGGAGCAAGAGACACCAGCACGACTGACGAGAAAAAGGTCGAAGGAGAGGCGGACGAGCCCGAACACGACGAGGTGGAGACCACCGAAGACGACGCCCTCGGGAGCCTCGGCGAACATCTAGATGCCGATACTGAGGCCGACACTGTCTCTGATGTAGCGCTAGCCGACGACGACGAGCAAGACGGCGACGAGCAACAAGAAGACTCTGACGAAGACACGCCCTCAACTCAACTCGCCACTGATGACGATCGTCCTCGTAGGAGCCGTGGCCGACGCCGGTCCCGGGGACGGCGGGGCGGTCGTGGGCGAGGGGGTGATGGTGGTGAAGACCGTGCTCGAGAAGAGAGTCACGACTCCTCCGAGGCAAGCGATCGCCAACATCGCAGTGCTCGAGCGGACTCCAACGACACGGACTTGGACGGGGAGAAGCCCCTTAGCCGATCCCAGAAGCGACGGCGACGGCGCAAGAGGAAGTTGGAGCGAGAAGGCCGTGAGCCAGGATCCGGCACCAACAACCAGACCCAGAGCCCGAATCCTGACAATCGAAATCAACAAGCCGATGGTACGCATACGGGCGAGAGAGAGGCTCGCAACCGGGGACAGCAGGGACGCTTGGAAGCCTCTGAACAGCCTGCCCCTGGCCCCACGACCTCCGCACCTGCTGTGACCAGCGATGCTGTAGTGGACACTGGAAAGCAAAGCGAAAACGCCGAGGACTCCATGTTCGACCGGTTCGCACGCTTCGCCGGCTTTGGGCGCAAGAGCGCGAGCAGCACCGAAGCCAGTGACGCACAACCTGAAGAGCGCCCAACGCTGACCAGCGCGGACTCCACTGGAGCCAGCGAGGCCTCCGGACCTTCTGGAGCCGAATCGAGCAGCGGCCAAGCGGCCTCGGCGACTGACAGCGCAGCCCGGAGCGACGTGGCGTCCCAAGATTCGGAATCGTCGGAGGCGAACGCGGAGGCTCCAAGCGGCACACGACGTCGACGGCGACGACGACGACGTGGTGGAAGAGGGCGGGGACCGGGAGCGGCACACACTGGAGCCGAATCCAGTGGCCACGACACATCGAGTGCTTCGCCTAGAGCCGGCTCCAATACAAACGAAGGCAACGGGGCACCACGCTCGACTTCGGGCAGTGAGGCGGGCGCTGAGTCATCTCCGCCTGGAGACGTACTGGTTCCACCGCCTCCGGGTGGCCTCTTCGGCTAGCTGATCGAACCCGGATCTGGTCGGGCGTCACCTACGGGCCCGTCCGCCAGAACCGGATCTTCGTCCGAGTCCGTCTGG
Organism: Deltaproteobacteria bacterium; assembly: GCA_002724675.1. Taxonomy (GTDB): domain Bacteria; phylum Myxococcota_A; class UBA796; order UBA9615; family UBA9615. The sequence continues at coordinate 12,456 of PBPL01000077.1, read as the reverse complement.
AACCTCCGCAACCGCGGCCGTGGCAGGTCTGGGTCCACCTCCAGGTAGGAGTGGAAGTGCAGCCAGTCCCCCAGACAGATGAGCCCCTCAGGCCACCAGCCGAGATGGTGGCCGTGGCCTAGCACCAGGAGCGAAGAAACATCGCCTGGCGGCATCGACTGTGCCTCTCCTCGAGCAGCATGAAGCCACCGAAGGCTTGGAGTTCTGCTGTCCATAGAGCCACTTGACCGGCTGTTGGTGATCCGCTGTCCAAGCCTCAACGTTCGGTCCGCGCCAAGACCACGGGCGAGCCCCCGCGCCAATCTGGAGCGCATCACCGAGCGGAGCAACTGGTGCCCTCGATCGGACCGCTCCACGTGGTCACCGTGCGCTACCGATAGTAGCCAAGGGCCGCAAGAGAGCTGCAGGGTCTTGTCCAGGAAACGGAGACCACCGCGCCGCCCCCCTAGCGCCCGCGACAAACCAACATCGTGGTTACCCTCAATCCAGTAGACACGGGGAAGAGCCTCTAGCCGGCTGACGACCTGCCGGTATGGGGCTGGAACGTCCGAGTCCACAGCAAACCAGAAGTCCACCAAGTCTCCGGCGATGACCAGTGTCGCTTGCGGACAAGAGGCGATCCGCGACTCAATGAACCTCAAGAATCTGTGCTGGTTGGGGTCAGAAGGCCCACGAAGATGCAGATCCGAGACGATAAGCGTCCGCCCGACCTGCTCAGCCATGAGTCAGTAGAAATCCCAAGCGCGCGAACCAGCCTTGCAAATTCTGCATCCAGGGGAGCCACGTCCACAGCCACCACAGCACGGCAAGAGCTACCGAGAGCGTGGCAGGGCCGATGAGCAAGCTGCCTAGAGTCGAGCCACCTTTCGCAGAGGTCAGGCTCGACCAGAGCGAAGCACATGACGCCAAGAAGTAGGTCCAGATCAACGCAGTGAAGTGATAAGCATCCCAGTAATTCTGTCGCTCTCGCTCAACAGCGATGCCCAGGGTGTACAGAGCAGCCACAGCCACGAACAGCCCAGAAGCTGCCACAAGCGCAAGCACCCCAGCTGAATCGGTTTCCCTCCGCCGAGCTAGATAGGCGCAGGCCAGAACAACCCCCACGGCACTCCAAGAGAGCGAGGCATACCTGGCTGCAGACCAACCATCGCCTGCCATACCGGTCGGGATGGAGTTTTCCGCCCCGTGGGCTAGCAGGGCCGCAAGCCCCCAGGAAGCCAGGATCAGCAAGTACACGAACCAGCCTGTCATCGTGGGCTTCATCACCGGCCATCCTCTCCCACACCGCGCTCGGACGGGGGCCATGAGGGGCGCTTCTCTTCAGGCACGAGCCAGCCGATGTCAGGCGCCTCCGGATCGAGCAGGTCGAGCAGCCCAAAGAGACCCGACAGGTTGTGCTGGACGTGGTCGTTGCGAATCTCTGCGTGGTCCGGGTTGCGGCGGAAGCCACCCAGGGCCCGAGCTGGGTTGGGGAGGTACCAGGAGTTGGCCTCAGTGAACTGATTCCGTAGCTGAAAGCCGGCGTTGTTGAAGGCAAAGCTTCTATAGGTCGTCTCACCGGGTAAACGCCGTGCTTCCAGTCGAGCGGCAGCTGAGAGAGCCTCTCCAAGGCCCCCCGCGCCTGCCGCGTTGGGCAAGCGCTGGAGCCCACTGATGCCCGCACCCAGGAAGTCGGGGGGCGCCGTCTCGGGATCCATCAGCTTGTGACGAGCAATGGTCGACCCGATCGCGAACGCGTACTTGACCCGGTCGTCATCGTGGGCGACCCGGTCCATCTCTTCGAGCGCCTGTATCAGCCAGGCATCGGGAGGAATGTAGATGCGCAAGCCCAGCGAAACCCAGCGCTTATGCACCAGGTAATCCGCGCCACGGACCGCAATGTCCAGCCAGTGGGTGTCTCCAGTCAGCTGGTGCAGCCGCACCAAGCCCAGGATGGCCTCCCCCGCGTAGTAGATGCTCTTACGATCCGTTGGCTTGCGGTCGTCATATTGAAAGAAAGACTCAAACGAACCGTCCGGATTCTGCATCCGCTCAATGTGGCGCGCCATACCCTCCATACGCTTGAGATCGGCACTTCCAGGAGCAGCCTTCTCCAACTCCACCATCATGCAGAGACCGAGCCCCACGCCACCCAGCTTCGCCCTTCGGCGCTTCCAAACCACAAACCACTCTCCAGGATGGTCCTCATCCTCGCGCATGCGGTCCATGAAGAAGTCGACGGCCCTCTTGGAGGCCTCAAGTAGCTCAGGGTCCCCGTTCAAGCGGTAGGCCTGAAGCATCGAGTAGGTCGTCCCCGCATGGCGAAGAATGTTGTAGTCCCGGTTTTCCTCGTCCCACACGGCTCGGTAGTCATAGGTCAACCGACCTTCGCCATCCGTTTCTCGCTTGAGGTAGTCACCAGCTAAGTTGATCCGCTCTCGAAGTAGCTCCGGGGTAATGGGTCCCACCTCAAGGTTGCCGCGCGTCGTGGCAACGATCTCGCCCCCGCCGGGACTGCTCTCAATCCATGACCGCGTTCGGAAGGCCGCAAAGCTCGCGTCCTGCGTGTGACTGGACTTCCAACCAGCCATCTCACGCGCAAGTCGCCGCGCCCGCCCGTGCATACCGGAACGCCTCAGGCTGTTCCAAGTCGTCTTCTTCTTCGTGTTGTTGCGGACCTCGGCCTCAACGCTCCAAGACGGAAGCGCGTAGAATGGAGCGTACAAAGGGTGCCGTAAGACGATGCCATCCAGCCCCTTGTCCAGCGCGACGCCCGCGAAGCCACCTCCGTGGGGAAATGAGCGCTCTTCGCCAAGCACCCGATCCACCTTGAGTCGCCCCGCTTGAATCGCCTCGATGCTCCGTCGAGCCGCAGGCAACTCGTCCCAGAGCCCACGAACCGACGTCATGAGATCCGACTCAACCTGGACCGATTGGACCCACTCGTACCGTGGTCGCGCGCCCGGGGCGTAAAAGGACAAAAACCACGGCCCACTCCCACTCACCTGACTCAGTCCGGGGTGAGACTGCTTGAGAGTCGCTGTCGTCACCCCATCAAGTCCACCGTCGCTTGCAAGTCGCTCAAGGACCAGCCGGGACGACCGCACCAGAGCCTCTGCTGCCGGCTCAAGCTCAGGGTAAAAGGGCTCCAGGGCGGGGACAGCAACGTCACGCCGCTCCATAACAGCCTGGAGGAGGCTGCCATGGTTCGACCAAATGCCGAGGGCCAAGCCACCTAGAGCAATAAGAAAGCCGAAAACTGTGGGGGCGAGTCTCACTGTCAGCGTGAGATAGCGCGTGGTGAAGCGAGACACAACCCGGTGTCACCAAAACGCAAGCGATCTAGAAAGGGGCTATTGCACTGCACAAGCGTCCTTCTTGCCCCGAAATTCGCTCCCTGCTCCCCGATCAACCGCAACGACTTCAAGGGTTGCTGGCTCCTCGTGCACGGCATCTCAAGCCTGCGTACGGACCTCTGCCCCCGGCGAGAGCTTGAAATAGGAATCGTACAAACGACGGTACAAACCACCCCTCGTCAGCAACTCCCTGTGGCTACCCTCCTCCGCAACGACACCCGACTGCAACACAGCGATTCGATCAACCGCATGAATGGTCGAGAGGCGGTGGGCAACCACAATCGATGTCCGCCCAACCATCGCGGTCGCAATCGCCGCCTGGACTCGCTCCTCGGAGAACGTGTCCAGGCTCGAGGTCGCCTCGTCGAGAATGAGTATGGCTGGGTCATAGGCCATGACCCTCGCGAAGGCGATGAGCTGCCTCTCACCTGAAGACAGGTTCTCTCCCCGCTCGCCTAAGCTGGCATCGAGCCCGCCCATACTGCGCACAAGGTCCGCTGCCCCGACCGCTTCAAGCGCTCGCCACACATCAGCATCGCTGAGATCCGGCTCCCCCAACGTCACGTTGTCCCGAAAGGAGCCCATAAACAGGAACACGTCCTGGGGGACAATCCCGACAGTCTTTCGGAGTCGTGACAAGGACCACTCTCGCACGTCTCGTCCATCGATCCGTACGGAGCCTGACTGCACATCGTAGAGGCGATTCAGTAGCCTCAGCGCAGTCGTCTTGCCCGCTCCAGTCACCCCCAGAAGGGCAACACTCTCTGCAGGCCGGACAGCGAGAGAGAGGCCACGCAGGACCGGCTCGCCCTCCGCGTATTCGAAGCCCACCGAGTCGAACTCGATCAAGCCTTTCGACTCATGGAAGCCGACCGAAGTCGCCAGCTGCTCCTCGGCTTCCGACACCACGGAGTCCTCGTCAAGCAGAGCAAAGACCCGCTCGCTGGAAGCCAGGCCTGACTGCAGGGTCGCCACCTTCTGGCTCATGTCCCGAATGGGTCGGAAGAAGCGACTCACGTAGTCCAAGAAGGCAACAAGAGCACCCAGGGTCAGCGCACCGTCAGGATCCAGAATGGGGCCCACGCTCACCCAGAGCAGCAGGGCTGTAACCACGTGGGCCATGGAGTCCACGAAGGCGAACAAGGTGGCATCGAGCCGAATGCTCCGGAAATTCTCGTCCATGAGACGTCGACTGTGCTTCTCGAACTCGGAGTAGCTCCTCGCCTCTCGAGCAAACAACTGAATCACCGCGATCCCAGAGATCCTCTCGGCCAGGTAGCTATTCAACATGGCCACACGTCGTCGAAGCTCTCGGTACGTCGCGCGGAGCCGAGACTGGAACCACTGAGAGCCCCCCACCAAAATAGGAAGGGTCACAAAGGTGACGAGAGCCAGGTGGGGATTGAGCAAGACCAGGGCGACGCAGATGCCCACCAACAAGACCACATCGGCAAAGAGAGTGAGGAAGCCGGCAGCGAACATCTCGCCGATCCCCTCCACATCGCTTGTACAGCGGGTCAGCAGTCGACCCGCCGGCTGACTTCGGAAGTACCGATCGTTGAGACGGAGCATGTGACCGTGGACCGCAACCCTTAGGTCGTGGACGATTCCCTGGCCGGCCACGTGACTGGCCAGGGCCTGGACGAACTGGAGGCCATACTCGCAGAGAAGGACCACCATGAGCAGAGCAGCAATGGGGACCAGACCTGCGGGATCGCGTTCGGCGATCGGGCCATCGATCGCAAGCTTCAAGAGGTAGGGCTGCACAAGCTGAAAGCCTGACACCACAGGCAACAAGCAAAGCGAGACGGCCAATGACCGGCGATGGGGCCAGGCAAACCCAGTCAATCGACGCAGGAGCCCCCAATCCGTGGTTTGCCAGTCCCGCACTCCTTCTGAACGGCTACCAGGAGTTCTCACGAGACCTCCGTTGGGTTGAGAGCCGGGGCCTCTGTCTGTGGTTCAAGCTCAAGGTCGGAGTCGAGTCGTTGGCGTCGATACAGTTGGGCATACCAACCATCCAGAGCCATCAACTCCTCGTGAGAGCCTTGTTCTGAGATGTGACCAGCCTGCAAGACGACGATCCGATCCACTTGCTCGTAGCCCAACACTCGGTGGCTGACGTGGATGGTGGTCGCGCCTTCTGTGTGCTTGCGGAGGCGCAGAAGGATTTCCCGCTCCGTCCCCGCATCAACCGATGACAGACAGTCATCGAAGACCCACACGGAGGGCTCGCCGAGAGATGCACGAGCCACAGCCATTCGCTGCCGCTGTCCGCCCGAGAGCGTGACCCCACGTTCGCCCACTGGCGTCTCAAATCCCTCGGCAAAGGAGCGGACTTCCTGATCGAGACAGACGAGAGCAGCGGCCTCTTCGGCCGCTCCCTGCTCGGGCGCTTCCACGCCAAAGCTGATGTTCTCACGAACGCTCATGCTGAACAGGAAGGGATCCTGTGGCACAAATGCGATCCGCCGCCTGAGCTCAGACAGCCTCATGTCATGAATGTCGCAACCGTCCAGAAAGATCTGGCCCCGAGCAGCGGGCAGCATCCGGGGCAGGGTGGAGACGAGAGTGGACTTGCCCGCGCCCGCCGGCCCCACAACCAGCAGTTCCTCCCCAGGCTCGATCTTCAAAGACAGCGGCTGCAGCACAAACCCGCGAACGCCCTTGTCTACTTCATACGCAAAGCTGAGGTCTCGAAACTCCACCGAACCACGCATGGCGGGCCCCGGGGAGAGAACGGAGGCTCCATCGGCCACATCGGGCGTGGCATCAAGTATGTCTCCGAGACGATCCAGGGCCGCCCGTCCACGCTGAATCAGGCTGATCATCCACCCGAGCGCCACGGTGGGCCACATGAGCAGTCCCAGGTAGCCGAGGAATGCCACCAGGTCACCCAGCGTCAGACGACCGTCGATGACAGCCTGACCGCCAAACCAGAGAATGATCAACGTGCCGATACCGCTCATTCCACCCAGGATCGGGAGGAGCACCGCTCTATAGAGGACCCAGCCCAGATAGGACTGCCGGTAAGCATCGGACACGGAGGTGAATTGCTCCTGCCGATACGACTCTCGCACGTAGGACTGGAGGATCCGGATGCCTTGGATGCTCTCGTTAGCAAGTGCGGACAGCCTCGCCATCCCTTCTTGCGCTGCATAGGAACGAGCGTAGATCCTCGGCCCTACCCAGCGCGTCACAACGTAGAGCAGAGCCAATGGGGCCAAGGCCAGCATCGTCAGCCGAGCGCTGATGAGCCACATGGGAACCACGGCCGTCACGTAAACGAGCACCGTGTTCGCAGCATGGAGCACACCCGGTCCACCCAGTAGCCGCACCGCCGTAATGTCGCTTGTCGTCCGGGAAACGAGATCCCCAACTGAATTGCGACCAAAGAACGAGGACCCGAGGGTCAGCATGTGGGCGTAGAGGTCATTCCGAAGCACAAACTCGACTCGGCGACCGCCGTTGAAGATGAAGATCCGGGATGCAGTACGACAAGCCCCCATCAACAGAGCAAGGCCGACAAGGAACAAAGCCAATGCTGAGATCCTCGCAGCAACGTCATCGGCGCCGGGAAGCATCGACTCGAGCAATGCCGGGCCGCTACGTCCAAGACCTTCGAAGGTGTCGAAGCTCAATTTGGTGAGAAAGGGGATCCCTGCTGTGCAGAGATTCGTGAACAAGAGCATCAGCACACCTAACGAATAGGAGGCTCTCTGCTCCCACAGATACTTCTTGAGTCGGACGAAGGTCCGTGGATTTCGGGTGGGCTGGTCGGTCACGATCCGTGTTTCTAACCCAGCCAGCCTCAACAACCCAGGCCCCGCCGAGTTCGCGTACAAACTTCCGGTCCCCAACGAGAGGCCTCGGGACAGAAGCGGGCTCGCTCACAGACGAGACCGCAGCCTTTGGTATCCTCCGGCGATGCCAGCCTCCCAGGACCGCAGCTCACTGCCTGAGCTCTTCCGGGTGCCCCTGGCTGAGCGCATGCGCCCACTGGCGCTAGACGAAGTACTCGGGCAGGACCACCTGCTGGGGCCCAGCCGCTCGCTCCGACGCTCCATCGAAGGCGACAACCTCCCATCCATTATCCTCTGGGGTCCACCAGGAACCGGCAAGACAACGCTGGCCAGGCTCATCGCCAACTACAGCGAGGCTCACTTCGAGCCCTTCTCCGCGGTCTTGGGGGGACTCAAAGAACTGCGGGTCATCTTGGCGCGTGCGGAAGAGGAGCGACGTAAGGCACCATCAAAGCGGACGCTGCTCTTCGTCGACGAGATCCATCGCTTCAACAAGGCACAGCAAGACGCGTTCCTTCCTCATGTGGAAGCCGGACGCATCACACTCGTCGGGGCGACCACCGAGACCCCATCGTTTCAGGTCATAGGAGCACTACTCAGCCGCTGCACTGTGCACGTCCTCCAGCCGCTCAGCGAACAGGCTCTCCGATTGTTGGTTGAGCGCAGCCTCACAGATGACAAGCGGGGCCTCGGGGCTCTCGGGCTCACGCTGGACAATGCGGCAATCGAACGACTCACTCAGGCTGCGAGCGGAGACGCACGACGCTGCCTGGGAATGCTCGAGCGCATTGGTCATCACTTCCGAGAGCGTCCCCTGGGACTCCCCCCTCTCACTCCGGATCAGGTGGCAGAAGCGCTAGGAGCAGAGAGCCTGCTATACGACCGAAGCGGCGAAGAGCACTACAATGTGATCTCCGCCTTCATCAAGTCCATGCGAGGCTCGGACGCCGATGCGTCGCTCTACTACCTGGCACGGATGGTGGAATCAGGGGAAGAGCCACTGTTCATCGCTCGACGCCTGGTGATCTTCGCGTCCGAAGATGTCGGTCTAGCGGACCCCCGGGCAATCCAGATCGCTATTGCCTGCAAGGATGCCGTCCACTTTCTGGGGCTTCCTGAGGCCAAGTACCCGCTGGCCCAAGCCACGTTGTATCTGGCTACAGCGCCTAAGTCCGGCTCCACCAAAGGCTACTTCTCGGCCGCAGAGAGCGTGCGGAAGCAAGGCGCTCTGCCCGTCCCGAAGCACCTGCGAAACGCAGCCACACCCTTGATGCGGGAGCTAGGCTACGGTCAAGGCTACAAGAACCCCCACGGGTACGAGGGCGAATATGTGGCCCAGGACTACCTGCCACCGAGCCTCACGGAAGCTCAGTTCTTCCAGCCCACCGACGAGGGCTACGAAAAGATAATCAAGGAGCGGCTGCGGATCTGGGCGGAACGGAAGAAACGCGGCAGCTAAGGACCGAGCCCAACTCCCCCGAGAGCGCCACGGACCATAGGGCAAGCCGAAGCGAGTTACTCGTCCGCATCCACAGGCACGCTGCTCCCAGCATCCTCGACCAGTTCGTAGGTCACTACGATGAGGGCCAACTCCGCCGGCATGTGCTCCGTGGGGAAGTCGATGGCGTTCGTCGCACGATTGTAGGTCCAGGTGTCCTCGTCGACGACCAGATCATCAATGGCAACCACCAGCGTGTCCTCTTTGGGCACCCTTCGCAGATGGAACGATCGGCGAAGCCCAGCCGCCTCATAGCCGAGCTCAGTCAAGAACTGAGACCAGTCACTAGAACAAATGGAAAGGAAGCTGCCTCCAACCCCATCGATAACATCCCAATAGCCCTCGCCCTCATCAGCGCCCGAGTCCTCGGAGCCACAACCCCCAGGGCGATCTCCCACGATCCCAGTGAAGACCAGATCATCTTGTGCGTTGGGCCCCTTGAGGTCATACAGAAACCAGGGGATGTACTCCTCGGGAGCTATCCCATCGCAGGTCAGACCAAAGAAGGGATCGGCCGGGTCCTGTCCATGGTCGATCTCGTCGCTGAGCACGATGACAGCCAAGTTGGCGTCTTCTCGGAGAAAGCCTTCGTTCGGGTAACCCGGATTTGTCTGATAGGTCAGAGCCGAAAAACTCGCCTGCAGGGCCATCTCACATTGGCCCCCATCAGTGCCCACCTGCGCCATCTCCGTAAAGGCATCAATCTTGTCCTGAGCACTGGTTCCTGTGTTCTGGTCGATCCACTTCCCACCAAAGCCAGGGACGTCCTCAAGGACCCCCCAGGCATCCGTGTCGCTCCCCAGCGCCGCACGAACGACTCCCACGTGGTAGTCGATTGTGGACTGCACAAAGGTCTGGATAAAGTTGTCGAAGTTGGCCGCGAGGGCATCCTGTTCATCCGACATGGAGCACGAGTCGTCCACAACAAACAAGATGTCCGAGGCGTCGACGGTTCGCTGCTGGAACTCGTCCCGCCACTGGGTCGGCCCCAAAGCACTCGGCTGATCAAAGAAAGCTGGCTGCTCGTAGATCAAGCGGAGCTCCGTGTCCGAGCAACCAGCCCCAATTCCCAAGACAAGGGCCGCTACGCACACGACGAGGCCTGCAGCAGGCATTCTTAGTGACATGGACGATCTCCATCAAGATATGAGCGTTCCGCATCATAAGCAGCAACGGCTCTTTGTGAAGCGTAAGTGCGCAAAACTATAGTGAAGCGGCCGAAGTTGGATGCAAGAGAAGGACGCGCCCCCAGAAATGTCTGAGGAATCACTCCAGAGCGCAAGCGGGGGCTTGACCAGCGATACGGAGACTAACCGCCGCGGCATACTCAAATCCGCGATGTCGGTCAGTGGGATCACTGTCGTCTCGCGGGTCCTAGGGCTGGTCCGCGAGCAGGTCCGCGCCCACTTCCTGGGCACCAGCTTGGCATCGGACGCCTTCGGCCTCGCTTTCCAGATCCCCAACCTCTTGCGCCGACTCGTCGGCGAAGGGGCCATGAGTGCGGGCTTCATTCCCGTGCTCAGTGAGGTCCGGGCCCGCAGTGGCGACCAGGCCGCCTTTGTGTTCGCACGCCGGTTCTTCAATCTGGCCCTGCTGGCGATCACGGCACTCAGCGCGTTGGGGGTGCTCGGCGCTGGTCTCATCGTGAGCGTCTTCGCCGCGCTGGGCGGACAAGACATCGACCCCGAGGCCCGCGAGCTCACCACCTCGCTGACTCGCGTGATGTTCCCCTACATCGCACTGATCTCCTGGGCAGCCATTGCGCAAGGAGTCTTGAACACGTTTCGCGTGTTCTGGGTCAGCGCGTTCACCTCTGTACTTCTGAACATCGCGATCATCGCCAGCGCGGTCATCCTCTGCGACCAGATGGGCACACCCGCCTATGGCTTCGCGATTGGCGTTGTGCTCGGTGGATGCCTCCAGTTTTTCTTTCAGGTCCCCTACGTCTATCGACTGGGCTTCAGCTGGCGCCCAGACTTTCAGTTGAGCCCGGCCGTCAAGAAGACACTGTGGTTGCTGGTGCCCACCCTATTTGGTGCTGGGGTGTATCAAGTAAACGTTCTCGTCTCTCAGGCCATCGCCTGGGGCCTGGGGAGTGGAGCGGTCTCATCGCTGCAGTACTCGTCCCGGCTCATCGAGCTTACCCTCGGGGTCTTCGCCGTCGCCGTGTCGACAGTAGTCCTGCCCAACTTGGCAACCGATGCCGCAGAGGGGGCGATGGACCGAGTCGGCGACACGGTGCTCTACACCATTCGCCTCTGCTGCTTCGTTTGCTTCCCGGTGACCGCAGCCCTGTTCCTCGTGGGTACCGAGACGATATCGCTGCTCTTTGAGCGAGGAGCTTTTGGAACCGTATCTGCCGGCACAACCGCCTACGCACTAGCCTTCCACGTAGTCGGCTTGAGCCACATCGCCGTAAGCCGCATCCTGATCTCGTCCTTCTACGCATTCAAGGACACCCGAACACCTGTTCTCTGCGGTGTCTTGGCAATGGTGATGAACATCAGCCTCTGCTACGGGCTCGCCCCGCACTTCGACCTGGCCGGCATCGCCATGGCCAACTCGCTATCGATCATGGCTCAGGCGATGGCGCTCGGGCTTCTACTGCGCAGGCACACCGGGGTAATCCGGGACACAGAGACCTTCTCGTCCCTCGCCAAGAGCCTGGCAGCAACGCTGACCATGTCAGCGGTTGTGGTCCTACTCTCCCGGCAACTCCAGCTGGATGCCCTGCACGGCTTCTCCGATCTCGTGCTGCCCTACCTCGCACTGGTGGCTGCCGCCGTCGCCACCTACACCCTGAGCTGCGCCCTCTTGAAGCACGGTGAACTGGCTGAATTCACACAACTGCTGCGCCGGCGCTAGAGAGCGCTCTCCGGTAAGAGGCCCATCGAGGACCACCTCGAGAACCCATCTCGGCGGGCGCGCCCTCCACAAACCCCCAAGCCAATCTAAGAAGATTGGTTCCTAGACTAGAGGCGGGCATGTGACGTAGCCGACTTGGCCCTGTCCGGACAAAAAAGAGCGCCCCGGAACCAATTCAAGTTCCGGGGCGCTCAAGATAAAGCCTGGCGACGACCTACTCTCCCACAGGGTTGCCCCTGCAGTACCATCGGCGCTGGAGGGCTTAACTTCCGTGTTCGGAATGGGAACGGGTGTGGCCCCTCCGCTATCATCACCAGGCAGCTTGCCGCCTCTTCCGAGGCTAAAGCTGGTGACTCTGCATAGGGTGTGATGAATTGAATGAGGGCTGGATGCCTCTCAAATGGATGGAATCAAGTTCAAGTCTCACGAGCGATTAGTACCGGTTAGCTCCACACATTGCTGTGCTTCCACATCCGGCCTATCAACGTGGTGGTCTTCCACGGCTCTTCAGTCCAAAAGGACGGGAAAGTTGATCTCGGAGGGGGCTTCCCACTTAGATGCTTTCAGCGGTTATCCTGTCCGAACGTAGCTACCCAGCAATGCTCACGGCTGAACAACTGGAACACTAGCGGTTCGTCCACCCCGGTCCTCTCGTACTAGGGGCAGCTCTCCTCAACTTTCCTACGCCCACGGAAGATAGGGACCGAACTGTCTCACGACGTTCTAAACCCAGCTCGCGTACCGCTTTAAACGGCGAACAGCCGTACCCTTGGGACCGACTTCAGCCCCAGGATGCGATGAGCCGACATCGAGGTGCCAAACCTCCCCGTCGATTTGAACTCTTGGGGGAGATAAGCCTGTTATCCCCGGAGTACCTTTTATCTGATGAGCGACGTCCCTTCCACTCGGAATACGCCGGATCACTAGGCCCTGCTTTCACATCTGCTCGACTTAT
>PBPL01000076.1 GCA_002724675.1 Deltaproteobacteria bacterium | reverse complement strand
TGCTACGAGGAACTGCGCAGCAGCCTTCTGGCTGTTCGGTCCACCTACCAACCAGGCCAGAAGTTCATCGACGAAGCTGAAGAACACCTGACGACGCTGATGCTGAACGACAGCCGCGGCAACTGGCCCGACCGAGCCCTCCCCGACGACGAGCGACGAGCTCGCATCGAGGCCGTGCTGGCGCAGCGGGAAGATCCAGCGCTCCTTTGGGTGTTCGTCATGGGCCTCGGCTACTTCCTCTGGCTCGGTGGAGCCGGGCTGGCCATCTGGCGCGGCCTGCCCGCAGAAGACGACGGAGAGATCCTCTGGGCGGTGGTCCTCCGATTCGGTGGAGTCTCTCTCCTGGGCTACGGGGTCTGGGCTCTCGGCGTCGCGCTAGCCTGACGGACATCCATCCCATGAACATCCCTCTCCTCGACCTGAGCGACCAATACGAAGCGCTGGCCAACGACCTGGAGGCGGCCCTCGCCCGCGTCGTCCAATCGCAGCGCTTCATCGGGGGCCCCGAGGTGGCCGCCTTCGAGAGCGAGACCGCTGCCATGCTGGGCAGCCCCAACGCCATCGCGTGCGCGTCGGGCACCGATGCTCTGCTGCTGGCTCTGTGGGCGCTCGGGATCGGCGAGGGGGACGAGGTCATCACCACCCCGTTCACATTCTTTGCCACCGCCGGGGCAATCGCCCGGCTTGGAGCGACGCCTGTCTTCGTAGACATCATCCCCGATAGCTTTCAGATCGATCCGGAAGCGGTGGAAGCAGCCATCACGACACGCACCCGGGCGATCATTCCGGTGCACCTCTTTGGCGTGGCCTGCGATCTGGATGCGCTGTCGCGTCTCACGGAGACTCGGGGCATCGCCATCATCGAAGACGCTGCCCAGTCCATGGGATCGACACTCCACGGTCGCCAGACAGGGAGCATCGGCGACCTCGGGTGTTTCTCCTTCTTTCCCAGCAAGAATCTGGGAGCTTGGGGCGACGGCGGGCTCGTCACGGCACGCGACTCAGCCGTCGCCGACACCGTTCGCTCCCTGCGCTCGCACGGAGCCTTCCCCACCAAGTACTTCCACGACCGGGTGGGTACCAACTCTCGCCTGGACGCGCTGCAGGCTGCCATCTTGAGGGTGAAGTTGCCGCACCTCTTGGACTGGGGAGCCGCGCGTAGGCAACGAGTCGCCCGATACCAAGAGCTGATCCAAGAGAGGGGCCTTGAGAACCACGTCCGCTTCCAGTCCGTCACCGAGGGCTGCGTTCCGGCCTTCCATCAGTGCGTTGTCCGTGTCCCCCAGCGGGACGCGCTCGGCCAGTTCCTCACGGAGGCTGGCATTGGCAACGCGGTCTACTACCCCAGGCCCCTACACCTCCAGGAATGCTTCGCACACCTTGGCTACAGAGTGGGACAGCTGCCCGTCGCCGAACAAGCCTGTGACGAGGTCCTGGCGCTTCCCATCTTTCCCGAGCTGCGCGACGACCAACAACAAGCCGTCATCGACCGAATCGCGGCCTTCTTCGACGCACAGGCGCCCACTTCGTGAGCACGACAAGCCACTGGTTCTTGCTCTTTGGGCTATCGGCCCTGCTGGGGGGGCTGGTCGGCTCGTTTCTCAATGTGGTGAGTCACCGACTGCCTGCGGGCTTGAGCATCGTGCATCCCCCTTCGTCCTGCCCCCACTGCAAGCACCCCATCCGTCCCTGGCACAACGTCCCCGTTGTGGGCTGGCTGACTCTTCGAGGTCAATGCCGAGACTGCAGCGAGCCGATCTCAGTGCGCTACCCCATCGTCGAATTTGCCACAGCGTCCCTGTTCGCCCTGCTGTTCTTTCACATTGTCGGCGGACCCTCCGGCATTGCCGAACCCTCGGCTCTGCTGGTGTTCCTCGTGTACAGCTTCTACTTCTCGGCGCTGCTCGCCATCGGTCTGATCGATGCCGATCACTTCATCGTTCCCGATGTCATTTCCCTCCCACTCGTGCCACTGGGCATCACAGCTGTCGCGCTGCTTGAGACCGCGGGGCTCTCGCGTCTCAGCGGGGTGACGCTGCCCAGCGCTGTGCTTGGCGCCCTCGCCGGCGGCGGGGTGATGGTCGCGCTGGCTGCCTTTGGACGACTTCTGTTCGGGAGAGAGGCGCTGGGCATGGGGGACGTGAAGCTAGTCGCCGCCATCGGAGCCTGGCAGGGCGCACACCCAGCCCTTCTTCTGACCGTCTTCTTGGGCTCGCTCCTGGGCAGTGTCGTTGGCATCTCGTCCATGCTCATCCGCGGCCGACAGCGCTACGCCAAGCTACCGTTTGGGCCCTACCTGTGTGCAGGCGCGCTCGTGGCCTGGCTGTGGGGTGATGCTCTCCTCGCCCGAATCGCTTCGGGGCTGCTGTAGACCACGAGTTTCTCTGACGTCACCATGTGCAAAGCACAACTCCTACAACGCTGGCGAACTCACCTGGAGTCCAAGCGTGACGCGCTGCTCAACGAACAGGCTGCAGCCCGCAGCGCCACGAGGGTCGATGGCGGACACCGACCCGAGAATCGTGGAGAGCGAGCTGCGGTCACCTCCCAGGGTTATCTAGCGGAGGCACTCGCCAGTCGCACCGACGACCTGGACGCCGCAATCCAGCAGCTGGATGCCGTAGGAGCTGGTCCGCGAGAACGAGTGAGCCTAGGAGCCCTCGTTGTTGTCGAAGACGAGAACGGGCGAGAGAGCCGATTTCTGCTGCTTCCGGGCGGCGATGCCAGTCACCTGGACTCGGCCCGAGGCCCGGTTCGCGTTCTTTCGCCCTCCTCACCGATCGCAGCAGCACTCATGGGGCTTGATGAGTTGGAATCGGCCGAGTTCATTCGCGGCGACCACCTCGTGGAGTGGACCATCCAAGAAGTGCTTTAGTTCCGAGCGCCCCGACGGCAGAGTGCTCCGCCCGCACCCTGCTAGACTCTCTCAGCCCCGGGAGGCACCCCCGTCTTCCGTCGTGGAGGTCCGCAATGCACATCCACGAACTGCTCATGTGGGCCGTGCAGGAGGGGGCCAGCGACCTACACGTCGCGGCCGGCGAGATCCCGGCACTCCGAGTGCACGGAGAGGTCCAGAGATTCCAGGCCCCACCGCTGACAGCCGACGACGCAAAGCGACTGCTGTTCGCCATCATGAGCGAGCGTCAAAAGGCCGAGTTCGAAGAGGAGATGGACGCTGACTTCTCAGTGGGCATCGAGGGTCTTGCCCGGTTTCGAGTGAATGTCTTCTACCAGTCTCGCGGCATCGGGGCGGTGTTCCGAACCATCCCGGAGACCATCTTGCGGCTGGATCAGCTGGGCATGCCGCCCGTGCTTCGGCAGATCGCCGGGTTCAAGAACGGGCTCGTTCTGGTCACCGGGCCCACAGGATCGGGCAAGAGCACCACGCTCGCCGCGATGCTCGACCACATCAATCGGACACGGCGAGAGCACATCCTCACCATCGAAGACCCCATCGAGTTCATCCATACGCCCGACCGGTGCATCATCAACCAGCGTGAGCTGGGCAGCCACACTCGGACCTTCTCCAACGCGCTGCGAGCAGCCCTGCGAGAAGACCCCGATGTCATCCTCATCGGCGAGCTCCGCGACCTGGAGACCATTCAGCTAGCCCTGACGGCAGCCGAGACTGGTCACCTGGTGTTCGGAACTCTCCACACCCGTGGAGCCGCTGAGACTATCGACAGGGTCATCGACGCCTTCCCCTCCAGCGCTCAAGCTCAGGTCCGGGCACAGCTGTCCACGTCACTTCAGGCTGTAGTTTCCCAGCTGTTGTTGCCACGGAAAAACGGGACAGGCCGTGTTTGCGCTTCCGAGATCCTGGTCGTCTCCTACGCCGTCCGAAACCTCATTCGCGAGAACAAGACGTTCCAGATCTCGTCCATGATGCAGTCGGCAGCATCCTCTGGGAACAAGACGATGGCGACCCACCTGGCCGAGTTGCTGCGGGCAGGCGACATCAGCCGAGAGGTAGCGCTGGAGGCCGCAGGAGACAGTGAGCTGCCATCGACGACTTCGAACAGTCCGTCCAAGCCCACCAAGGCCAGCAAGCCCAGCTCAAGCAATCGAAAGTGACTCGCAATGCAGGTCAAGGTCAATGGTGAGACAGTCGAGTTGGAGGATGGGGCCTCCGTCCAGGCGCTTCTCGTGCATCTGGAGATCCCCGAGCCGCAGGGGGTCGCCGTCGCTGTGAACCTGGACGTCATTCCCCGAGCAGAACGGACCTCGAGAGCGCTGCGCGACGGGGACCGGATCGATGTCGTCACCGCAGTGGGCGGCGGCTAGCATCCCAGGCTGGTAGGCTTCGCCCTCCTCGGGGTCCGCCGACCCCGGACGGGGGCACGACATGACCTACCAGATCGGTACTCACGAGTTCAGTTCTCGCCTCATCGTAGGCACCGGCAAGTACCCCAACTTCCAGGTAATGAAGGAAGCCCTCGATGCTACGGGCTCCGAGCTCATCACCGTCGCGCTTCGACGCATCAACCTGGACGCGCCCAAGGGCGAGGGTCTGCTCGACCACATCGACCGCAGCAAGTACCGGCTATTGCCCAACACAGCGGGTTGTTTCACCGCCGAGGATGCGATCCTCACAGCGCGACTCGCCCGAGAGGCCCTGGAGACCGACCTCGTCAAGCTAGAAGTCATCGGAGATCCCCGAACCCTCTTCCCGGACAACGAAGCAACGATCGAAGCTGCCAAGGTGCTCATCAAGGACGGCTTCACGGTCATGCCCTATGTCATCGACGACCCCATCATCTGCCGCAAGCTCATCGACCTGGGATGTCCCACTGTCATGCCACTGGCGGCGCCCATTGGCTCGGGGCAGGGAATTCGAAACCCCACCAACTTGCGCATCATTCTCGAGACACTCGACGCACCCGTGATCGTCGATGCGGGAGTCGGCACTGCATCCGACGCAGCTCTGGCCATGGAACTCGGCTGCACAGCCGTGCTGATGAACACCGCCATCGCAGGCGCCGACAACCCTGTTCAAATGGCCGCAGCCATGCGCCACGGGATCGAAGCCGGCCGACTGGCCTACGAGGCCGGGCGAATTCCCCAGCGACTCTACGCCCAGGCAAGCTCGCCAGGAGACGGCGTAGTCCGCATCGCTGGTGAGTAGCACCCGGCCGCCATGACGAATTCGCCCAGCAGCGGACGCCTTCCCTTCTACCTCTACGCCATCACCGACCGACACGTGCTCCCTCGTGGGGGGTCTCTCGTCACCGCCACAGAACAGGCGGTGGAGCAGGCGTCACCCAGCAGCCTCGCCGTGCTCCTGCGTGACAAGGATCTGGCGTTCCAGGAACGACTGGAGCTGGCACAACGTCTCCGAGCGGTCACGTTGCGCCGCGGAGTGTACTTTCTGGTGCACGGCGACCTGGACCTGGCGATGCGCTGCGGTGCCGATGGCGTGCACATGCCCGACGACGGCCGAGACCTCCGTTCGATCCGCCACGAAGCTCCCGGCCTCCTCTTGGGCGTGTCTTGCCACGACAACGAAGGCCTGCAACGTGCAGCAGCAGAAGGTGCGAGCTTCGCGACCTTGAGCCCGGTACGACCCAGCCTCGGCAAGGCCGCACCGGGAGAAGAACTCGGATGGGACCGTTTCGAGCAGATGTCCTCGAAGTGTCCAATCCCAGTCTTCGCCCTCGGTGGCCTGGGGCCGGACGACGGCCCCACCGCACGACAGCGCGGAGCCTGGGGTATTGCCGCGATTTCATCCATCTTTGCAGCAGCCGAGCCGGGGCAGGTCATCGCTGCGCTGACATCCAGCCTAAGAAGCACCGAAGCCACACGATGACCGGAAAACTCCTACTCCTGCTCGCCCTTCTGCTCACCGGCTGTGAAGCAACCGACGATGACGATTCGATCTCCAATCCCATTGACTTGGACGAGGGCGACGACGACGACAGCGGTGTAGACGCCCCAGCACCGGTGGACATCCCACTCCCCTCTTCCTTTGCTGTCACTTGCAGCGAGAGCGAGCCCAACGACATTGAGGTCAATCAGGGCGACACTCGGCATTCCATTCCGCCATGGTCCAACGCAAACGACTGCGGCGAGATCGCCGAAGGGATCAGTGGCCCGCTGCTTCACGTCTCAGGCTCCATTAGCAGCATTGTCTGGGACAGCTGGGACGGCGACAACGACACCTACCAGTTCGACGTGCTGGGCGAGATCGAGCCACAGGGCGTGCTGCGCTGGGACCCGCTGCAGGGCGACCTCGATGCTCAGCTGTGGTGTGCCAGTGCCGGCACCTACCAAAAGCTATTTGATGGCGGCCTGGCCACAGCGAACCTGGCAGAGAGCGCCCAGGCAACGTTCGCAGTGCAGCCAGGGACGACTTGCTGGCTGTTCGTCGTGGGTTACTCGGGCTTGATCGCCGACTATGACTTCTGGTTGACCGCTCCCTGAGCCTCACAGGGGGAGGGCGAGCTCGGCTTCGAGCCGGCTGCAACCAGAGCCGCCGCGCGGATCTCCGAGCGCAGCTGGGTGTCGTGATCCATGCCCAGTTCTAAGCCTTGGGCGTACATGGACTCTGCCTCCACCGCACACCGGAGATCGAGGTACAGACGGGCGAGGTCGTAATAGACATCGGGCAAGCCCGGGTTGAGCCGCCTCGCCTCCAGCAGGTGTTTTAGGGCCGAGTCCTTGTTATGCAATGCTAGCTGAGTCCGACCCAGGCCAGCTTGAGCCCGTGCCGACTCTGGATCCAGCCGCACTGCAAACCTCAGCTCACGATTCGCGTCTACATGGAGCTTGAGTTCCACATACAACAGGCCCAGAAACGTGCGCAGGAGCGCAGAGCGCGGAGCGTCCACCAGGGCTTCCTTATAGGTCTGCACAGTCTGAAACAGATCGCCTCGACTGCGATAAACAAACGCGAGCCCTACGGTGGGCCAGGGGTTCAGAGGATCGAGAGAACGCGCCTTCTCAAAGGCCACCTCAGCCCGGTCCGGGTCATCGATGACCGAGCGTCCATAGAGGTACTGGGCCAGCGCACTTGCAGGCTGTGACTCTGCCTCCTGCTGATAGGACTCTCGGAACACTGTCGGTTCTTCGAGCACGCGGCGAGCGTCCTGAAGGCCACGGGCTGCCCCCACCGAGTCCGGATGCTGCTCGACAAGGGAAGTGAACGCTGCCTTGGCCGCCTCGGGGTCCTCTTCCAGAACGGCGAGAGCAGTCTTGAGAGCGCTCGCAGGGACCGGTTCTCTGTCCGAGTTCTCGGGCGCGACGCCCAGAGAGCACGCCGAGCACCCCAGCAAGATCGCAGCGAGGAAGGCTCTAGTGGGCCTCACCAGACGTACACCGCCTCGTCATAGCAGGGCATGCCAGAGGCTAGCTCTTCGCACGTAGCGGTCCGTACACAGCGAACGGACTGCCGAGCTTTGTCCCTCTGCCACTCGTCGTCGTAGTGCGCCAAGAATCGCTCGCACTGGATCGTGCAGTCTTCTTGGCCGTAGTTGGGCCGATCGATCCCACAGTCGTCCACCACGTGAGAGCAGGCCTGGCGGCAGTCGGGCTCACAGCCCACCACCACCAAGAGGAGCGCTGCGGCAGCCAGGGCAACCACCACCTCGGACCGAAGAGGCCGCCCAAAGGCACCGACCATTGTCGAGAACTCCAAGCTTCGCCGCGGGCGACCTACCACTTGATCCAGCGGCAGTCGTAGAAGAGATCGGCGCAGGTCTGGTTGAAGGCCGCTTCCGAGTAGTCCTTGTCCACGATGCACCGGATGAACTCGATGGCATCGGCCTCGTTCTCAAGACGCGCATACCCCCCACGGTCGGTACCACTCAGTTCGGTGCCAGAGGTCGTGTAGAGAGCCTCTCGACAATCTGTGACGCACCGGTCCAGCGCCTGGGCAGAGGTCGTTCCGTCGCTGAGAACAGACTCTCGGGCGCAGTCCCCATCCCCTTCGCCGTAGTACTGACTACAAGCGCCGGTGCACGTGTCCCGGTCACATGCCGACACCACCAACAAGCACGACATCACAAGGGCTGCCGACACGAAGCGGAGAAGTGCTGCAGCGGAGACCAAAGTGGCGCGTGGGCTGGACGACATCGAGTATTCCGTCAATAGGAGGGACTAAGGGGGCGCGAAGACGCTGGGATGTTAACAGCGCAGAGCAGCCTTGTAGACCGCTTCCGTCTGGATGGCAATGCGCGGCCAAGAGAAGTGGTCCTCGATGAAGCGGCGACCCCGAGCCACCATCCGACGACGTCGTTGGGCATCCGACAGCAAGCTGGCCACCGCCCGTGCGATGGCTTGAGGCTCACCGTACCGAACCAACTGCCCTGCACGTGCCCGGGAGACCAGCTCGCCACACCCACAGTCATCCGTGACCACAGCTGGCGTCCCGCAAAGCAGCCCCTCGAACGGAACCAGGCCAAAGATCTCGTCGGTCGAGGGATAGATGAGCAGATCGGCATCCGCCAGGACCGCCAGGCGCTCCTCCCCCTCCAGAAGACCCACGAAGTGGACTCGATCAGAGATCCCCAGCCGCACGACCTGCGACTCCAGAGCAGACTGAACTCCCATGTCGTTGCCCGCAATCACCAGAACTGGGTCTATTCCTGATGACGACTCACCCCACTCTCTATCCCATGCCAGGCCGTCCAGGTGCGCCATGGCAGAGACCAGGTGCTCGACACCCTTACGCGGCGTCAGCTTTCCCAGGTAGAGCAACATAGGCCTCTGCCCGAGCCCATGACGGTCCCGAAAAGCCCCCCTCGGCGGGAGCGCCTCGAACTCACCCAGATCGAGTCCGTTGTAGACAAGATGGACCTGACCACTGGGGATCCCAGCGCGGGCAAACTGATTGACCTCGGCCTGAGAGACAGCGATCCATCGGTCCACAGACTGCCTCACTGGTCCCCCGAGTACTTCGCCCCAGAGCCGCTTCACCCAGAGCTTGCGCTCCAGGGGCAAGAGCGTGCCATTGGGCGTCATGACTACCTTGACTCCGTGACGTTCCGCCGCCTGAACCGCCACGTTGTTGAGCAGGTGCCAGAAGCCGTGCAAGTGAACGACATCCGCAGACGCCACCTGTTCATCCAGAGTCTTGGCTGCGCCCCGCGGCAGGAAGAGTTGATGGTCGTAGGCCAAGCGGTTGGAAACATTGGGGAGGCGAGTCACATCGAGGCCATCGACCACCACCCGTCCGCCGGGCAAGCGGCTGTCCCGATCCAACGCATCGGTCGTCACCACCGACACCTCGTGTCCGCGCTCAAGAAGAGCCCGGGACAGCCCGTAAGCGAGCCGCGGGATCCCCCCATAGGACCAAGCAGGGTGAAAGTAGGGAACGACTGTCAGGACACGAAGTGACACGCCCTCAGAGGATAACCGACTCCAACGACGGCCCTCGCCCACCCCACAGCTGATTGACACCACGTCGCCCAACGGCAAGAGTGCCAGACAGCGTTTAGGCCCCTCTCCATGGCACCCCCTCCCCCCGCCAGCACCGCAAATCCTAAGGCCCAGGCGGGCCAGAGGTCTGCGGACAAAACGGTCGAGCAAGCACGTCCAATGCTGCGCTTGGTCCCTGAAGAGGAGCCACGCGTCCTGATCTTGATCCCTTGTCTCAATGAGGCGCCACGCATCAGCCAGCTGGTGACGGAGCTCCTGCTCCTCCACCCCACAGCTGACGTCTTGGTCGTCGATGACGGCTCCAGCGATGACACCGGTCGGCGAGCCACAGAGGCCGGGGCGTCAGTCCTCCGCTTACCGTTCAACTTGGGCTATGGAGCAGCCCTACAGACGGGCTACAAGTATGCGCTCGCCAGGGACTACGACCTGCTGGTTCAGATGGATGGGGATGGGCAGCACCCGGCATCCGAGGTCTCCGACCTGCTGCTGGCGCTGGAAGAAGGCGAGACCGACCTGGTCGTCGGTTCTCGGTTTCTGGGCCGAGCCGACTATCGCATCCCCCGTCTACGCCTGATTGGAATTCGCCTGTTCAGCTGGCTAACCAGCGTCCTGGCGAAGCGCGCAGTGACCGACCCCACATCCGGTTTCCAGGCGATGAACAGGCGCGTCATGCGATTTTACGGTCAGGACTTCTACCCCTATGACTACCCAGATGCCGACATGCTGGTGCGAGTTCACTACGGTGGCCTGAGCTTTCGAGAAGTGCCCGTGGTCATGCTGGGGGGGCCTCCTGGCAAGTCCATGCACAGTGGCCTGAGGCCCGCCTACTACGTCTACAAACTGTTACTGAGCCTCGCGATCGCGTGGTTCAGTGGGCCAGACCACAGGGCCCCCACCGAGGGCTGAAGGATCTATGCGGGTCCTCCCGCTGCTCGCCTCCATCGCACTGTTGATCGCCGTGGCTGACTTGGTCCGGCGACGACGCCTTCGGGAAGAGTTCTCCTGGATCTGGATCCTCGGAGCCGCTGGGGCTCTTGTGCTGAGCCTGTCGGAGGCCGCTCGGCTCGGCTTGGGGAGCTTGCTGGGCACCTCGGACAACACCCACATCACCCTGGTCGCGGCGGGACTGCTGTTTCTGGCTGGGGTCTGTCTCGACATCTCGACCAAGGTGTCCCGACTCGCCAATCAGCAAAAAAACCTGGCCCAGGACCTGGCACGGCTCGGCAAGAGAGTAGAAGACCTCACCCAGGACACTGCCGACAGCACCGATCGAGGCAAGGGCACCCCGGAGGGAACCTGACCCATGCCTTGGCTGGGAGGGGCGGGTGCACAGGGGACGGGGCTGCGGCGAACGCTCCAGCAAAGCGAGTGGGCCGGCCCGGCAACAGGGGGAGTTGCGGCGATCCTGCTCCTCTACCTGCCGTTTCTGGGCGTACCTTTCGAGTACGACGACAAAGTCGAGATCATCACCAACGCAGTTCTGCTGGAGCCTGGAAACCTCCAAGAGATGGTGCGCTACAACCCGTTCCGCCTTCTCTTGCTCATTAGCTTTGGCTGGGATCTCTGGCTCTGGAAGCTGCAACCCGAGGGCTATCGAGCTCTGAACATCGCGATTCACGCCACCAACACGGTGTTGATCGCCCAGATCCTTGGCCAGTTCAGCCGACGCCGAGGTCTGCCCCAGCCCAAGTTGTTCGTGGCAGCCGGAGCGTTGCCCTTCGCCGTACACCCGCTAGCCATTGAGTCGGTGACCTATATCTCCGGTCGCTCCTCGAGCCTCGCGACACTCTTCGTGCTGCTGTCCCTAGTCCTCTACGGACGTTCAGCAGAGCTCCTGAGCCGAACAGATGCCACGGGACAGTGGCTCCAGGAGCACTCAAGAGCCCACAGCCGCTGGGTGGCCTTGTTGCTCAGCACGGTTGCTGTGGGTGGGCTCCCAGCGGCCGCCTTGGTGGGGGCAGGGCGCATGACTTCCACCAGCGCCGTAAGTTTCGTCATCGCCATCACGGGATGTATCGGGCTGTTTCACCTGATCCGAAGCGGGCACGCCCGAAGAACCCTGGCCGAGAACAAGCCCAACGAGGATGCCGCGCACCTGGGAAGACGTGTGCAGCGCCTCTACATTGCAGCCTTTGTCGCCTTCGTCCTGGGCTGTCTCACCAAAGAGACGGCAGCCACCCTACCCGCCGTGCTGCTTCTCGCCGAGGCGACCTTCTGGAAGAAGTCCTGGCGAACCACACTGACGACACTGACAGGGCGGCTCCTGCCCTTCTTTGCTGTCCCAGTGCTTCTTCTCCTCCTGCGGGCAGCAGCCTATGGCTACCTTGCTTCGCCGCAGTTCATCCGCCCATGGTCTGTGAACCTGCTGACACAGGTGGAGGTCGTGGCGCACTACCTGCGCCTCTGGGTAATCCCTTGGCCCCAGAGCATCTATCACGAATACCCCATGGTCCCACTGCCCGGCCGCTTCGAGACTTGGCTCATTGCCGGGCTGCTGCTGACTCTCGTCATCCTGGCTGCCCGGATCCGGGCCCGTTCTCCAGCCCTGTGCTTCGGCATTCTCGCAGCGGCGGTCACACTCCTACCGACATCGTCGGTGTTTGCCTTGAAGGAAACCATGGCAGAACACCGAACCTATCTGCCTACCTTGGGTTTTGGGTTCGTGATGGCTTGGCTCGTCGGTAGCGTGCTTCTCGAGCGCCTAGGACACCGTAAGGCTTGGGCGGTTCTGGCTGCGGTGTGCGTGGGCTGGAGCGTTCTCCATGTTCGGTACGACCTGCTTTGGCGAAACGAAGAGACACTCTGGCGCCACGCGGTCGCCGCGAACCCCCAAGCATCCGACGCCTGGAGATATCTTGGAGACAACTATCACTCCCAAGGTCGACTGGCCGAGGCTCGACACGCACTGACACAGGCAGTACGAACCCGCCCCAGCAATGTGGAGGCCCTCAGCACGCTCGGCATCGTCTACGCCAAATCGGGGGACCTGGACCGCGCACAGTTGCTGTTCAACCAGTCCCTCATGCAGGCCAACTGCTACACACCGGCTCTCAACAACCTGGCCTTTGCCCACCGCAAGCGAGAGGATACGGAGCGGGCCGTGGAGCTGTTCCTGCAGAGCCTGGAGTGCGACCCCAACAATTACCTCGCCCACCGAGGCCTCGCGGACATCTACTATGAGAGTCGAGAGGACTGGCGGCGAGCATCGCACCACTACGAAGCCGCGCTGCGCGTCGTGCACCCACTGAACGGCGATGTACCGCTTCTGAAGCGGCGCTTGCTGGAGGTCACCTTTTGAGACCGAGAGAGCCGCAGGCGGAGAATCTTTGATGACGAGCAGCGTGGACATTGCTCTGGTTCGAGGGCCCGAAGAGTCTCGATTGACGCACCCCGTGCCTCCGCTGGGCCTGCTGTATGTGGCCGCAGCACTCGAACAACAGGGGTACCGGGTTGCAGTAGTAGACGCACCCGGTGAGGGGCTGGACCAGGCCGCATTCCTGGATCGAGTCCGCACGCTACGACCCGCAGTCGTCGGCCTCTCTGGCATGACCCCCATGCGGCACCAGATCGCGCGAGACTTGGAGAGAGTGCGACCCTTGTGCGACCGGGTGGTGCTAGGTGGCGTCCACGCCACACGTTTTCGCGACGAGGCTCTGGACGAATTTCCCGATGTGGATGCGCTGGTCGTGGGTGAGGGTGAAGCTCCGGCGGCGGCGCTCATGGCTTGGTGGAATGGTGGTGGCAAAGGAGCTCCACCACCAGGAGTCGTCGTGCGGGGGCAGCCCTTTTTGGAGGCTGAGGTGCCACGGGATCTGGACGCCCTGCCCTGGCCAGCCCGTCACCTGGTTCCGCACGACCGATACAGCTACATCTTCCAGGCCGAGGGGCGCTTCACCACGGCCCTGTCCAGCCGCGGTTGCCCCTTCCGTTGCACCTTCTGTGATAAGACCGTCTCCGGGAGTGCCTGGAGAGCCCGATCGGCCGAGGATGTCGTCAACGAACTTGAGTTCATCGAAGGCAAGTTTGGCATCTCTTCGGTGTGCTTCTTCGACGACAACTTCACGCTGCGAAAGAAGCGGGTCGTCGCAATCTGTGAGGAGATCCTGCGTCGTGGCCTTCAGATCCGCTGGAAGTGTGAGGCCCGTGTCGACGGCGTCGACGAGACGCTCGCAAACCTCATGGCTCGGGCCGGCTGTCATGTCGTCGCCTTCGGTCTTGAGTCGGGGAACCAGTCGAGCCTCGACTTCTTAAAAAAGGACCAGAGTCTCGAGGCTGCCCGCAAGTCCATCCGCGCTTGTCGCAAGGCAGGCATGGAGACCGTGGGTTATGTGCTGGTTGGCATCCCGGGTGAGACGCCGGAGAGCAGCCTCAACACCCTCCACTTTGTCCGAGATGCGGGCGTCGACTTCATTCAATTCTCCACTCTCTCGCCCTTCCCGGGGACCGAGCTGCACACACTGGCAACCCGGCGAGGCTGGTACCGACAAACCGACATCATGAACCCAGCCGACGCGGAGAGGAGCCGAGCGACACTGCTCCCACCGGGCTGGTCAGAGCAGGATCTGGAGCGCACCTTGCGGCGCCTCTATGGCGGCTTCTACCTGCGACCTGGATATCTGGCACGACAGGCACTGCGCGCCCATCGGCAAGGAGCACTGACCACCCGCACCCGCCTGGGCTTGGAAGTGGCTAAGTGGTACGTCGCCGGCGGCCGCTGAGGCCCCGGCGATCACCCCTAGTCAATGTGAATGAGGTTCCCTCGTGGGCCGATGCGATAGTCGGAGCCTAGGTGAGGCGTCACAACGTCCTTGCGGTCCAGAACGGACCACTTGCCCTCATACAGCGCGGCGACCAGGGCAGAGCGCACACGTGCGCTGTCTTCATCGGGACTAGCCAGACGATCCACGAGGGCATCACGAGCCCGGTCATCTCCAACCTTGCTCAACGTCTGGGCCGCTTCCCAACGCACCGTCTCGTCAAAGTCATCCAGCGAGAGGATCACAGCCGGTGTCACTCGCGGGTCGTCATAGTCACTGAGTAACTGCAGCAGGCGGGTCTTCTTTTCGGGCTTGAACGCGGCCAACCGCTCCTGCTCCGCCTTCAGAACGCGCAACAACTCCTCGATCACCGCGTCGGAGTCGACGATACGTCGCAGCACCTGAGTGGGCCAGGTGACGTTCGTTGAGCGGTCGTTGTGTTCACGGAGGAACGGCAAGATAGCCGTCCCCTTGTCCACGAGAACGGAGAGCAAGTACTCCTTCTCGGCCACGTCTTCGCGCTTCTTGTCAGCCATCATGTCCCAGCGACGAAAGAGCGCGCGATTGGCTTCGGGCGTGTCCATCATGGCCAACTGCTCGATACAGGCCATGCGTTCTTCGTGCTGTTGGTTTCTAGAGATCAAGCGCGTGACTGTCTTGTCGAACGCCTTCTGACGTCGAGCATCAGCATCAAAGACAGAGAGGAGGTCTTTGAGGGGCAACGGGTAGTCTCCTACACTGGACTCAGGGTGGCAGAGCGGTATTCTTGTCACTTCCACTGGGGAAGCCGATTCTGCCCCGACGGAGGTCGCGGTTTCCAGTCAGGATTCCCCTGGCTGGAACTAGTGAGAGCACGCGTTGAGGCAACCGGAAGAAGTTTTGAAACAGGTGGCGCTGTGATAACAAGGCGCTCGGTCGAGCGCAAACTCAAGCCCCCTCGCCCTGGGATCCCCCGATGACCAAACGAGCCACTTCAGCGGCCTTGAGCGTCACCGGCTACGGAGCCACCGTTGTGGTAGCCGGCGTCCTAGCGCTGTTTCTGGCTCAGTGCTCAGGACCCACAAGCAACAGCAATGGACCGCTCGATCCACCGGTAGCGGTGCTTGCTGACCTGCCCGACGACATCGACATTCAGGTGGGCGACACCGTGGAGATCGACGGAAGCGGCAGCCATCTAGGCAACGACTCAACAGACGGAGAGCTCACCTTCTCTTGGACCCTTGAGACCATTCCCGAGCTCTCTGCCTTGACCAGTGCAGACTTGAGCTGGACTAGCCCAGACGATCCATCGCGGGTGCTGCTAGTACCCGACGTAGAGGGCATCTTCGCAGTCACCCTGCGTGTGCATGATGGGATCAACGAGTCCGACCGTACCCACCTGGTGATCGAAGTGGGAGGTGGCAACACCTGTCCCGTCGCCAACGCAGGCGACGACATGTTCGGACAGACTGGAGTACCCGTCACTCTCGACGGGTCGGGCAGCGTGGATCCGGACGTGGACTCCAGTGACGAAGGAGATGATGACGACTCTGGCGACACGCCAGCCGCCGATGACGACGACACAGGCGACGACGATGACTCCGGCGACACTGATGGGGAAGGAGCCAGCGAGACACTCGGCTCCACCCTCACGTACACCTGGTCCTTCAGCCTCGTTCCCGACGGCTCGGACATGGACGATGGGGACATCTACTACCAGGGGACAAAGAACCCCGTGATCATCCCCGACATCTCGGGGACCTACATCCTCCAGCTCCGCGTGGCTGATGGGCTCTGCGAATCCACACCCGACTATGTGACGTTGTCGGTGAGCAACGGCAACCTACCGCCAGTTGCCGATGCGGGTACCTCCGTCCTCCTTACTCCGTGCGCGCCTACTGAGGTGACTCTCGACGGCTCCGCCTCCTACGACCCAGAGGGGCGTCCCCTCGAGTTCGACTGGACCTTCACGAGCACGCCGACCTCCAGCGAGGTCTCGGATGCGATCGTCGAAGGGCGGTTCACCGCGAGTCCGAAGTTCAATTGGGACGTACCAGGCGTCTATACGCTGCGCCTAGCCGTGGATGATGGTGAGGTGGAGTCCGCGCCGGACTATGTAGCCGTCCAAGCCGTCCCCGCTCTACCCAATGGACCGCCCACTGCCGTCGCCGGAGAAGACGTCGTCGTGGACGGACAGGCTGTCTGCAGTAGCGATCCCTACGGCAGCGGCACATGCATGCCCTGTGGCTCCCGCATCGTGATCCTCGAGGCTCAGGAATCGAACGATCCCGACGGGGATCCACTCAACTACCACTGGGATCTCTTGAGCGGCTCGGCCACACTCCTTGGCACGGAGTCAGACGTGCTGGAGATCACGCTCCCGGAACAACAAGTCACGCCGGGGAACAACGCTTCGCAAACGGTCGAGATCAATTTGACGGTCTACGACTGCCGAGCGGCCGATGACGACACGATCACCATCACCTACAACTGTGAGGCCACGTGATGCGTCGAAGCCTCGATCGTCGAGTCGTCTCCGGTGGACTCGTTCTCGTCATGCTGGCCATGACTCCCTGGCTCAGTCGGTGTGGCAACGGCGCGGTCAGCAGTCAGCCGCTCTTGGAAGCGCTCAACAACACCCGGCCCGTGGCTCGGGCGGGGGCCGACGGAGAGTCACCTGTAGGGGCCCCGCTCGTCCTCGACGGCGCCAGCTCGTATGACCCGGACGGAGACGAGATCTCTTATCACTGGTGGGTCGACACCAAACCTGAGAGCAGCCAATTAGGGGACTCTCCATTCAGCATCAACGGTGATCGCAATGCTGGGCTGACCACCGTCGTCCCCGATGTGGAGGGTGTGTTCATCTTTGCGCTGCAGGTGGAGGACCCCGATGGCGTTCGCTCTGACACCGACTGGGTCATCTTCCGCGCCCGGTCCACGCTCGATCTGCCCATCGCCAATGCTGGGACAGCCACGTCGGGCCTAGAGGGTGATGAACTCTGCCTGGACGGTAGCGCCTCCGTCGATCCCAATGGCCTCCCCCTGTCCTTTGACTGGACCTTGGTAGCTGCGCCATCGGCCTCAGGGGTCACCACCGAAGACCTAGACACAGCAGGAGCTTCTTGTTGTCTGGAGCCCGATGCCCCTGGTGCCTACACTCTGGCCCTGGTGGTCAACAATGGTCTCGTGGACAGCGAACCCGACTTCGCCTTCATCACGGCCGGCTCAACGAATGAGGGGCCTGAGGCCGTCGCCGAGCTCGTGTCGGCCGCATCCTGTTCCTTCGTGACCTTGACCGGAGAGAACTCCACAGATCCAGAGGACGACACCCTGTACTACGACTGGGACCTCCTGCTCGTGCCGGCCAGCAGCGGGCTGATCCTCGGCGAAGAATCATTTGACGATCCGACAGCTCAGAGCCCGCGCTTCTATGCCGATGTCCCCGGAAGCTACAAGGTGCAATTGGTAGTCAATGATGGGGAGCACTACTCCACGCCTGTCTTTCTGGACATGGACCTGGACCCCGCTGGGGCCAGTGCTCCGCCAGAGATCGTGGCGACAGAAGACGCCTATTTTTATTCGCCATCGCCCGTATGTAGCGCCGGCCCCTACGGCGGATGCGACAGTTGTCCCAATTGCCCCAACGAGGTCATCTATTTGGATGCCTATGGCACCACAGACCCCGATGGGGACCCCGTAGAGATCACCTGGTCGATCGCAGCGGGCCCCGACTCGGTAAACCTCGCCATAGACTCCGGCTGGGAGACACAGTTGACCATGCCGGGCCCCGCTGGCTCCTGTCCGCCAGTGGTGACGAATACCCACGAGGTTCAGGTCCAGGTGACAGCTACGGACTGCGGTGGCGCACAGTCCACCCAACTCCTCACGTTCGTCTACGACTGCGGTTAATCGACGCCCTATCGGCGATGACGCAGCCCACCTCTCGCTGCTCTCACCCCACGAGTCCCAGGCCACTGCGGCTCACTCTGCTGCTCTCTCTTGGGCTCCTGACAGCGCTCGGGGCCTGCGCTGGGACCTCGTCCGACAATGTCCGAGCGGCCACCCCACGGGACGTCCGTCTCGCGGACTTGCTCCATCCCAGCCCCCCCCCACTGGGCAGCCGGAGCCAGCGACCCGCGCGCCGATTCCTCGCCCCTCAGGTTATGACACTGCCGGGTTCATCGGGCTTGACCCTGTATGCACCGGTGGACGGTGAGCTCGAAGAACCGACGCGAGTCCGCTGGCTTCTCGACGGATACGATGCAACAGAGGGGCAAGGGAGCGGGGAACGGCTTCGGGTCGAAGAGGTCAGCAGTCCGTCGACTGCAACAGCCGTTCTCCTCTACGGAGACCGTGAGCTCGACCGAGTTGCTCTGACACGGTCATTGCCTTCCCCCGCAGCACCATGGATCGTTGCCGGTCCCCACATCGCAGTCGTCTCCTGGAGACAGAACCACCACGAAGGGCACCGGCTGGAATTCAGGGCAGAGTCATCCACTAGGAGGAATAGTGAGGTCAGCGCCGATGACTCCATTCAACTAGAGCCGGCTCGTGGGCGTCACCTGGAGGCGCTCCTCGCCAACCACCGAGACGGGGGCCTGGTAGAGATACAGCCCCATTGGCGCCAACTCTCCGTTCGCTGGGTAGACCCGGTCACAGGAGCCAGTCGGTCGCCCTGGTCCACGGCGACCCCAGGTGGGCTGCCCGCTCCGGACACCCAACGAACACTCGACACCGGTGCCCACGACTGCGAGAGCGAAGACTTCCCTCGATGGGGGCCTGGAGGCGTGCTCACCTGCTCCCGGCCCACAACGCCCGGCGATCGACTGCGCGTAGACCGCTTCGCTCCCGAGCAACCGGGAGCTCCACTGCAGACAATCCAGTTGTCATCCGGGGTCACCCATACCAGCCACTCTTCAGCGCCCCAGCCAAGCCAGGCATGGGTATCATCGGGTCTCGACGGATCGCTCATCTGGGCCAGCGAGGTTCTCGCGCTCTGGAGTCCCAACAGTTCCGGCTCTGTGCCCATCACGAGACTGGGTTCTCGAGGCCGACCCACCGATGATGGACGCTGGACTGCTTTCGGCCGTCCTGACCGAGTCGAGGTCACCCGTCGTGGCAGCTCTCAGCGCAGCCAGCTGGATCTTCGCCCCTCAGACTACTCGGCCAACCTTGCGCTCTCCGAACCCTGGCTCGCCGCGATCACCGGGCCTCCCGGCCACAGCCAACTGCAGCTGCAGCATCTGAACCTACAGGCGAGACGACCTGTAACTACACCCGGCGATGTCGTCCACCCTCTCCTGTCTGGCGAGTGGCTGAGTTGGTGCGAGGATGGGGCTATTCACACCCTCCCGTTGGGGGGTGGTCCCGGCGCGGTGCTCCCCCTATCGGCAGGATTCGGTTCTCCGGCAATCAGTCTGGACGACTTCCGCATCGACGAGGTCCGCGACAGCCACGGCATCGAACTCTGGGCGACCCATCTACCCACAGCAACCCCACTGCCGCTCTGGAGTGGCCCGGGCCATCATCGCCTGAGGGGCGGTGGTGGCGGACGTCTTTTGGTGTGGAGCCGGAGTCCTTCCGGCATGGACACACTACAGCTTCGCTCGACACCCATCCGAGTCTTCGAGGAAGATGGTGCCCACTGGCGCGGCGACGCCATGGACATCGTAGATGGCGGGCACGGCGGCCGCGGCGGCCGCCTGCAAGAGGGAGAGGCCCGCACACTTCGCCTGGATCCCGGACCCGAGAGAGTCCGCGTCGAACTCTTCGTCACCCCATCGGCCGGGTCGGCCCAAGTAGAGCTACGCCAGGGAAGCACGTTGCGCCGGGTCACGGGTGTCAGCGGAGCACCCGCTGAAGACCTCAATGGAACGAACCAGACCGCTCCCGTGGGCCGGTGGGTCGGCTTTCCGGGCACAATCAGCCCCTCCGCTGGCGCCGACCCTGCGGACCGGCAGCTGGAGCTCGCAGTCACAGCAGAAGCAGGTGGCTTTGTCTTGGACGCGGTTCGTGTCATAGAGGTGGGGTCATGACACCCATCACACGCGGCAAGGCCCTAGCAAGCCTCCTGGTGATGAGCTGGATGGCTTGGCTCATCGTAGTTCTCTTTCGGGACACACGGCCTGCCGCCCTTCTTCTTGGCTACCTGGAGCACTCGGGCTGGGGCCTCATGACCGCGGGGCTCTTGGTCGCCGGAGCCTGGGGCATCGGCAGCCCAGCTCGCCGCAAGCTGCTGCCGGACTTTGGCACTACCGACCCGGTCAGCGGAGGCCTGCTCTCCATCGCCCTGGGCTGGATAGCCCTTCAGTGCGTCACCGTCCTCCTTGGAAGCCTGGGCTTGCTGACCGTGTGGCCGGCTCGATCCCTCGTCGGGCTCTCCGTGGCGGCCTTCTTGCTGGAGCTACGTCGTTCCACAGGCATCCGAGCACTCTTCCGAGTCCCCCGCTATCCAGTCGCCACCGGAATCGCCTGGGCCGGAGCCGGGGCCCTGCTACTGCCCACCTTCTTCGCAGCCGGCGCCCCTGCCCTAGGCCCGGACGAGGTCCAATACCACTACCGATTCATCGAACAAATCATTCGAACGGGGGGATTCGTAGCCAACCCCGAGGACCCCATCTCGGGATTTGCCCAGGGCTTCCACGCGACGAGTGCCCTCGCCTATTCCGTGGCCGGGGGGGCCGCACTTCGCCCCCTGAGTCTTGTGTTGGGACTCCTCACGATCGTCTGCGGCGAGCGCATCACGCGCCGCACGTTCGGGCCGGGAGCCGCGCTCATCT
Organism: Deltaproteobacteria bacterium; assembly: GCA_002724675.1. Lineage (GTDB taxonomy): Bacteria > Myxococcota_A > UBA796 > UBA9615 > UBA9615. Next base: position 10,979 of record PBPL01000076.1, on the reverse strand, counting down.
ACCTGCCCGTGGCCGTTGGCGCGGCTTCCTTGGTCCGATTCCTACCCACGATCGGAACGGATCTTCCCATGGGTTTCTTCGTGACCATGGCGACGCTGGTCGTCCTGGACTGGTCTCAGGCTCCCACGAGCGCAGGCCTCCGCTCCGTGATCCTGGGACTCCTCGGGGGAGCGGCCCTGGCCATCAAGTTCACCGCCGCCCTGTACCTAGCTCCTCTCTACCTCGCGCTGCTCATCATGCTCTGGCGATCTGGGGCAGGTCGACAGTCCACGGTGAGACCCCTGCTGATGGCTGGAAGCCTGTCAGCCTTGTTCACCATCCCCTGGCTGGTGAAGAATCTGGTCCACTGCGGGCACCCCCTCTATCCCATACTCGGCATGCCGATCCCTGAAGCTGCTGCGGCTGCCTTTCGGTTCAACTTCACCGAAAACTATGGCGCTGGTACGGGCTTAGTCTCCCGAATGCGGACTCCCTGGGACCTCTTCCTACTCGGCCGCGAGTTCGACCACAGACACTTTCTGGGCCGCTTGAATGGCTGGCCCTTACTCGCCCTGCCCGGCGTGTTGCTAGTGGTCCGACAGGGCCGACAGGCACAGGTTCTCATCACGCTTGTGGCTCTCGGCTTCCTCGCCTGGGCCCAGGTGCTACGACGGGTGGCCTATCTGCTCCCACTGTGGCCGATGATCGCGGCCCTTGCGGCAGGAAGCCTGGCGAGCCTTGGCGGCCGCTTGTCTCGGCGACAGAGGCGCCCCCTCGCTGTGGTCCTCGCCGTGACGCTGGCGGCCTCGGCCGGCGCGGAGGTTGCCTCGCCCTACGTCGATCTGCTCGATGATGCGGCGGTCGCCTGCGGCCTAGAGTCCCGTGCTGCCTATATCGACAAGAAGCTCCCCGGCGCAGAGGCACTACGCTGGGTGAAGACACACGTTGATCCCGCAGAACCCATCGCTCTGCTCTGGACTTGGCACGGCTTGGACTTGCCCCATGCGCTGCACTGGATCGGTGCTGAAGAATTCACCCCCCTCCGGCTCGCAGTCCACGAGGCTGGAAGCCCGGAGGGATTTCGTGACCAGCTCAAGGAGCGAGGTATCCGATGGGCATTGGCTCGCCGGCATCGATTCATAGCCAGCAACTATCCCCTGCTCTCCGAAGCCGACTTCCGGGTGGGCTTCGAGGAGACGGTGCTTCGAGTAGACGAGACACTGTCCCGCTATGCGATCCGCCGCTTTGCCAGTGGTCCCTTCGTTGTCTATGAGATCCCCTGAGTGCAGTTGACCACCCACCGGTCACCGATATAATCCCGCGCCTGTGACCGAGCCTAGCTGGGTCACACACGCGAGAGTGGCGGAATTGGTAGACGCGCTGGGTTCAGGGTCCAGTGGCCTTCTGGCTGTGGGGGTTCGAGTCCCCCCTCTCGCACCAACTCTCTTTGGAACTCCCTCAGGGGAGTCATGGAGTCGAGAGAGGCTGACCAAGAGGTCAGCCTTTTCTTCTTGGGCCCCTGCGGCCAGTGATGGCCTCAAGGCCGGCGCTCTAGTCTTTCCCGGACTTCTTCGAGCCCTCGTCGGACTTGACCGAATCCTGCACCTTGTCCACTTCCTGTTCGACCCAGCCAGTGACCTCATCAGCCGTTCTAGCGGCCTCTTCGGCTCCACTTCGGCCCAACTCTTGGGCATGCTCCACAGCCTGAGAGGAGAATTCCTTGCCCCGTCGGGCAGCCTCCTCCGCAGCCTCCAGACCCCGACGTGCCACATCGCCCGCGGCCGAGCGGACCGGCTCCACCGACTTGCTCACCGCCTCCCGCATGGGCTCCGCCGACTGCTCGATGGCCTCTCCAACCGGTGAAGCTGCCTCGCGAATAGGCTCACTAGCCTGGCGCATGGGCTCGACCACATCCCGTACAGGCGGAGAGTCCTGACCATGGTTGGTGTACCACCAGGCTGCCAACCCCACGAACACACTGACGACAAAGAGGGTCAGAACCAGCCGAATAACCTGCTTGACCAAACGCACCAGGAGCACAAGCGCCAGTCCGGCAATGAGCAGGCCGATGATGATCTGAATCATGGGTCTAGGGGATCGGATCCATTACGGCTGTGAGATCCTGCTGTTCGAGAAGCTTATTGTGGGCCTCGAGTGCAGACACCTTCATGCACTCGGCGAGCGTGGGGTAGTTGAACACCGTCTCGAGAAAGTAGTCGAGCCCGCCACCCAGGGCCAGCACCGCTTGGCCAATGTGGATCAGCTCAGTCGCTCCGGTTCCAATGGCATGGACCCCCAACAGCTCGCGAGTCTTACGATGGAAGACCATCTTGACCAGCCCGCTGTCGTCTCCGAGGATCTGGCCCCGAGCTATCTCCCGATACCGAGCGACGCCGGTCTCATAGGGCACTCGCTGATCGGTCAGTTCGTGCTCCGGCTTTCCCACCATGGAGATCTCGGGCACTGAGTAAATGCCAATGGGAAAGTGCTCCGGCATCACCGACGCGGGCTGCCCGAAAGCATGGAGTGCAGCGAGACGTCCCTGCTCGCTAGATGTAGCAGCCAGCGCGGGGTATCCGATGACATCGCCCACCGCAAAGATGTGGGGTACGTCTGTACGGAAGTGCTCATCGACTTCGAGTCGGCCCCTTCGGTCTGGAACGAGGCCCACCGAGTCAAGATTGAGCGTGTCCGTGTTGCCCTGCCGACCTACGCAGTACAAGACCAGATCCGTCACTAGACGCTTCCCCGACTCGAGACAAATGACAGGCATTCGACGCCCATCCCTGTTCACTAGATCGAGACTCTCGAGGGCTTCGCCCATGCGGAAGGTGACCCGATGCTCACGCATCTGGTGCATCAACTCATCCACAATCTCACGATCCAGAAACTCCAAGGGCCGATCCCTGCGCTCGATCAAGGTCACGTCCACACCCAGAGTTCCGAAGATCGAGGCGTACTCGATGCCAATCACGCCACCGCCCACAACCACCATGCGCTTGGGCAGATCCGTGAGACCCAGGACACCATCACTGGTGATGATCAGGCCATCACCATCGGATACTCCTGGCGGAGGCGCCGGCCGTGTGCCCACCGCCACCACGATGTTCTCGGCCGTGATGGACCGCTCACCATCAGCCGTCGCAATGGACACCGAGTGGGACCCGGAAAAGCTCCCCCGCCCACGGATCACATCGATGTCATTGCGCCAGAGTTGATTTTGGATGACCTCTGTCTCCCGGCGGACAACTCCATCCACACGCTCCAGCAATTGCGTTGCAGTGGGCCGCAGTGGCGGACCTGTGGAGAGATGGCGAGGCAGGTCCGTGAGTGTGACCACAGCCTGCCGAAAGGTCTTGCTCGGAATCGTGCCGGTGTGCACGCAACAGCCACCGACGATGGGCCGGTCGTCGATCACGGCGACCCGTTTACGAAGCTTGGCAGCCTGAACTGCCGCCCGCTGACCACCCGGACCACTGCCAATACAGACGAGATCGAAGTCGTACATTCCACCCACAGTCCGCTCTCCGCAACAGGCCAACAGCCCTGATGTCAAAAGCTACCATGGGGCCCAATCAAGGTGCTGCCCACGGAGGCATCAACTTCTGTCGCCCGCCTCGTTGTTCCCCAGCCCAGGGTTCTGAAGAGCCAGGGCTCCAAAAGCCTCCACCGTTGGCTCAAGCAGTGGACAGGTGGGGCCTCATCCATTATTTCAGCAGCAGTTCCTGCGGTGCGGTTCTCTCGGCTCGGCGGCAGGACATCACCGGACTGGATCAGGCCCACAAGGGATCCGAGCCAAGCAGACAGACACCTCTGCCTCCAGGCGGAGAGATCACCTAGAAGGAGTCCATGGTGCTCGAGGCCGGTTTCCGAAGAGCAGCTCGAGCGCCGCGGCCGCTTGTGGGCCTCGCGCTGGCTCTCCTCCTGCTTACTCCCGCCTGCCATTCGCAGACGTCGGTAGAGCAAGCCGAACATGCTGGGGGCGAAAGCAACGATGAGGACGCCACACCAAGCAGCCTCCCGACCCATGAGAGCGCAGCCGCCGCGGACGCAAGGGTGGACGCCTCCGGACTAAGTGGAGGCAATGGCGAAGCGGTCGGCCTCGCCGGTGACTCACCGGCAAGGGTCGGAGCCCACGGGACAGAAGAAGGCTCCTGTGCTGCAGACATCGTCGTGCCACCCGGCTGGAGAGTCCTGGACGAGTGCTTCGATACCCGCGATGCGGCCCGGCGACAGGTCCGACAGCTCCGGGCGCACAATCTTCATGCGACGTCCAAGAAGACCCCGGGCGGGCGCTTCGCAGTTCGGTTCGAGCCCATGACACAGACCATCGCTCGTCAGAGAGGGCAGACGGCCATGGCGGACCGAGCAGAACGTGGCCTGGACTTCTACGAGCTCCGGGTCGCCCAGCTCGAGGCCCTCGACACCTGGGGCTGGCAGGTATCCATGCCTTGCCCTCCAGGCTGGCAGGATCTGGATAGATTCCACGTCACCGCCTACGTGCTCGCACAAGAACGGGACTTTCCAACGACCCCAACAGTCACCGACCCATGTGGGCTCACGGGCACTTATTCGCGTCCTTTCCTCTTTGGCGAAGGCGTTCGGCTTCAAGGCAGTGGCCGAACAAACGAAGGTCAGATCGTGCACTTCCGTGGCCAGAACTGTTTCGAGCTTCTGGACTGCCCACGGGCCGCCAGTGGCCGATGCGCTAAAGCTGGGCGCACGGTGGCGGTGGACCGGAAGGTCATCCCTCTTGGCACAGAGTTACTCATCGAAGACATCGGATACCGCTTCGCCGAGGACACAGGCGGAGGGATCCGGGGCAACCACATCGACGTGTATTACGGAACCCGCCTACGTATGCGTCAGGCCCGCTCCCACACACGGGAGAACCGTCGGGTCTGCATGAAGCTTTAGCGGCAATTACTTGCGGCGAGGGCGCACTCCAAAGCGCACTTCCAGCCCCACGAGGAAGTAAAGGTCGTTGCGCCGGGTGGAGTGAAGCTTCCGAGCAAACCCTTCTTCCTGGACTTCGCTCTGAGGATTTCCGGGGTTCGCAATTGCTACATTGTCCTCCCCAGTGGCCGGGTCCGTTCCGTTCGAGCCCGGCGGTCTTACGTTCTGGGCAACCTGGAAGTGCGTGTCCAACATCGGGTGCCCTAGCAACGACTCATAGCGATACGGGCGGAGGTACCTGAACGCCCCGGCGTTCCAAGAGTTCGTCTCGTGATCGATGTAGACAACCTGAGCAGAGTGAAAGGCTGTCTGAAAAAATGGACCGATGGCGATGTTGGCCTTCTCATGGGGAACAAGAAGACCCGCACGACCCGAGGCATACATCCTCCGACTCTGCCAGACCTCGGGTACCACCTGGACTTCTTCCACCACCGTGACCGGTGCGCCATCTGAGGCGCCGCTCAGAGTCCACTCTTGGAGCACGGGCTGCGGATCTGTAACGCGAGGGGTGCCCTCGACACCCACCGGCGCGTAGACAGCCACCTCACCACTGAGAGTGACGATGGTGCTGGAGCCCAGCTCCACGGCAGTGGACAATGCCAGCGAGCCACCGAAGTGACGCATCGCGTATGAACCCGCATCGAGGAAGCCAACAGTATTGTGGTACTTGGGAGAGCCCGCCCAAGGAGCAAAGCGACCGAACCCCATGGCAAAGCGTGGCTCGATACGCACTTCCGCACCCCGACCACCAGAGGCCACTGAGTTCTTGAGTCGAATCACGGGGCCCACATAGACCTGGGTCACAGGCCCGGGCGCGTGACCGTGGAAGTCGACCCCCTGCGCGGGCCGCGCGCTACGCTGGTCCGTACACGTGTAGCCCTGGCTATTGCCCGCACCCCCCTGCTGCCCCCCCTCGGAACCTCCCACCGGCTTCCCGCAGTACTCGTAGGTGGGAACCGCGATGTCGACCAGGGCCCGAGCCCCCAGTCCCAAGAATGACGCCGCCGAGAGTGGATAGAGATCAAAAGCCAGCTCCAGACCCACCGGGCTGATCCCTGGAGCCTTGACGTCCTTGTGGTAGAGGGAGCCCAGACAAGCCGTGTTCTCTATGCGGCCAGGCTCGCCAACCTCATCCAGGCAATCGAGGAACCGAACCCCGCCGCCCCCTCGATAGCTGAGCCGCACCTCCAACACGTCGGGCGATCGAAACCAGCTCGCGGCAGCCCCCTGACCAGCTTTCACCTGCCCCCCCAATCGGCGCAGGCGAGTCTTGGCCTTGCGCACCAGACTCGCAAACAACCCAAGACCGTCCTGGCTCTGGACGAATGCCTGAAAGTCATTGACTGCCAACTCGGCCTGCCCGAGGCACTGGGCCAGGACACCACGCCAATAGAGGAGGTATGGCTCACTCGTCCTGTCGTAGACCTGACTGACCCGCTTCCAGGCCTCCGACACCTTGGGGTACGTCTCCGCCGATTGCTCGATGTTCAAGCTGTACAGATCCGCACAGTGCGCCTCGTTGATCCCCGCAGCTTGGGTCGCCGCTTCCACCGCTTCGTTGGACAAGGCGGTTCCAGGAGAGCAGAGCACTGCGATCAGCGCAGCACAGGCCACAAAACACCGCGGCGCTCTGAATCGACTCAACGACATGTCCATCTCACCAGTCAGGCCAATCTCCGAGCGGCCCTACGTACAGGTGATTGCGAACGTCCTCCCCTTCCCCATCCCCCACAGAGACGACGGCGATCCATGGCACGACCTTGTCCCCGGAGTGGGTGTATTCCCACACTGCCACCTCCTGATGTCCGTGGGTAGCCAGATCGAGCCGAGTGGACTTCCCCGTCGCCCGGTCGAGACGCATCACGGGATTGCTCTGTTCTGCTGACTCGGCGACGTAATACAGCACTCGGCCACCGTCTGAATAGGCCGGCCTCGGAGGCAGACCCGGAGGCACATAGACATTGCGCACCAGCTCCGTCAACTGGCAGCGGCCGTCCATGGGCGTGGACAAGTGAATCATGACGTGTGACTCAAGCTCGGGATCCTTGACGCCGGCTGGGACGCGCGCGTAAGCAACCATCCCTTCGGCTCCCGGCAGAACCACCATCGAGATCAACTCGTACAGGTGCAGCCTATCGGCAGTCAGACGCTCTCGAACCGCCGCAGGCTCAGCGGGAGCTGCTCCTCCTAGACGAGTGCCCGACGGGGTCGCACTGATCCAAAAGATCCCGCCATCTTCCCTCGAGACAGCCAACGAGTTCTCGACGACTCCCGGGCTCTGGCTGAGTTGGACTCGCTCCTCGGCGAACCCCTTTCCCGACAACCGATAGACGTCGACACCCTCGCTCTCAATCGTTGCAAACAGGCGCTGCCGTGAGCTGTCCGAGCGCACCTCACCGACACGTCCCGACAAGCCTGGCACTTCGCGCGGAATGCCATCGAAATAAAACAGGCTGGAGCTACCACCCACCGATCGGACAAAGAAAAAGCTGGAGGCATCCCACCAGGCGGCGCCACTGTCGGCGCGGTCTGCAGCAGCACCCAGGGACTCCATGCGAGACGAGCGGGAGCCGGGGACCAGTTCGTCGGATATCGTCGCGCCGGTCACGCGAATGACCCGCAACCACGTCAGCCGACTGCGATCTGTGATCTCATGAACCAGCTGAGGCTGGGCGCCAGGCCCCCACACGGGGCGCTGCACCTGCCGTCCTTCAAGAGCTGGAACATCTGACACCAGCCGTAGCTTCTCGGCAGCCGCCGGACTGGCGGCGAGCGCGCTACAGACAACCAGCGACGCCAGTATTGGGACTCGGAAGCTCATGCCTCACTCTCCGCCCGGTCGAACATCCAGACTATCGCCCGCCTTCATCACGCGATCCACACCACCGACCTGGTAGCGCCCTGGATACAGCCAAAAACCCCACTGACCGGGCGCAAACTCCACATAACGATTCTCCGCTACCACCTCGAGTTGTGCAAAGGTCACATCATCCAAGACCGCTCCAGCGTAGCGGATACGCGGCGCCAGAGAGGACGGCCCACCACCATCAATCCGAACATAGTGTTCCGTGAATTTCTCGAGACGGCCCTGCAGTTCCGAGATAACAGCCGACTCTCCCTGGCGCGCTGCCTCCCGAAGAGCACTTGTCGCCGCGGTCCAGGCTGCATTCAACTCCCCCAGTTCCTCGTACACCTGGGCGGCCAACATCAGATACTCGAACGACTCACCTGCATCAGGGCAGCCTGCGAGAGCCTCAACGTAGGGCCTGGCCTCCTGGACTCTCTTCTTCTCCAACCGAGACCGAATGGTCCGTAGATCTCCATCGAGGCTCCGGTGGCACGGATCAGTGGAAGCAGCGCCAGAGCCGCTGAACTGGGAGTTCTGGGCACCGGTTCGGCCCGAGGGACAGCCGCACCCGAGCGCAACAGCGAGCATCAGCAACGACAGCGCAAGACTCGACCTCACAGTCCAGGCAGAGAGCAATGGCGAGAGTTCATGCAGCATGGAGCTGACCCTCTCGCAAGAGAATGCGTCGGTCGGCATAGTGCTCGGCCAGCACTGCGCTATGAGTCACCAAGAGCATCGCCACACCCGTACGCTCGACCGCTTGCCTCAGCTCGCCAATGACTTCGTGCTGAGACACAGGATCCAGACCAGCGTCAGGCTCGTCCACAAAGGCAAACACTGGATCCGCCAAGAGCAGCCGAGCCACCCCGGACTTGCGCTGCTCACCGCCGCTCAAGAACCTGGGATAGCGATCCAGGATCTTTTGGATTCCCAGCAAGTCAGCAACGTGCTCCACCCGGTCCCGCGCTTCTGCGACTCCAGCCCCCGGAACACAGACCTGGCAAACCGTCTCTGTCAGCGCCTGCCGCACCGTCAAGAAAGGCGGCAAGATCGCGCCTGTCTGCTGAAGGAGCCCCTGGTACCGGACCCTCAACGGCTGTAGCTCCCGAGCCGACAGGTTGGTCACCTCCTGTTCACCCCAGAACACACGGCCGGGAGGAGGCACCGATCGGAGGCGTAGCATGAGGCTACCCAGGACGGACTTCCCCACTCCGCTGGGGCCTGAGATCGCGACCATCTCTCCAGGGTGAATCGCTACATCGATCCCCTCCAGCACAGAACGTCCGTCACCCTCCTGCACCGGTCTCGTCCAACACAGGGACTCTCCACGAACCACCGGCGGTGCAGTCACGACAACACCCCCTCGGCAGACTGAGCAGCGTGGACAAAGCGATCGAAGGGAGGTTCTCCAGCCCCAAGGTCCTCCGTGCGGGCCACGATCACGCCCTCGTCAACCAACAGCGTCTCGCCGCCCACCGCCTTCGACAAGCCGACGTCGTGGGTGATCAACAAGACACCAGCCCCCGAAGCGAGGAGATTCTCGTCGAGGAGCTTCCGAAACGAATCGCGAGACACAGGGTCGAGCCCTGTCGTCGGTTCGTCGATGATCAAGACCTGGGCTCCTCGCGCAAGAGACAGCGCCACCAGGATCCGTCGAATCATCCCCTCAGAGAGCTCCGTCGCCACCGCGTCCAGGTTCTCCGCGCTCCCAGACACTCCCAGGGACTCCATTCCCGCGATTGCCTGTTCCAGACGCGCCGCATCGGGACCCGCGTCCGCCCCTCCTTCGGAATCCACGGGAAGCAGGGCCTCGAAGTGGTCTCGAACCGTCCAGCCCGGCACTAGGTTCTCCCGGCCCCCCTGTGGCACGAAGCTCAAGACATCGCCTCGAAGCGCTGCAAGACAGGCCACATCGGTCCCCGGCTGGGCCGAGGCGAGGTCCACAGTCACCGATGCGCCTCCCACCCTGAGCTCGACCGTGCCCTCAGCCCGAACGGGACTACGAGGCAACTGCCCCAAAGCCAAACGGGCGAGCAGGGTCTTGCCCGCCCCGGAACGGCCCATCAGTACCGTTCGGCGCCCAGGCTCCACCACCAGATCCATTCCGCCGTCGGGTGTGGCTCGACCCGGAACCAGGACACGAGGTTGCCGAAGACGCAGGTAGAACTCGGACGAGCTCATGCGGACCCCACTCGCTTCGGCTGGGCAAGACGAAGGAGACCACCCAACAACACCGCAATCAAGGTCAGCAGTATCACCGCGTGCATCATGCCGACCGCCTCGACACACACGCCCTCGGGTGGGCAGAACATCCCCTGCCGTCGCGGCAACAGCCAGGGGCCGAGCCGGTTGAACTCCATCCCCCACGATGTGCTGAAGCCCGCCCTCACCGAAGAGGCTCCAAAGAGGTAGGACAGGGCGATCTGTGTGAAGGCGACCTGGGTAAACAGGGCCGCCGCGTGTCTCGCGATGGTCTCTTTCAGGTAACCCAAGAGCAAGTAGGTACCGAGCACGCGTCGCAGTGGTAACCCGTGGGCCATGGCCCCAGCCAGCACCTCCTGCTCTCGCAGATCGCGCAACTGAGATGCCACCTCGTTCAGGGCGACCGGAAGATAGAGGACTAGGACGATGGTCCCTGCCACAAGTGGGCTTGGCTCTTCCAGAAGCAACATGCCGAGCAAGACGATGAGCAGCCGCGGCGGCGAGGCCCCCGCCAGGCCCCCTGGCGCTGACTCGGGGGCCCCATAGTCGGGCAGTACGGGACGCTGCAAGGCCACCCACGTACGAAGACCCAGAGCCCCGATCAGAGCGAACACCGCCAAGAGGCCCGGTGCGACGAAGTCGGTGACTCCCACGGCAATCACCGAGAGGAAGTCGCGGCCCAGCATGTCCACACCCAGAGGATGGGCCAGAGATGGCCAGGCGGCGCCCTCCTGAATGGGTCGCGGCTCGGGCCCGAGAAAGCCAATGGCTGCCAGACCCAGAAGTACAAGCGGGCACAGCACCTCGATTCTCTGGCCAAGCCCCTCTCGCAGTTGCCCAATCATCGGCGACCCCCGAGCAACCATTCGAAGGGCAACTGTTCGACCACAAAGACGAAGGCAGCAAAGAGCAATAGGACGGACGCAAGCAGGAGCCCGTCGACTCCCTGCCTGTCGACGACCAGATCGCGAAGGGTCTCTCCCAGTCCGTTGAC